>NZ_CP015381.1:2860732-3179666 GCF_001854245.1 Desulfococcus multivorans | reverse complement strand
TGATCAAACGCCAGGGCTTCCAGAAGTTGCTCGAGATGACCGAGATTGATCCCGATCCGCGAATGGTTTCCGAACCCCGTTCCAACCCCTACATTTTCTGGAAAGAAGAAGAGGTCGAGGGCGGCTGGGATCGCGACATCAACGAATTCAGAAAACATCATCTGAGATAAGGAGGAGAAGATACCATGGCATTTATTTCTTCAGGTTATGATCCGAAAGAACCGATGAAAAACAGAATCACCGACATCGGTCCGAAAAAGTTTGATGAATTTTATCCTCCGGTCATCGCGAAAAACAAAGGCAAATGGCTGTATCACGAAATTCTCGAGCCGGGTATCCTGGTGCACGTGGCTGAAGGCGGCGACGAGGTCTACACGGTCCGTTGCGGCGGCGCCCGTATCATGACCACCTCCCTGATCCGGGAGATCTGCGAGATCGCCGAAAAACACTGCGACGGATACCTCCGGTTCACCACCCGGAACAATATCGAGTTCATGGTCGATGACAAGTCCAAGGTGGACGCTCTGAAAAAAGACCTGGCCGGTCGCAAGTTTGCCGGCGGCAGTTTCAAGTTTCCCATCGGCGGCACCGGTGCCGGCATCACCAATATTGTTCACACGCAGGGCTGGATCCATTGCCATACCCCCGCCACCGACGCCTCCGGTACGGTCAAGGCGACCATGGACGAGGTTTTCAGCGATTTCCAGAACATGAGGCTTCCCGCTCCGCTCAGAATCTCCATGGCCTGTTGCCTCAACATGTGCGGCGCCGTGCATTGCTCCGACATCGCCATCCTGGGGTATCACCGCAAACCGCCGATGCTGGATCATGAATACCTGGACAAACTGTGTGAAATCCCCCTGGCCATCGCCGCCTGTCCCACCGGCGCCATCAAGCCGACCAAGGTGGACCTGCCCAGCGGTGAGACCGTGAAGAGCGTCGCAGTCAACAACGAGCGATGCATGTTCTGCGGCAACTGCTACACCATGTGTCCCTCACTGCCGCTGGCGGACAAGGACGGCGACGGTATCGTTCTCATGGCCGGTGGAAAGGTTTCCAACCGCATCAGCGAGCCCAAGTTCTCGAAGGTCGTTGTCGCCTTCCTGCCCAACGAGGTGCCGCGCTGGCCTCAGATGACCGACACCATCAAAAAGATGATCGAAGCCTATGCCGCCGACGCGAAAAAATACGAACGACTGGGCGAATGGGCCGAGCGTATCGGATGGGAAAGATTCTTCGAGAAATGCGAGTTGCCTTTCACCCATCATCTCATCGACGATTTCCGTGATCCGGCGTATTATACCTGGCGCCAGTCCACCCAGTTCAAGTTCTAAATTCGCTGTACAATAAACTGCGGGGGATGCAGTCATGCATCCCCCGCTTCCGGATTGAGGGGTTTATTTATGGAATACGAGGATGCAAAAAAATTGATCGTCGAAGAGTTGACCAAAAAGCTCAAGTCCAAAAGCAAGTTCTACTTCAACGATCTGTCCAAGATCCTGGACCTGAAACCCAGGGAAGCCAAAAAAATCGTGAACAAGCTTGTTGAGGACGGCGTTCTTGAATATTGGTCCAGCGGAAGCACGACCATGTACGGAATGCCCGGAACCGGGAAACAGGCTGCGGCTGAGCACGAAGACGAATAAGCCGCGACTCGTTTGTCAGAGCAATCCGCTCATACGCTCTTTGAGTTTGCCTCAGGTTCCGTTTATGCACCACAGATATATTGACTTTCCCAGAATTTTTATCGCCGGTTTGCGCGGCGGCGCGGGAAAGACCATATTGTCCATCGGCATTATTGCCGCATGGCGGCGGCTGGGCAAATCCATTGCTCCTTTTAAAAAAGGTCCTGACTATATTGATGCGGGCTGGCTGGCCCTGTCGGCTGGTCGGCCCTGCTACAATCTCGATACCTTTCTGGTTCACCCTCAAGACGTTCTCCGATCCTTTCTTTCCCACGCCCACCCACACGACATCGCTGTTATCGAAGGCAACAGGGGGTTATATGACGGCATTGACACCGAGGGGACGACCAGTTCCGCCGAGGTGGCCAAACTGCTGAATGCCCCCGTGGTGATCAGTCTGGACTGCACGAAGACGACGCGTACCATGGCGGCCGTCGTGGCGGGTTGTCTGGGGTTCGATCCGGATCTCGGGATCAAAGGGGTCATTCTGAATCGAATTGCGGGCAGTCGTCACGAACAGAACCTCAGAAGAAACATTGAGCATTATTGTGGTGTTCCGGTGGTGGGAGCGGTTCCGAAGCTGGATGCGGAAAATTTCCCGGAGCGTCATATGGGCCTGGTACCGACGCCGGAGCATGGCTGGGCCGTCGATTCGGTGGCGGCGGCGGCGGAAATTGCCCGGCGCTACCTCGATATGGACAGGCTCGAGCAGATCGCAATGGCTGCCGCTTCGGATCGAGTCCCCGTGGCGTATCTGGTTTCAGGGCGGGATACCGACGCGTTCGCCGAAAATTCCAAGCCGGTGATCGGCGTCCTGCGGGATTCGGCCTTTCAGTTTTATTATCCGGACAACATCGATGCCCTTCGGCGGGCCGGAGCCCAGGTGAACTTCATAAGTGCATTTGACGCCGGATCCTTCCCGCAGGTGGACGGTCTTTATATTGGGGGCGGTTTTCCCGAAACTCATGCAGAAAGGCTTGCGGGCAATGCCGGATTCATGGCAGGATTGAAAGCCAGAGCCCGTGGGGGGATGCCCATCTATGCCGAATGCGGGGGACTCATGTACCTGGGAGAAGCCCTGGTCGTAGACGGACGACGGCACCCCATGTCCGGGGTTCTGCCCATTGTATTCGGGCTTTCGGACCGTCCCCAGGGGTTGGGATATACCGTGGTTCGGGTGGAATCGGAAAATCCTTATTTCGCCGTGGGCACGGAGATCCGGGGCCATGAATTTCGATATTCCCGGGTTCTTGAATGGCGAGGGGATGACCGGGACCTGGTTTTTGGCATGCGGAGAGGAAAGGGATTCATCCGTGGACGGGACGGCATCCGATATAAAAATGTTCTCGCCACCTACACGCATATCCATGCCTTGGGGATGCCCGCATGGGCGGAAGCCATGGTCGCCGCGGCCGCCGCTTCAAAGCGGCATCGCGTCTTGCCCGATATCCGCTGACGTTCTCATCATTCCATACTGTAATCCTTCCGTTTTATCGCCTCTCAACATCCGCTGCGCACCCATAACGCTGGATTTTTGAAAACGATCCGGTTAAGAAAGAATCTGCATTTAGACAATAACCTAACTTTCGACTTCCATGACGGTGACCGGGAAGAGGTGTCGGGAGGGTACGCCCCATGAATACCGAAAGTTGGGACACATGATGACCAACAGTATGTTCAAGGGGGGAAGATGGATTATTTTTTCAACCCAAAGGGATTGGCGGTCGTCGGTGCGACGGCCAATCCGAAAAAGGGCGGCAACATCATCATTGCCAACCTGCTCAAGGGGTACACGGGAAGGATCTATCCGGTCAACCCGCGGTACGATACCATTGAAGGCCTGACATGTTATCCTTCGCTGCGGGCGGTGCCGGATCCGGTGGATCTGGCGGTAGTCTTCGTCGGCGCGGAGATGGTTCCTCAGGTGATCCGGGACTGCGCTGTACGCGGCATTCCCGGCGCCATGATTGAATCCGCGGGATTTGCCGAAATCGGCGCCGAAGGCGTCGCACTACAGCAGGAAACCGCGCGGATCGCGGGGGAGGGCGGTGTCCGGCTTTGGGGGCCCAACTGCATGGGACTGGTGGACGTGAAAAACCGGCGGGTGTTCTCAACAGTGACGTCCTCCATCTGGGAGCAGGGGATGATCCCCGGGAAGGTCGCCCTCATTGTCCAAAGCGGCATGCTGGCCGGTGCCTTCCTCATCGACGTCATGTCTCACGGCGTCATGGGCATGGGTAAGGCCTGCTCCATCGGAAACAAGATGGATGTCGCGGAATGCGACCTCCTTGAGTATCTCCTTGCGGATCCGGATACCGGGGTGATCGGCCTCTATCTCGAATCCATCGTCGACGGGCCCAGATTCATATCCCTCTGCAAAGCGGCAAACAAACCGATCGTCGTCCTGAAGGGGGGAAAGTCTGATGAAGGGGCGGCGGCGGCTGTGAGTCACACCGCCAGCATGGCGGGTGACGGCGCCGTGGTCAGCGGCGCCTTCCGCCAGGCCGGGGTGGTGGAGGCCGATGATTTCTACCAGATGATGGATTATTGCCGGGTTCTGGAGGCGTTCGACGATTTGCCCTCTGGGCTGGGAAATCGGGTGGCGATCATGACCTACAGCGGCGGTGCCGGGATCGTGTCGGCCGATTTTCTGGTGGATTCGCAGCTCGCTATGGCGACCCTCTCCCGGGAGTCCCTGACGCGGCTTGAAGATGTCTTCCCGTCGTGGATGGCGCCGGGAAATCCGGTGGATCTCTGGCCCGGTATCCTTCTCAACGGAACCCACAAGGCTTATAACGAAACGCTGGCGGTTCTGATGGCCGACCCCGGGGTCGACGCCGTCTTCGCCCACTGTTTTGTCGGCGGATTTGATCTGGAACCGCAGCTCGATATCATGGCCGGTCTATCCCATAGTGCCCGGAAACCGCTCTTCTGTTGGATATCCGGAGAGCGAAATGCGGTGAGTCGATTCCAGCGACAGGCTCTCGATCTCAAGATTCCGGCCTTCAGGGAGGTCAAACGGGCGGTTGATTGCCTTGGAAAACTCCTGGCGTATCACCGGCGAAGGCATCAGCCCGTCGACGACCGGATCCAGGATATTCAAATACAGACCGTTCCCTTGGATCGTTTAAGCGGCGGCCCCCGTGTTCTCGACGAACGGGCGTCAAAATCGATTTTGAAGCGGGCTGGGATTCCGGTCGTGGAGGAGATTCGGGTCATGTCTCCGGCAGAGGCCGATAAAGCGGCGGATCGATTCGGATGGCCCGTGGTTCTGAAAGGGGTGGTGCCGGGTGCGGTGCACAAGACCGAGGCCGGGCTCGTCGTGATGAATATCCATGGGCGGGAGACGCTCCATCGAGAATTCGAAGGGATGGCGCTTCGGGTGGGTCAGCGGGGGGGGATGCTTCTTCAGCCCCAACTACCGGCCGGGTTGGAGCTGATTGTCGGCCTGATCCGGGATCCCCAATTCGGGCCGTGCGTGATGTGCGGTCTGGGCGGCATATTGACCGAGGCACTCAACGATCGCGCATTCGCCGTTGCGCCCCTTAGCCACGGGGATGCCCTGGCCCTCATCGGCCGACTGAAATCTCAGCAGCTCCTTGACGGGTTTCGCGGGGCAACCGCCCTCGATCGGGATGCCCTGGCCGATGTCCTCGTCCGGCTGGGAGCTCTGGGTGTCGCCTATCCTGCTGTTCGCGAGGTGGATATCAACCCTTTCATTGTCGTAGAGGGGCGTCCCGTAGCCGTGGATGCCGCTGTGATGCTGTAATCGGTGTTCGACGCTGCTTCGCTTTTCATCCCTTGGGCCTCGGCCGTCGGCAATATGCGGTGTCGGCGGGGAAGGATGCCGCTCATGAAAAAAAAATCGCCTGTATTCGAAAGAAATTATCGGTATTACCTGGAAATGATCGGAGCCCTCGATCTTCCGTCACGTGCAAAGCTTCTGGGTGCTGAAGCCGATGCAGACGGCCTGATCGTTTCTTTTTTCGGCAGACCTCACCGGATATCGGGTGACGGCGTCATCGGGCCCGACGGTCTGCGACCTTGTTACAGTACGTGCATCATACTCTTCAAATATCTTCTGATGTGTCCCGACACGGTTAAAGCGCGGGGGCCGTGGACTTCGTTCAGGGATTTCAAGGATGCCGGCCCCTTGCTCGTCTATTTCGCGAAAGCGGTAGAGGCACTGATCACCGAAGGGTTTGAGGGAGATGTGAACGGCCTTGCCTCCGCCGCGAAGAAAATGGGGGGAAGAATGCCGGATACCCTGTTTTCCCATGACCTTTCGATTCAGTTCGATCCGCTTCCCCGACTGTCGATGCTGCTGCTCTTCAATGACCGGGATGAGGAATTCTCTTCCCACTGCTCCGTATTGTTCGAAAGGCAGACGGAGGCCTACCTGGATATGGAGTCCGTTGCGGTTCTGGGGCACGTGCTTTCGGAGGGGCTCTTAATGCTGAAATAACGGCATTCGCATTCATAACCCGATTTTCCGCAAGGCGACCAGCGCCGCAGCGTTAACGGCATCGGCCGCAGACGGGATCGATGACGAGGAGGAAAAATGGCAGAGGATATCTTGTTTTCTCCGTTTCAGCTGAAGCGTTTTAACGTTAAAAACCGATTGGGTGTGGCGCCCATGACCCGGATGTCGTCGGTGAAGGACAGCATTCCCCGCCGCGATGTCCTTGATTTTCTGGTCGCGCGAGCCAAAAACGGTGCCGGGATCGTCTATACCGAAGCCATCGTGACGGATTACGAAAGCGCCCAGGGATATCCCGGCCAGGCACGCCTCACGTCCCAGCGACAAATCGACGTCTGGTCCCGGGTCGTTGAGAACATCCACCGTCATGGCGCCCTTTCGATTCTACAGATGTTTCATTGCGGGAGGGTGGCGTGGTCGGGAGTCAATCCGGCCGGACGGGTGATCGCTCCCAGCGCGATTTGCCCCCGTCAGGATAATCCCCTGACTGGAGAGCCTTACCCCACGCCGGATGTCATGAGCCGATTTGATATCGATCATGTCCTCAATGGGTTCGTCGAGACCGCCAAAGGCGCGGTAGCCGCGGGTTTTGACGGTATTGAAATCCATGGCGCTCACGGCTACCTCATCAGCCAATTCCTCTCCGGCTATACCAACCAGCGGACCGACGGCTATGGGGGATCAATGGAAAAGCGATACCGTTTCGTTCACGAGGTGATCCAGGCGGTCAGACCGGTTGTGCCTTCGGACCGTCTTCTTTTCTTCCGCATTTCCAACTGGGGCGTGGTGGACAAAGAGATTTCACTGTTCTCGGATCAGGCAGAGTATCAAGACATTATTCGCCGCCTTTCCCAGGAACCCATCGATGCCGTTTCGGTTTCCACCTATGCATACGGCGACGAGGCTTTCGGATCGGGCAAAACCATGGCCCGTCTCACCCGAGAGGCCACAACGCTGCCGATCTTCATCTGCGGGAAAATTTACGACCGCCGCAGCGCGGAGGAAGCCCTGAAGGACGCCGATATCGTTCTTTCCGGGAAAACCGCTTTGCTCAATCCCGATTGGGTGGATGACCTGCGCACGGGTAAGACGCTGCCACTTCGCAGCGCTGAGGAGGCCGACATCGCCTACACCACCAAACCACTGCCGTGACCCATCCGTCGACCCGCCGATCGAGCGGATCCGTTGCTTCCGAGGTCGACGAAATGCTCGGTGCTGACCGATTTCTCAATTTTCATGGTGAAAAGCATGGGGCAGAAGGTTTCTCAGATAGGTGACGGCTCGATCAAATGTGTCATCGTCCATGTGCATAAAGGAGATTCGGAAAAAATTCCTGAAGATCGGCGAAAAGGAAAATTCCTCCCCCGGGGTCCACGGCACCCTGGGGAGGGAAAGCGATCGATCCGATTTGACCCAAAGGTTGTAGCCCGGGGCATCGTGAGGTATCGACAAGAAAGGATGTTCGGCGATCAACCCTGTCAGGCGGCGCTTTCTCTCCTGTATCCGCACATGAGTTTCGGTAATATATCTTGCATAGGCCCCCTCACGGATGAACCGTGTGGCGAATTTCTGAAGGAGACCCGTCGAGGCGATGTCCGACATGAACTTTGCGTAGATGAATTTGTCGAAGAGCGATTCGGGAACAATCATGGCACCGAGGCGGACACCCGAGACGGTGGTTTGAGACAGAGACTTGATATAAAGGGTCTTTTCAGGAAGGATGTCTATGAATCGCGGATCTGGACGGGGGTTGAATTCCGATAGATAATCATCTTCGATGAGATAAAAAGGGAATCGTTCGGCGCGCCTGACCAGCGCCTTTTTTTTTTCGAGGCTGTAGGAGATGCCGGTGGGATTATGGACCGCGGGCATGGCATAGAATAGCTTGATGGCGGGAGTGAGTTTACGGTCGAATTCCTCCAGGTCTGGGCCGTCGGTCTCGAGGGGGACGAAATGCCGAGCTTTGAAAAGGGAGATGGCCCCGGGATACGTGGGATCCTCGAACAGAATTGAATCTGAGATATTAGTCGAAAAAACCTTGGCGGTAAGGTCCAATCCCTGCTGTGCGCCGGAGACAATCAACATGCGCTGGGTCGGAAGTCGATAAAAGGCGCCCAGAGCCTCGATCAGTTCCGGGTCCCCCTCAACCGGCGGGGGAGAGAAGGCCTGGGTTCGTTCCTGATCGAAAAGGTCCGAAAAAATGGCTTTTGCGGTTTTCAAGGGAAAGAAGGCTTCAGAGATGTAGGACGTTCTGAAGTCGAACACCTCACCGCTCATGGCAATCTTTTCCGGATAGCGAACGAATGAGCCGCTGCCCACGACGTTTTCAATCATCCCGTCGCGCTTGAGGGCATCGAAGGCCTTTTGAACCGTTAATTTGTTACAGCCGAATTCCTCGGCTACCTGACGAATGGACGGGATCCGCTCTCCCGGTCTGTAGCGTCCCTCCCGGATACGTCGCGCCAGTTCCGCTGCAATGTCTCTGTATAGCGCCATGTTCTCCTATTTTCTGCTTGACAATATTAGTACAATATATCAAGTGTACTAGTCTAAAAATCAACTGGGCGATAACAACTTGCAGAAATGGGGGCCTCATGACGAGAGCCGGCCCGTCTGATGTGTCGCCGGATGCCGCTATCGAATTCGTTCAATGAACCCAATATGTGGAAAGGAATAAAGGTGAGTCGAGAGAAAGTCAACAAAGGCTTTGCCGAGATGTTCAAAAACGGGGTGATCATGGATGTCACGACGCCGGAGCAGGCGCGCATTGCCGAGGATGCCGGAGCGTGTGCGGTCATGGCACTTGAGCGCGTGCCCGCGGATATCCGCACTCAAGGCCAGGTGGCGCGCATGAGCGACCCTGCCATGATCGAATCCATCATGGCGGCGGTGTCCATACCGGTCATGGCCAAAATCCGGATCGGTCACTTCATGGAGTCCCGCATTCTCGAGGCTCTGGGGGTCGATTTCATCGATGAGAGTGAGGTGCTGACCCCGGCCGACGAGAGCCGCCACGTGGACAAGCAGACATTTGCCGTCCCATTCGTCTGTGGCGCCAGAAACATGGGCGAAGGGCTCCGGCGCATCCACGAAGGGGCGGCCATGCTGCGCACAAAAGGGGAGGCGGGCACGGGGAATATCGTGGAGGCCGTCCGACATATCCGGACCATAACGGCCGAGATCGATGCCCTGAAGGGTATGGACGACCTGGCTTTGGAGGAAACAGCCTCCCGTTGCCGGGTGCCCGTTGCCTTGGTGCGGGAGACGATGGAGCGGGGCCGATTTCCGGTGGTCAACTTTGCTGCAGGCGGCATCGCCACCCCCGCGGATGCCGCCCTGATGATGGCGTTGGGTGTAGACGGCATTTTTGTGGGATCGGGCATTTTTAAATCAGAGAATCCTTCCAGGACAGCGTCCGCCATCGTTCGAGCGGTCATTCATTGGGAGGACCCCGGCAAACTCGCGGAGATCTCCAAAAACCTGGGGGCCGCCATGGTGGGACTGGAGATGGCCGGTCTCGAAACCCGCATGGCCGGTCGGGGAACGTGATTCATGATGGTGGGGTTGCTGGGGCTCCAGGGGGCTTTTCTCGATCACATCCATCACCTGAATTCCCTGGGTATCCAATGTCATATCGTCCGGGATGCGGAAGGGCTCAGAGAAATTGACCGACTCATCATTCCGGGGGGGGAGAGCACGGTCATGGGGAAATTTCTGCATGAATTTGAGATGATCGCTCCCATGAGGGAACGGATTCTGGACGGAATGCCGGTCTGGGGCATCTGTGCGGGGGTTGTTCTCCTGGCCGAAACGGTTGACGGTAGTCCCGGTCGGCTGGACGTCCTGGCGGTGTCTGTGGAGCGAAATGCCTACGGTCGTCAGTTGGCCAGCACGATCCGTGACATCGACATCTCGATTCCGGATATCTCCGACGGTGTGAACGCCTTCCCGGGAATCTTCATCCGATCGCCCCGGATTACGGCGTCCGGGCCCGGAGTGACGATTCACGCGAGGTCCATGGGAGATCCGGTCTTCGTACAGCAGGGCCGGATCATGGCAACGACGTTTCATCCGGAGTTGACGCAGACAGCGGTGTTTCACCGATATTTTTTAAGTCTGTAGTCCTGAGGGCCGGAAAGCGAACGAGCATCCTTGAGAAAGGGGATGCTCGCTCTGGGTCGGATTGAAGCAAGGCGACGGTTGTCGCTAAGGGCGGTACTTCCTCACGATGATCGCGGCGTTGGTGCCCCCGAAGCCGAAGGAGTTGCTCATCACGATGTCGATGGGGGTCTTCCGAGCGATATTGGGCACATAATCGAGATCGCACTCCTCATCCCCGCTTTCGAAATTGATGGTCGGGGGAATGATGTCGTGATAGGCGGCCAACGTGGAAAACACGGTTTCGATGCCGCCTGCGGCACCCAGAAGATGGCCGGTCATGGATTTCGTCGAGCTGACGGGTACTGACTTGGCATGCTCTTTGAAAACCGTTTTGATGGCCCGGGTTTCATACAGGTCGTTCAATGGGGTTGAGGTGCCGTGGGCATTGATGTAGTCGATCTGGTCGCAGGAGATACCGGCATCGGCGATGGCGGCTTCCATGCAGCGAACAGCGCCTTCGGCGTCTGGGGGGGGAGACGTCATGTGGTAACCGTCGCCGCTCATACCGTATCCGATGACCTCGCCGTAAATCCTGGCCCCTCTTTCCAGAGCGTGTTCAAGAGCCTCGATAATGAGAATTCCGGCGCCTTCCCCGACCACAAATCCGTCCCGGTCCTTGTCAAAGGGGCGGGATGCCCGCTCGGGATCGTCATTCCTCGTGGACAGGGCCTTCATAGCTCCAAAACCGGCGATGCAGGTCGGTGTGATCACGGATTCCATGCCACCGGTGATCACCGCATCCGAAAATCCCCGTTGAATATTCTTGTAGGCCTCTCCCACGGCATGGGTACCTGCCGCACATGCCGTGGCGATGGACAGATTGGGCCCCTTGGCGCCGAACTGGATGGAAATCATTCCGGCCGCCATGTTGCCGATCATCATGGGGATGAAAAAAGGGCTGACCCGCTTGGGACCCCGTGTGTTGATGATCATCGTGTGCTCTTCCAGCGTCGCCAATCCGCCAAGACCACAACCGGTAATCACGCCGATCCGGGGTCCGTTTTTCGCATCGATGGACAGCCCGGAGTCCTCCATGGCCATGCGAGATGCGGCCAGGGCATAAGAAATGAAGAGTTGGTTGCGTCTGGCGTCCTTCTTGGGGACAAAGTCTTCAGGGTTGAAGCCCTTAACTTCAGCAGCAATTCTGGTGGTATAATCGGACGCATCGAATCGCGTTATTTCACCGATGCCCGATTTCCCGGCGCAGAGCGCCGCCCACGATGCTTCCACACCGATGCCTATCGGTGTCACCAACCCTAGTCCTGTAATAACGACCCGCCTGTTCAAAAGACCCTCCCTTTCCAAAAACAGCGGCAAAGGTTCAGGCTTCAAACACCGGTGTCTTTCCGACGCTTGAAACCCGAACGAATCGACCGTTTATGGGCGATACTGAAATATGATCAGGAATTCTTGGCGATGTAGTCGAATGCGTCCTGAACCTTCACCATTTTTTCGGAATCTTCGTCCGAGATTTCAATGTCGAACTCTTCCTCCATGGACATGATCAACTCCACCAGGTCCAGAGAGTCGGCACCGAGATCGTCCACAAAGGCAGCCTCGGGAATCACTTCGTCGATGTCTACGCTCAGTTTTTCCGCAATAATCTTTTTTACTTTTTCTTGAATCTTATCGATATCGGTCATAACTATAACTCCTGTTATTGTTTGCTTACATATACATTCCGCCGTTCACGTGGAGCACGTGTCCCGTGATATAGGCTGCTTCATCGGATGCCAGAAACTGGACGGCCGCCGCAATTTCACGAGCCGTGCCGGGTCGGCCGAGAGGGATCTGGGCCACCATGGCCTCTCGTTGCGCGTCCGTCATCGCAGCGGTCATGTCGGTTTCGACATAGCCGGGCGCCACCGCGTTTACGGTGATGCCTCGAGATGCCAGCTCCTTTGCCAGGGCTTTGGTCAGACCGATGAGGCCTGCCTTAGCAGCGACATAGTTGGCTTGACCCGGGTTTCCCGATGCGCCGACGACGGAGGAAATATTGATAATTCTGCCGCTTCGTTGTTTGAGCATGGTTTTGGCCGCGATTTTGGAAGCGTGAAACGCTCCCTTGAGATTGACGTCCATGACGGCGTCCCAGTCGGCTGTTTTCATGCGGACGATCAAGCCGTCACGGGTAATGCCCGCGTTATTGACGAGAACGTCGAGTCGGCCGGTTTCTTTGATCACGCCGTCCAGAAATGCTTTGACGTCGCTCTCGGACGATACATCCACCCGGACGCCCTTGCCTCTGCCTCCGGCTTCGGTGATACGGCGTTCCGTCTCTTCGGCGCCGGCCGTATCCGCGGCATAGTTAAAATAGACCCGCGTTCCGGGACCGGCAAAAGCCTCGCATACGGCCCGGCCGATGCCCTTGGAACCGCCGGTGACGACGATGGTCGTATCTTGCTGTTCCGACATGTTTACCTCGCAAACAGGGTATCCGCGACCCGGTCCATATCCCCGATGATGTTGTGGTAACTCTGGGCCAACTTGTTCATGTCCGTCACGGCGATGAAATCTTCGACCGCTTCCGGCGTAAAGGCACCGGTACCCTTCAAAATTCTGAGGCTGTTTTGGGTGATTAACTCCGACACCTCGGCCGCGAAAATTCGAGACATGGCCTTGAAGTGTTCCGCGCGGGAATCGCCGTTATCGGCGAGCCGAACCGTTTTTCGCCCCATGGCGGCGCCGACTTCCACATGCGTCATCATGTCCGCCAGGGCGAACATGACCGTCTGTTGCTTGGTCAGGCGGTTTTCATGAACACGGTTGATCAATGCGTTCAGCACCTGAGCGGATATGCCGTAGAAACGGCAGCCGACATCCCTGACCCTCTCGTCGATCGCCGCCATTTCCGATGCGATGGACTGGTAGAAGGCTCCTTTGGTCTTTCGGGTCGTTTTCCAGCGGAAGGTGCTGATGATGCTCTGCTGGATCTCGCTCGTGCCTTCGTAGATGCTGGTGATCCGGACATCCCGTCTGATCTTTTCCACTTCGTACTCGGCGATGTAGCCGTATCCGCCCAGGGCTTGCATGCAGTTGTCCGCCGCCCGGTTGGCCGCTTCGGTGGTGAACAGTTTCCCAATGGAGCCCTCCACCTGGAGATCCTGCTCACCCGAGTCGAGCCGGCAGGCCGTCTCCTCGATATAGGCGCCCGCCGCCTCGAGACGCACGGCATTGGGAACGATCAGCTTGTGGGTGTATCCTTGCTTTTCAGCGAGGGGCGAGCCGAATTGAACCCTCTCCCTGGCGTAAGGGATAGCGATTTCCATGGCCGCCTGGGCCGCGCCCATGGCCATGGATGCCACCATGAGGCGTGTGTATCCGAAAACCATGTTGGCCTGCTTCAATCCCTGGCCGGGAACACCGCCGATGAGATTCTCCACGGGTACGAAAACGTCCGTGAACGAAAGCGGGGAGGTGTTGGATGCACGGATTCCGTGCTTTTCCTCTCCCTTGCCGGGGGCGTATCCTGGGGTGCCTTTTTCGACGACGAAAAAGCTAGGCCCTTCCGGCGTATTGGCCAGAACGGTGATAAAATCAGCATAGCCGCCCGTGGAGATGAATTGCTTGTTGCCGTTGATGCGATAGCCCGTGATCTCTCCGTTTTCTCCCGTTACCGGCTCGGCCTTGGTTTTGAGGGCGGCAAGATTGCTGCCGGCGTTGGGTTCGGTCACGGCGTAAGCCACCAGGGCGTCGCCCGCGGCGATGGCGCCAAGCCATTTTTCCTTCTGTTCAGGGGTGGCGCCCACCAGGATCGGGTCCGCGCCCAGCTGAATGGCGAAAAACCCCGTGCCGACGCCCAGGCATATCTTGCACATTTCGCTGATGACCACATGGCAGTCCCAGGCGCCGCCGCCCATGCCGCCGTATTCCTCGGGAATAAACAGAAGTTGCAGGCCGATATCCGGACCGAGCATCTCCCGGATTACCGCCTCGGGGAAGATCTCCTTTTTATCGAACTCAAGTATTTTTTCCTTGGTCAGAAGCCGTTTCTTCAGCTGCTGAACGGTTTCCACAATCATCTGGCGGGATTCTTCATCCAAACCGATCAGACCGCCGGCCTCCGGGGTGTTCTCTAAAGACATAGATCCCTTATCCCTTTTTTTAATCCACTTCTTTTTCCAGTACGTTCAGGCTCTTATAAGCGCCACATTCGGGACAGGCATGATGGGGCAGCCTGGCTTCGTTGCATTCGGGGCATGTCGTCAGTTCAGGCCCGCTGATCTTGTCGTGCGTTCTTCGTTTATCCCGTTTTGACTTGGATGTTTTTCGCTTGGGTACAGCCATTAGTAATCTCCTAACTTATTTTAATTATTTTATTATTTTATCTGTCCAACGCCTAATCAGAATCCTGCTTCTAGTAATTGAAATACATGGGATTGTCAAGAATTTTCATGATATTTTTTAGGGTGGACTCTTGTGCTGATGCCGGCGATATGTTATGGAGTCGATCCGGTAAAACTGTGCCGGAGATGTTTTGAAGCCGATCCCGATAATTTGTTGAACTCAACTTTCGACTTTCATAAGCCGGTGCCGGGAGGACACGGCCCACGCCCCGCGCGATTTCGTTCAAGTGCCGCTAAAGCTTGCTCCGGGCGGCCCGGAAACTCGCTTGCGCTCAAACAGTCCGGGCCGCTGATCCTCCGCTGCGCTTAAGCGGCACTAAAACTCACCGCTGAAGGGGCGCGATCCGTATCCTCCCAGCACCTCCTTTCGGTCATCGTCTGAAAGTCGAAAGTTGAATGTTAAATATGTGCGAGTGTTTTTAGAAGGTCCTGAAGCGGCGTTCTGATCGGGACTTTTTTTTGTTGTAAACGGTACATCGGGTCGATCCGACATCGGGAAGACCATCCGGCCGCACCAAGAGAGCCTTTATTACTAATAGCTAATACTAATCCAGGTCTATTAAGTCATTCCAGTCCCCCCCATCGGTGGACAGGCGAGAGGTGAAAGATGAACAAAGAGGTTGTTACGCGATTTCCCCCAAGCCCCACAGGATATCTCCATGTGGGGGGTGCGCGAACAGCGCTTTTCAACTGGCTCTATGCACGTCGAACCGGAGGTCGCTTTATCCTCAGGATCGAAGATACAGACCTTCAGCGGTCGACCCAGGCATCGGTGGATGCCATTTTCGAGGCGCTGAAATGGCTTCAGATCGACTGGGACGAAGGACCCTATTTCCAGTCGGATCGGTTTGACATATATAAGGAATATGTGACGAAGCTTCTTGCCTCAGGGCATGCCTACTACTGCGATTGTCCGCCGGAGAAGGTCGAAGAGATGCGCAAGAGAGGGCTGGCGGCCGGCGGAAAGGCGAAATACGACGGTACCTGCCGGGAAAAAGGGCTGACCGGCGGCGGCAAGACCGTGGTTCGATTCAAGACGCCTTTGACCGGCACGACGATCATCGAAGACAAGGTCAAAGGGAATATCGTTTTTCAGAATGCGGACCTGGACGATTTTATCATTGCTCGGGGCGATGGTACGCCTACCTATAATTTTGTCGTGGTCGTTGACGATATCACCATGGGCATCAATACCATCATTCGGGGGGATGACCATGTCAGCAACACGCCCAAGCAGATTCTCCTGTATAAAGCCCTGGGTGCCGAGCTGCCGGTATTCGCCCATGTGCCGATGGTGTTGGGAAAGGACAAGACCCGACTGAGCAAGCGGCACGGTGCCATGTCGGTAACCGAATATCGCAATATGGGATTTTTGCCGGATGCGCTCATCAACTATCTTGTACGCCTGGGTTGGTCATTCGGGGATCAGGAATTTTTTACCCGGAAAGAACTGTTCGAGAAGTTCAATCTGGAAAACATCGGTAAATCCGCCGGCGTGTTTGATCCGGAAAAGTTGACGGCCCTCAACGCGGACCACATCAAAGCCACGCCGCCTGAGGAACTGGCACCCCATCTGCGGCCTTTCATGGTGGAAAGAGGGATCGCCGCAGATGACGCGCGATATCTCGCCGATGTTATCCGATCCCTGAACGCACGATGCAAAACATTGGTGGAGATGGCCGACGCGGCCATGTTCTATTATCAGGACACCATCGCCTGGGACGAAACGGCGGCAAAGAAATTCTTCAAGACGGAGGCCGTCGCCCCCCTGCAACAACTGATCCGGGAGTTGAAAGCGACTGACGACTTTTCTGAAAAAGCGTTGGAGGGCGCGTTCTTGAAGGTCATGGAAAACACCGGCCTCAAATTAGGGAAGATTGCCCAGCCGGTGCGTCTCGCCCTGACGGGCAGAACAGCCAGCCCCGGCATCTTCGAGGTGATCGGGATTCTGGGAAAAACTGTCGTGATCCAGCGGCTTGAGGCCGCAGTCAGTGCGATCACGGAAAAAAAATGATTTTTTTGCCTTGACTTTTTTCAGATTTTTGTATAGACAAAGCGGGTCTTTTTGATGAGGGATCGTCTAGTGGCAGGACGACGGGTTCTGGCCCCGTTAACCTAGGTTCGAATCCTAGTCCCTCAGCCAAACAAATTCAAAGGGTTACGGAAAATGCGCCGTAGCCCTTTTTCTTTTTCCGGCTATCTGTACCACCACAGTACCACTATTGCGATTTTATCCAAGCGATAGCCTGTTTATAGGAACCCCGTTTTTCGGCAATACCGACTAACGCCGACCATATATGCAGGGCTTGCTGAAAAAATCAGCTTACATTATCGGCGAACGGTGTCGGCGCTGCCGCTCCGATCACTCCCCGTTTCGGGAAATCCGTCATACCCCCCATCTCTCACCGATCAATCGACTAAGCTGGCTCATGACCTATGGCGTCGATTGCGTTCGCATAATTTCGGCTTAAATCGGCAAAGATCGTTTGACTTCGCACGAATAGCCTATGTATATTTAAGGAAGTTTTTAACATGGGAAGGGTGCGTCCAGCACTCTCCCGTTTCGCCTCTGGCGGACGTGGCCGCAAACCAAAACGCCCGTGGAGTTTTGAGCATGAACGAGATGGAAGACCGCTGGTTGTCGATAACCGAGATCTGCAAGTACCTCGGGGTCAGCAATGACACCGTGTACAAGTGGATCGACAGGCATGCCATGCCCGCGCACCGCATGGGTCGCTTGTGGAAGTTCAAGAAAAGCCAGGTGGATGCATGGATCGAATCCGGCGGAGCAGCTAAACTTGGACCGGGGGCGGGAAAACCATGAGCTACAACGAACAGGAAACCCGGTTCTTTCTGATCGATCCCGTATTACGGGATAGGGGGTATAACGATCACCAATGGATCAAGATGGAAACCCCCGCTCCGGTCGAACCGACCGGCCCGAAAGGCCGCCGTCGCAAGGGGTCAGGCCGCACCGATTATCTGCTCTGCGTACAGGTGGGCGACATGCCGAAAGCCTTGCCCGTCGGCGTGCTCGAAGCCAAGAAAGAGACGGAAGACCCCCTCAAGGGCATGCAGCAGGCCAAGGGGTATGCCGATTGCCGGCGCTTCGAGGTGAAATATGTCTTCGCCACCAACGGCCATTTCTACGGCGAATTCGACTACTTCACCAACCTGCAGGGCGGGCCGTTTCCCTTTTCCAATTTTCCGCCGCACCTGGATCTGACCGCTCGCTATGCGAAGAATACCGGTATCGACATCAGCAAGCCCGAGGCGGCCATGCTCTTTCAGGCCGACAGCCCGGCCTGGTCGCTGACCCGCTACTATCAGGACGCCGCCATTCGCGCCGCCTTTGAGAAGATCATCCGCTGCCGCCAACAGGGTGAAACGGCCCGGGTGCTGCTGACGCTTGCCACCGGTTCGGGCAAGACCATCATCGCCACCAACCTGCTCTGGCGGCTGGGGCAGGCCGGGCAACTGCCAAAACCGGCGCTCTTTCTCTGCGACCGCGACGAGCTGCGCGAGCAGGCCTATACCAAGCTCAAGGCCGCCTTCGGCGACAACGTTCGCATCGTCAAGACCGAAAAAGGCGGTAACGCCGCCGCCAACGCCCGCATTCATATCGCCACCTATCAGACCTTGGGTCTGGACGACGAGGACGACGGCTTTGCCAGCTTTTTGTCCCAACATTACGGCGAGGATGCCTTTTCCGTCATCATCATCGACGAGTGCCACCGTTCTGCGTGGGGCAAGTGGTCCGAGGTGCTCAAACGCAACGGAGGCGCCATCCACATCGGCCTGACCGCCACGCCGCGCAAGCTGCAGGAATCAAAACACGCCACCGCCGAGGATCAGGAGATCACCGCCAACAACCACAAGTATTTCGGCGAGCCGGTCTATGAATACACCCTCATTCAGGCCCAGGAGGATGGCTATCTGGCCGCCTGCGAGATCGTCAAGCGCAAGGCCGACATCGACAAGCGTGTCTTTACCAAAGAGGAGATCCTCAAGGCAGCCGTGAAGGATATTCGTACCGGCAAGCCGCTTACCGAGGCTGATCTCACCAAGGACGAATACACCGGCAAGGATTTCGACGACGAGCTGTTCATCGAACTGCGCACCCCCACCATGTGCGAGGATCTGTTTCGGCTGCTCTGCGCCAACGGCGGCCCGGAACAGAAGGTGATCATCTTCTGTAATCGCGAGATCCACGCCGACCGGGTGGCCATGCAGATGAACAACCTCTATGCCCGCTGGTGCAAAGAGCACAACCAGACGCCCAAGGACCACTACGCCTTCAAGTGCATGGGCGGGCCGAACAACGGCGCGGACATGATCGAGCCCATGCGGGGCTCCGGCGAACGCGCCTTTATCGCCTGCACCGTGGACCTGCTGGAGGCGGGGGTCGATATCGAACGCCTCAATGCCGTGGTCTTCTTTCGCTACCTGCAATCACCCATCAAGTTCTACCAGATGGTGGGGCGCGGCACCCGCATCCACGAAGAGACGCAGAAGTACAAGTTCTGGCTCTACGATTACACCGACGTTACCAACCTGTTCGGCACCGATTTCATTACCAAGCCGCCGCGTCCTCGTGGTGGTGGAGATGGGGGGGATGATGGCGGGATTATTGTCGACCCGCCATGGCCGCCGCCCGAACCGCCCAGCGTTGCCGAGATGGGCGGTCATTGGGTGACCGTTACCCCCCAAGGCCGCTTCATCCTCACCAGCAGGGGCGGTCGCGACACGCCGATTCCGGTGGACGAGTACCGCCGCGAGGTAATCCAGCGGGTGGTCTCCGAGGCCCACAACCTCGATGAGTTCCGGCAACTCTGGATCGAGACCCAGAAGCGCCGCAGCCTGATCAATCACCTGTTGGGCGACAACTTCAGCCCCGAGGTGATCCGCGAGATCGACCAGATGACCGACTTCGATCTTTACGACTTCTTCGGCCACCACGGATACAAGGTCCGGGCGCTCAAACGCACTGAGCGGGGCAACCTTTACATCTCCAGCAATGCGGGCTGGTTCGGCGGCATGGACGCCAAGGCCGCCGTCGTACTCAAGGGGCTTGGGCACCAGTTCAGCCAGGGCGGCACAGAGGCCCTGGAGACCCCGGCGTTGTGGGAGGTGCCGGAGATCAAGCTGGCGGGCGGGCTGGCGGCGCTGAAAAAGATCGGCAAGCCGGTGGCGGTGATGCACGAGGCCAAGGGGAGGTTGTTTGGGGTATGAGTTGGATAACTTCACCACTTGGGAAAATCACAACCGTATTGAGCGGGACAACACCCGAATCATCGAACCCAGCCTATTGGAGTGGCAATCTCGTTTGGGTCACGCCAACAGACCTTGGTAAACTCAACGAGCCTGTCATTACAACTTCATCCAGACTGATCACGGCGATGGGTCGAGCAAGTTGTAATCTCCCTTTGGTTCCGCAAGGCGCTGTTGTAATGTCGTCGAGAGCACCTATCGGGCATCTTGGGATAGCTGGCTGTTCTTTACACACGAACCAAGGCTGCAAAAGCTTTGTCTGCTCAAGTGAGATAGACCCTGAGTTTCTGTACTACACCCTCAAACACCGTATGGCCGACATACAAGCATTGGGAAGTGGTGCGACATTTGTAGAGGTCTCCAAATCCACTTTAGAAGCATTTGAAATTAGTTTTCCAAAGCCCATCGAAAAACAACGCCAAATCGCCACCCGCCTGAAAGCCCAACTGGCCGAGGCGGACAAGGCCCGGCAGGCGGCGGAGGCGCAGTTGCGAGAGACAACGAAGCTGGCCGATGCCATCGTCCTCGACAGTATCCAGTATGGCAGAACCACCAGGCACAACCTCGGCGAGGTGCTGGAAGAGGTCAAGCAGGGCATCGGCGACAGCTGGGCGGACTATCCCGTTTTGGGAGCCACCCGCGACGGTCTGGCCCCGGCCAAGGAGCCGCCGGGCAAGAAACCGGAACGCTACAAGCCGGTGTTCCCCGGCACCGTCTTCTACAACCCCATGCGTATTCTGATCGGCTCCATTGCTCTGGTGGATGACGATGACACCCCCGGCATCACCAGCCCGGATTATGTAGCGCTTCAGGGCAAAAAGGGCGTTGTCGATTCCCGCTGGTTCTACTGCTGGTTGCGTTCGCCGCTCGGCGAACAGTGTATTCTATCCCTTGCCCGTGGCGCGGTGCGCGAGCGTATGCTGTTCAACCGCCTGGCCGAGGGTGAAATAGAACTGCCCGATTTCACCATCCAGCAAAAGGCGTCCGCAGCATTGGCCGCTCTAAGGCCGATGCGGCAGGCAATCGAATCCAAACTCAACGACATTAACCTCCTGCCCCAGAAAATTCTGGCGCAGGCCTTCGAGATGTAACCATGGCACGAAAAACAACCAAGAAAAAACAGCCCAAGGCCATCGCCTCCACCCAGTCGCTGTCGGCCTTTGTCAAATCGATCTGCGACATCATGCGCCGCTCTAACTGCGCCAGTGCTCTGCAGTATGTGCCGGAGTTGACCTGGATTCTGTTCCTGCGCATCCTCGATGCCCAGGAGGAGAAGGCCCGAGACAAGGCGGAGGCAGTCGGGGCAACCTTCACCCCGGCCCTCGCCAGCCCCTACCGCTGGCAGGACTGGGCCGCGCCTTTTTCCGAAAAGGACGATCATCTTCAGACCAGCGACGGCAAACCCTATGGCTGGAAGCGGCAGGAACTGTTCGCCGCAGGCGATGGCAGGCTGTTCGACTTCATCAACAAGGAGTTGCTGCCGCATCTGCACGGACTGGATGTTGATGCCCGCACCGGGTTGCCCAACCCCTCGGCCTCGCGCAAGCAGCGCATCATCGGCCGCATCATGACGGCGGTTGAGCGGGTGCGGGTGGATTCGGAAACCAACTTGCGTGACATCCTCGACAAGGTGCACCAGATCCATATCGACCACGTGGACGACACCCACTTTTTCACCCTGTCCCAGGTGTATGAAGACCTGCTGCTGAAAATGGGCGAGAAGAACTCCGACGGCGGCCAGTTCTTCACCCCGCGCGAGGTGATCCGTGCCATGGTGCATACGGTCGATCCCGAACCGGGCAAAACCATCTACGACCCAGGCTGCGGCACCGGCGGCTTCCTGGCCATCGCTTACGAGCACATCTCCCGCAAGTTGGGGCAGAGCGCCGCAAGCCTCGATATCGACACCCTGAAGCACGACACCTTCTTCGGCCGGGAAAAGGAAAACCTGGTTTTCCCGATTGCTCTAGCCAACCTGGTGCTGCACGGCATCGACCAGCCCAACCTCTGGCACGGCAACACTCTGACCGGCCGCGCCACCTACGCCGCGCTGTTTGAGCAGGCCCCGAAATTCTTCGACTACATCCTCACCAACCCGCCCTTTGGCGGCAAGGAGGGCAAGGACGCCCAGAAGCATTTCGACTTTGAGACCAGTTCCACCCAAGTGCTGTTCGTGCAGGATATCCTCAGCGAACTGGCCCCGGATGGCACCTGCGCCATCGTCCTTGATGAGGGGCTGCTGTTTCGCACCAACGAGAGCGCCTTTGTCGAGACCAAGCGTAAGCTGGTGGACGAATGTGACCTGTGGGCCATCGTCAGCCTGCCCGGTGGGGTCTTCTCCACCGCCGGGGCCGGAGTGAAAACCAACCTGCTGTTCTTCACCAAAGGGCGGAAGACCGAAAAAATCTGGTACTACGACCTCTCTGGCGTCAAGGTCGGCAAGAAGACGCCGCTGACCCTGGCTCACTTCGGTTTCGATATGGATGGTTCGGTGCTGGCCGACGCTCAGCTTCCGCCCAAGCTCGTTGCTGACTGGAAAGAGGACGAAGCGAACGCGGGCAAGTCCTTCCCGAGTTACGCCGGCCTGTTGCTAAAGCGCGGCACGCCGCAAGGCGAAAGCCGCTACTCCTGGACCGTCGATTTTGCCGCCCGTCGTGCCAAGGCGCGGGAAGAGATGCAGCCGCTTTTGGATGAGGCAGCCGCCATCAAGGCGGATGTGGTTGACCTGAAGGAACAGCTCAAACGGTTGAAGAAAGAGAAAGCCGATAAAGAAGCGCTGAACGCGGTGGACGGGCAGATCCGCGAAAAGGAAAAGGCCGCTAAAGATATAGAGACCAAGGCAGCCGATATCGACGCCGCCGTGTTTGACCTGAAAGCGGTCAACCCCAACGCCGTCACCAAGGTGGATGACCGCACCCCGCAGCAGATCATCGGCAGTATCGAGCAGCAGGGCCGGATCGTATCCGAGGCGCTGGGCAGGCTGGCAACGCTGTTGACGGCAGAGTGAGGCGGCGATGAACGTACCTTTGCCTTGCCGCGCGATCCTCAGCTTTGTGACTACAGGAAAACAGTCACAGCGGAAGGGAATTACTGAAATTCACCATCACCAACCGCATGACCATCGCAATCATCCGCGTCGAGCGGGCGCAGTCTGCTTGGCATCGTTTTGAACTGGACCACTTCTGCGACAACTTTACGACAGCGAGCTGTGATAGAGCTGTGACAATCCGAATAGTACCGCGGCACGGATCGCGCCATTTCAAGCAGCCAGAGAGGCAACATGAACTATCAACCGCCCTATACCATCACTCCGGAGCTCCTGAAGCGGGGTCGCCGCGATCAGTGAAACCATCGGAAGGCTGACTGTACTCATGGACCGAGCGAGAGCGCTGCAGGCAGGATGATGCGAGGTGGAGGCCTTCAATTATAACGACCGAGAACAAATAGTCCCACTCACGGCTGCTTGAGATTGACCGGAACACCGACAGGTATTATTTGACGTCCCGGATTGAGAATGTGAATGGAGGCCCATCTCTTGACGGTATAGATACGTTCATAGTTGCTCTCGATATTGGGCGGTGATCACCAGCACCGGGATACGCATCGGCCATGTGCAGATTGACACCTTGAAATACAGTTCATGTCCCCTTGGCAACCGCCGATACACATTCCTTGTTCCGCAGCGCAGTCGGCAATGCACTGGCCTGGGTCACGATAAGCGATAGAGTCGCCAACGAAGAACGCGGTTACAACGAAGACCAATACGGCAACAACGAAAATAGCGATTTTTGACATGAGCAATTTCCTTTCGATTATAAGTTAATGTTCATTAACACATAAACTGCCCCGGCTTGTATATAGGTACAAATGCCTATTTTGGGGATATTTTTTTGACCCCATGTCCTCAATCGGTCTATATTGTTGATTCACTAAGGATGTAGACGCCCCTCCCTGGTTCAGCCTTTTTATGGACCCCAGAAATTAACCAGTAGACCTCTGATCCTCAGTTCTCTGACACGGGAACGCGGGCGTAGTGGCCCATATCAGGAACCCATTGTCGATCCGAAAAAAGGGGTATAGGAGGTCCGAATTCACTGCCAGGGCATCTCCGGAGATTTTCTAAAATCTCAAAGCAGGCCCCTACGCGCGTATCGATGTGGAAACCAACCTATACCAGCTCTTTTTCTTCCCTTTTTATGTGTCAGTTATGTCGGTTTTCGCCGTCCTGATGAACCCTGATGCCGCCGATGATACGTTCGGCAAGGCCCCTATTAGCCAGGCGATTGAAGGCCCTCGACACCGCCACGGTGCCGGAGAAATACCGGCGCCCGATCTCCCGGCGGTTGAAGTGGGTGCCGGCGAAGCGCCCCCTCCTGGCAAGGGGAAACCCGTAGACGTCCACCAGGACCTCGAAGGCGTAGACGGTGCCGCTGTCGGCTTGGTCGGCAAGATCGAGAATCCGCTGTTGAAGCGGTGACAACCCTCGGCCCATATTAATTCACCTCGTTTCTGTCGAAATCAAAGCTTAACACCTGTTAACATGTCTCATTCAGGCATCATGGCGCTGTAACGCGCAAGTTCAAGGAAGCCGCTCCGCGGCAGTAGCAGTTGACGTCGTTGAGCTTTTGATATCACCCACTCCGTCTCCATCCCGCCAACATGCTTCAATAAAATAGATATGATACCTCTCCTTAGGGAACCTTATCAACCTCAAACAAAGGAGAGGTATCATGACAAAACCCAAAACACTTCAGACCCCTTGGTATGACGAAGCCATCAAGGCCTTTCAATTGGCCGGCATGAGCGAAAGCACCCAGCAGACCTATGCCCGAGCTGTACGCAAGCTCATTGAATTTTACAACAAAGAGCCCCAAAAAATAACAGAGGACGAGTTAAAAAAATATTTCCTGCACCTCCGAAACGAGGCCAATTGGGCGCCGTCAACCATGAAAATCTGCTTCTGTGCCCTGAAGTTTTTCTTCATCAATGTGCTTCAGCGAAAATGGCCGCTGTTTGAATACCTCAAGGCACAAAAAGAAAACCGCCTTCCGAGCGTGCTCAGCCCTGACGAGGTTCGGAAGATCCTGAGCCGTGTCCGTACGTTCCACAACTACACATTCCTGGTCACCGTTTACACCTGCGGGCTTCGGCTCAAGGAGGCTCTTTACCTGCAAGTATCCGACATTGATGGAAAACGCATGATGATTCATATTCACCGAGGCAAAGGATCCAAAGACCGATACGTGCCCTTGCCCGAGGAAACCTACCACTTGCTCCGTCGATACTGGCTGGTCCATCGAAATCCCGTTCTGATCTTCCCGGCTCTGGGCAGGAGCGGAAAGAGCGCTTCCACGTCCGAAACCCCGATGTCCATTGACAGCGTTCAGGGCGCCTTTCGGGCTGCAAGAGAGCAGGCCGGCATTATTAAACGACACGTTTCCATTCATACCCTTCGCCACTCCTATGCAACCTATTTGCTGGAGCAGGGCGTGAACATTCGGGTCATCCAGCGCTACCTGGGACATGCCAGGCTCGAAACCACTATGGTCTATCTGCATCTCACCCAAAAAGGACAGGAGGATGCCTATCAGATCATCAACCAGAGCATGAGGGGTTTCGAAAATGGTCGCCATTCAAAACATCTTTCGCGAGCATGCGCCGGCATATCTTGAAAAATACGGTGACCGGATGCCCCGGAACCACCGGAGCGTCATCGATGCCATCCTGTCATGCCGAACACCGGCATGCGGTATGACCGTATACGAATGCGCCGGATGTGGAAAACACCACCATATTTTTCGCTCCTGCGGCAACCGCCACTGCCCGGCATGCCAGAATCAAAAGGCACTGGACTGGATGGATCGCCAGTTGGACCGACAGGTGCCGGGGCCATATTTCATGATCACCTTCACCGTCCCGAAGGAGATTCGTCGCTTTTTCAGAAGCCGGCAGAGCATTGCCTATGACGCCCTTTTCAAGGCGTCTTCGGCGGCCATGAAAAAGTTGGTCAGGGATGGAAAGTTCATCGGCGGAGATGTCCCCGGCTTCTTCGGCGTGCTCCACACCTGGGGCCGAACCTTGAACTACCATCCACATATCCATTATGTGGTTGCCGGCGGGGCATGGTCAAAAGACGACAACGCATGGCATCCGTCCAGGCCGGACTTCTATGTTCCCAACAAAGCGCTGTCCCGGATCTGTCGGGCGAAATTCAGGGACCTGATGCGTGACGCCGGCATGAGCCGCCTTATCGACCCAGGTATTTTCCGGGAAGGCTGGAATGTGAACATCCAGCCGGTCGGGGCGGCCGAGCAGAGCATCCGCTATCTGTCGCACTATGTATTCAAGGTGGCGATCTCCGATCATCGGATCGTCGATGCAGCCGACGGCACGGTCACGTTTTCGTATAAAAAGCCGAAGAGCCGTCGCACCCGCTACATGGAGCTCGATGCCCAGGATTTTATGAGCCGGTTTTTGCAGCATTCCCTGCCGCCCGGATTCATGAAGGTGCGCTACTATGGGTTCATGCACTCCTGCAGCGGCGTTCCGCTTGAAAACGTCCGGGCATCCATCGAGATGATGCACGCCTTTGAGCTGGTGGTTCCGGAAACGCCCAGGGATACCCGTGAAAAGAGCGGGCCGACCTGCCCGGATTGCGGAGGCGAGCTGAAATATTGCTATTCGGTGCTGCCGCACCAGGTGCCGGAATATCGCGGACCCGGGTAGCTTCAGCGACCCGTAAAAATGGTTTTCAAAGAGCGAGCCTTGAACCGCAAAACCGAATCGTTGGCGCGGCCAGGCCGGCTGCGGCCTTTACTCGGAATATCAGCAAAATAGACGGCTATTCATAGCGACTTTAAACGGCATCATCACTGTCTTCGGCAAAGTTTTCGCGTCGAGGCAGTGATGGCTCCTCCAAAACGCTTCGACATATCTGTAAGATCAGCAATCTGTTCAAAGCAATCCCCTTATAATTGGCTCCTTTAAAACCGGGCTTCATGAACTCAGGTTTGATTCTGACCGGGAAGGACGTTCGGCTTTTCATGGGTTATTTCTTGCTGCCCGGTCAGATCAAACCTTATGGGTTGGGTAGGTAGTATGGGACCCATTCCCCGCCCTGAAAAAAGGGGTATACCCCCCCACGCGCCTCACACCACACCAGTACCCTGCTTATGTTAACGACTTTTCCCTGTTGCCGATCACTCCTATGGGCTTGAGGGAGAGCGTCCAAATTTAAGCGCTACTTGTTGGTTGGCAGATAGAGATTATTGCAAGAGTAAGGCGACCCATACCCTACCCTTGCCCAGAATAGTTCGCGTCTGAACTATGGCTTTCGCTTAGCTCTTGGCCGCTTTTCAATGCTAAACGGGAACGAGACCGGCTCTATAATAAAAGTTAAACCCTATAACTTTTCTCTTATATAAAATAAGAGTATTTTTTTTATAGAGTAAATAGTGAAATCTTGTATAGATTCACTTTTCTTTAAGAGGGATTTTAGATACTTACAAAGATTCACCTGGGGTGAAACTTGGGTGAATCCGTATGTGTAAAAGTGAATCCCGGATTCAGGATTCACTTTTGCCTTTAAGGGCTTTTCAGGGTTTCAAAGTTTCACCGGGATTCACCCCAGATTCACCCCCTATGAAACCATGTAACTATCTGTTTTTGCTATGAAATATTGGTGATTTTTTGAGCGGATTCGCTTTTGAGCTTTTTTTGTTTCACTTTTGAATCCGGCTTGAATCTGTTTTTAATTTGGTTTGAAACTGCCTTGAGAGGGATAAAAAAAGAGGGAAAACTTGAGAGGATTTTGGGTCAGTATATCCCCCGTGAACTTTTTGTCAACACAAAATAAACAATTATTAATGCTGATATGGGATAAAGAGTAAAAACCAGGGTGAATCTGTCAGGCGGTGAATCCCTCCAAAAGTGAATCTATTCTACCACGCATCGGGAGTTCTTTCACTACAAACACCGCCTGTAGTGGGAACAAAAAGCTCCGTCTCAGCTCCCTATCGATCCGCCTTTTAGACGCATTGAATTGTTTCTTTACATCGTCGGGCATTGTGCGCCATAGCTCGGCCAGAACATCGGCCTCCCGCTCCAGGCAGTTCACCAACTCTTTCTTCCGGTGGACCCATTCGGCAACTACAATGGTATGCCATCGAAAATCCCACAAGTCGCGGCGAAAACGTTGAATATCCCCCCTGGTGATGCCCTGCTTCCGGGTTTTGCGTTTAGTGGTCATGTTTTGCGCCTCCGTAAATCCACATGAGTTCCGGGTCAAGCCCGTGTTTGGTTCGTTGTCTCTCAAGCGCATCAAGATCCGGATGCGCCTCACCATGCCCAAGACCGTAAATCATGGGACATCGGTCGAGTTCGGCTATCGGTCCCCAATTCGATTTGTAAAAGCATTGACCGCCCCGAAGGTGGTAACATCGGAATTCCGGGTTTCCGCATGGCAGGGAAGGACCCTTGTCTTCCTTGATCTCCCCGGCATCGTCATTCTGGATAGGCTCTCTCGCTTCCTGATGTGCCTCTGACGCGACACTCTCTTTCAGTCTCGCCTCAATCCATGCGCGGATATCTCCCCCGGCCTGGTGGTACTCTCCGGGGTCTTTCCCTTCCGGCACCGGCCAGTATTCGCCCGGCAACCTATCGGTTGCCCTCCAGCCGGCGGCGTCATGGTCGAGGCATAGCAGGACCCTTTTCCCTGCCATGACCTGCAACATTTGCACCGTCGGCCTCGCTGTCGTGCTTCCCAGGCCCAGGACGTTGACAAGATCTCCGGCTTCTTGGTGGATGAGGTAGGCATCAAGCTCCGATTCAACCACGGCCCAGGCTTCCGCCCCATCTCTGCCCGGCAGGAGAAGAGGATCAGGCCCACTTCCGGGGATCTCGGCATATTTAATTCCCTTGCCGTTGGTCCATTCTTTCGATCTTTCGAACTCATCCGGAGGTAACCGAATCCTGAGACGATGAATCAGGCCGTCATCGAGGACGTTGGGGATAACAATCCCGCGCGGTATCCAGACCCGCTTCGGCCCTCCGGTTCGTGGGTTCGTCTCGTTTGGAAGCCCCCAGGCGGCCCGGTCCATGTGCGCCGATGTTGGGTTATAGCCAAGCATGGATATGGTTTCGTCGTTTAGCCCTCGCCCCTTGAGGTAGTTTTTTGCCGGTTCGTACCATTGCAGGGATAGGCGGGTTTCTTCAAGCAAGGCCCAGGTCGCTGTCTGCCATTCAACGGATAACCAACCTGGTTCTTCCTGCCGGGCAGGGGAACGGGCGTTCTTCGGTTCAACCCCGATAGCGGCACATGCTTCGCGGTATGTCATGCCTTCCCGCTCTCGCAGATATTGGATAGCATCACCCCCCGCCCTGCATTGCCTGCACCAATATCGACCCTTCTCCGGCCATACCCTGAAGCGATCTTCTCCCCCGCAAAAGGGACAAGGCCCGGCCAACTCTCCGCCGTTGGTCCCGGCTTCGCGTTTCAGGGTGAAGCCGTCTCTTTGGATGATGCTCTGAAGGTCCATTTTCATTCCTGTCTTAGAAAACAAGTCAACAACGTCAACATGTCAACGGAACCAGCATTTTCAGGGCTTCCGAGCGTTGACGTTGTTTTTTGTATGTCAACAACGTCAACTTTTTCCGTTGACATGTTGACGTTGCCTTTTCCATGTCAACATCACCGACCCTTGATATTTAAAGGTTTGTTGACATGTTGACTTGTTGACATCGTTTTAAGAACAGTTCTGCTTTTTGGTCCCATCGTAGAATTGAATATCCGCTCTTTTCGCCTATCCGGTGCTTCCCTGCCGGTATCGTCAACCCCTGGCCCCTAAGAAGGGAACCCATGCCCCTCGCTGATCCAATCCGCTGTTCCTTCGGCAACCCCTGATTGAATCGCTCATGGATGAACCCAACGGCAAGCCTTCCATCGGTGGTTTCCCCTCGAAGGGATTTCAGAACCTCGGCCAAGCGTTTAACCGTCTCGTTTGGTGCATCACATGCGGACCCTTCTCCGCTCTTCAGAATTGCCATAGCCTCAACCATCTGCCCGGCATAAAATTCAGCCGCCCGGATTCCGTTGTTGATATCCTGGCAGGATAAGGTAGGGCTCGGGTCAAGGCCATTGGAAAAACGATGAAGGCAATGAATCGCCCCGGCCAGGCGCAACGCATGCCCAGGCATCTTATTTACAAAAGGGTTTAGCTCTGTCGGCATGGAAAGCGCGACGAGTTTAATATCGTTCGCCCAGGCCTTGAATGTGTCCCATCCGGCCTCATCAGCCGTTAGGTTGAAAGGTTTCCATCCCTGCTCTGAACATCGCTTGTCTGCCCAGGTCATGGCGCTTTTAAGGGTGCTCTTCCAAGCCTCACAGTTGTAGTCGTCCCAGTCTTCATCTGTGATGGGGATGAAGTTCGGACCCTTGATGGTGGGGAGGAACCGTTGAACGGTGCCGTCAACAAGAGCCTTGCTGTTTTTTCCCCCGAAGATTTGATGCCATATGCCGGGCTGAATTCCTCCGAAGATCGAAACCCGCGCACCCTTAATAAACGGTGCGTCTGACGCCCTTGACGCCCTTCCCGGCTTTCCGTCGTGGATAGCAAGCCACATTTCTCGGTCATTCCCCTTACCGGCCTTGTACTGGTTTTGCCCCGTCAGAAAGGAGGATAGCTCGTCAAGGATGACAACCTGCCCCCCATGCCCGCTCGGGGATGAGACATCGGCCCGAAGGCCCTCAAGGGTAAGGTCCGTGCTGAAGTAACCCCTTGCCCGTGGGATTTTGTTCCGCTCCTTCGCTGACTTCAGGTTTTCTTCCTCAACCCGTGCTCGGTATTCAAGCTCAGCCCGTTCCTGTGCATCATAAAGAAGACTGCACAAGGCCCTCGGCGCATGTGTCTTCCCCGATCCTGAAGGCCCGATATCGACAAACCAGAGGGACAAAATTTCCTTCCATGATTTTTTTGCGCGGATCGAAACCGTTCCCCCGAGAACGCTCGATAGAATGGCGAGCGCTGCGCCCGGCAAGGGAAGAAGATTTGCAGAATGTGCTTTTGCCAACTGCCGCAGGGAGTCATCAATTTTGGTGGGGAGGATTCTGCCGGGAAAATCAGTTATAGGGAATTGTTCCCTTGCAACATCCCACGGGGAAGGGGCATCTTCCTCCTGCCCGGCAGAAGAAGAAGCTTCCTCCTGACGCTGTCGGACCTTTTGTCTGATTTCGTCTTGGTTCGGTGGGTTTCCAGTCATTCACACCCCCCTTCAATCGTATAGAGGGGCAGGGTGTAGGGCATAGTAGGGAAAAGTTTGTCAACTGTTTTGTTGACAAAGCTGGAATGTTCTGGCACTGTAATTTTAGGCATTGTACACCTCATAAGTTATGGTTGACGTTGAGCATTGTACACCTCATGGGGGGGTATGATCCTGTCCTTTGTGTGGGGTTTATGTGGAGCGGTGTGGTGGCCTTCCCGTCAACCTCGGTTTTTGAAGAAGCCCCGATCGCCACGGGGCTTTTCCTTTTTTGGCCTTAGCGGGTCTGTCCCTCAAGCCATTCCAGAAAGCTGTCTCGTTCATAGACGCATCTCCGCCGGACCATCTTGTATTCAGGGCCTTCGCCAATCGCGGCAAGGTTCGCCAGCGTCTTTGACGATATTACGCCGGGCAACAGCTCACCGATTGCGGGGCGTCCGAATACCGGGGGAAGTTCGGTGCGGAGTCGTTCGAGGGTGTGGTGGTTGAAACCTTCGGGCTTGTCTTTCGTCATCGACGATTTTCCTTTCTCGCGCTTTCGGCTGTATCCCGCTCTATCAGTGCTGAAACATAAATTTTAAGCGAACAACCGAGTTGTGCGGCCCGGATACGGGCGGCCTGGTGTGCGCCTGGTAAAACCCCGATTGGTTGGCTATACTTTTTCATGTGTTTCCCCTCCTCTGTGTGAGTTTTTAGGATATTGTACTTTTTTTTGGGTTTGGGCTCAACACATTTTTTTGAATTTTTTACAAGATATGGTGCATTTATTTTTGGCTTGACACAACCTATGGTATTTTAGCGCGGGAAAGCGCCCAGGAGGATGAACGCTGTTCGAGCCCGGATGATTAGTCCGCGACTATCCGTGGAAGATTAAATAATCTCGTTCAGCTCGAACACAGCGACGCGCACAACGGGTCTTTTGGTCGCGAGATGGGGATGTTCGCGGTCTGCGTCGTTCGCCTTTTCAAGCGCCGATCGCGCCGACCACGACGCCGTGCTCAGGTCCTCGAATGGTCCGTCTTCGTGGTTTCGGATTGCGATGTAAAGCTTCATGGTGTGACGCCTCCTTTTCTGTGGAGGCATGGCAGGGGAAGGGATTGAATTCCACAAGGGGATTGTGGTATGTGGATTTCAGCCCTTTACCAGCGCATACCTGGTTTGGGGTTAGGGCCTGGTGGGTGTTGGTAGCACCTTTCAGGCCCGTTCTTTTATCCGCTGAACTTTCAAGGCCTCGGATCTGCTCGATTCAAATTCATCCGTCATCCGCTCAACGGCCTTCCGCTGTGAATTTTCTGCAACGTGTGAATATCGCTTCGTCATAGCAAGGTCTTTGTGCCCTGCAAGATCCATGATTTCAAACGGCGTCGCGCCGTTCATGGCAAGCCATGAGCAAAACGTGTGTCTCAGGGTGTGAAACGTGACTTTTTGCCGCCGGTCGGTCACTCCTTTATTAAACAGACGGCTCACCACTCGATAAAACCCTGTTGAAACGTGCTGTTGTTGGCCTCCTGTCCTGGCAGGAAAGACCAGCGCTTCAGGTTCCGGTCGCGGGGGTTTGATGTCCTCAAGAACCTGTCTGAGTTTCGGCACAATATAGGCTCGGCGGGTGTCAACGCCTTTTGGGTCAAAGATATGAATCAACCCGTTTTCAAAATCCACAGCCCCCCAGGTCAAGGCGGCAATTTCGCCAAAGCGAAGCCCGGCATAAAGGGAAAGTATGGCTTGAGCGTAAACTGTTTCTGAAGATGCGTATATAGCCTCAAGAAGAGTATGGGCTTCCTCAAGACTCAGGAACCGGGTTCGCTGGTTGTCAAACCGGGGGAATTGAATTTCATCCGTCGGGATATCCCCTTTGTAAATGCCCCACGATTTGGCTTTGCGGTAGACGCTCCGAACGAAAGCGAGAATGTGTTCAACGGTTTTCGGGGATACGCCTTTATTTTGGGCGTTGGAGCGGATCTTTTCGAGGTTGAAGGGGGAGACGTCGAGGGCGCGCATTTTCCCGATGACGGGCTTGACGTGGTTTAGGTAGCGCCCCTCATCGTCGGCCCATGACTTTTTATTCTCCCGGCCCCAGGCCAGAAACTTGACGGCAAGGTCATCAAAGGTCTGGGCGTCGATCTCGGCCTGTTTTTTACGAATTGCATCCATCTTCCGGCGGTCGGCTTCCATCTGCCGGGCTTCCTTCAAGCTCTGCGGGTGTTTCCCTGTACGGATATTCTCCACCAGATCGGCGCGCCATTTCGCGGCCTTTGAGGGTGTCATGCCCTCGGAAGCCCATCCGCAGGCCTCGCCAATAAGCTTTTGGTGAAGTTTGTACCGAATGACATAGTAACGATCGGGACGGCCATTGTGCAGCGGTCTGGAATGGCTTTCCCGGTAACGTACTCCGGGGTATTTTGTGTTATGCCACTGTTTTTTCTGTACCACCTCAGTACCACCTTTGATGAGAATTATCGGGTTTCGGAAGGAATGCTCAAAAGATAATTTTACTATAAAGTTCAGTAAAAACAATGTCAAGGGATATCCAAGGATTTTTTAGTTAACGGGTTCTGGCCCCGTTAACCTAGGTTCGAATCCTAGTCCCTCAGCCAAACAAATTCAAAGGGTTACGGAAAATACGCCGTAGCCCTTTTTTTGTGTGCGCGCCCGGCAGGGTGCGATTACCTGGATCTGTGAGAGCGGGCCGCTGATCCGCCGCTGCGCTCTATCGGCACTGAAACTCACCGCTGAAGAGGCTTGGCCCTTTCCTCCCGGCACCGCTTTCCGGTCACCGTCATGAAAGTCGAAAATTGAGCTTGTACAGCTAAAACCGCTTTGTATCCCACCCCCTTGAATGCCCCTGCGGCGCTATGCAAATCGAATGATTTACATATTGGAAAACTTCTTTACAGAATCGCTTTGCGAAGGCGGCCTCCCCTGTGAAGCAGGCAGCGGCTTTTTGGGAGCAGGCCGTTTTCACATAACGATGTATTTGCCGTATCGGAATGACGCCTGAAGCAAATGTTCTTACGTCGCGGACACTTAGTCGGATCGGTGTGTCTGAAATCGATGGAAAACCAGATGCAACATCGCGGGTGTGGGTGTCGTTTAACCGTATGCAGACCGAGGCGCCGGGCATGGCGAGTCATTGGCATTTTTATTGCTGTTGATGGAGACCGGAAAGTTGAATTTTTGGATATCCTTCCGATATCTGATCTCCAGAGACAACCTGTCAGGAACGCCCGATCAAGACACTGGGAGGCGTGCCGTCAAAATCCGTGACGGTGTTTCCCCGGAGTGGTGCGGTGTGCAGATTGAGGCCGGCCCTGAATATGCCTGAAAGAACGGTTCCACTGAAGGACAGCGTTCGCATGCTGTCGGGAGAAGGATGCATATGCTTCTGAAAAAAAAAGGGTTTCAGCTTTGTATGGCATTTGTGCTCGGGTTGATTGTCATGCTCCTGCCAAGACCTGAGGGAGAACGGTTCAAAATCACGGGTGATGAGGACCATGCGGTGCTGGCGGTCGCAGGTGATAATTTCACCCTCGACACCACCAACAAGAGCCTGATCAAAGGATATGTTCTCAAAAAAACCGACCTGGAGAAAAGTCCGAAATTATCCTACCGTTACCTCCAGGAGACGGCACGGGGTATCGATCCGACCATCGAGGTCCACTATGTTGACGGGCTCCCGCCAAAGGCCCACCGATTCCTTGCTATGCTCGTGACGCTTGTTTTCCTTTTTGTCGTGGAGCCGATCCCTCTCGAGATCACGGCCGTCCTGATCGGCGTCCTGTTGGTCGCCTTGGGGATCACCGACGTGAAGAACGCCTGGGCTCCCTATATGAATCCCGTGGTGGTCTTTATCATGTGCTGCCTCATCTTCGCCGTTTCGCTCGACAAGGCGGGGCTCACCCGGCGGATGGGGTATTACATTGTCAAAAAGGCCGGCACCAGCGTAACCCGGTTCACCTTTATCATCTGCATCGGTCTTGGGATCGGTTCATCCTTCATGCACGATGCCGCCGCCTGCTCCATCGGGCTCATCACCATGATCCCCCTGATGCGGGCAGCCGGCATCGATCCCCATACCAACACGGCCAAATTCATGATGATGTCCCTGCCGTTTGCCTGTTCCGCCGGCGGTATGGGCTCACTGATCGGCGGCGGTCGCTGTATGGCATCGGCAGCTTTTCTCTACGAGTTCACCGGCGGTAAGTTCGAGATTACCTTTCTCGACTGGATCAAGTATGCCATGCCCGCCGCCGTCATCACCGTCCCCCTTGTCGTCGTGATTCTTTACTTCCTCTACCGGCCGGACCCCAAATACCAATTGCCCCGGTTCGACGATGAGATCGGACCCTGGACCGCCATGGAGAAGCGAACGCTCACCATCATCGGCATCATGTTCCTGCTCTGGTTGACCAAGGGTTTCCATGGCCTCGACTACTCCATCACCGGCATGGTGGGGGTTGCAGCTCTGGTGGTCTTCGGGATCATGAAGTGGGAGGATATCAGCGAGAACCTGGAGTGGGGGACGGCCCTCTTCATTTTCGGCGGCGGCATCTCCATGGGTCTGGCCATGGACTCTTCGGGGGCGGCCCAGTTCTTTGCCAACCTGGTCTTCCCGCACATCGAGGGTAAGGGGTGGATCGTTCTCTTCGTCGGGATGGGGGTGTTCGGGGCCCTGGTGACCAACGTAATGGCCAACGTGGCCGCAGCGGCCATGATCCTGCCCATCGCCATCCCCATGGCCCAGCTTGAAGGGATCAACCCCATCATTCTGGCGCTCTGCCTTGGTATGGCGACCTCTTTCGCCTACCTGCTGGTCATCGGGTGTCCCCCCAATGCCATCGCCTATAGTTACCGCTATTTCAAATCCTCGGACCTGACCAAAGCCGGTCTGGTGGTCATGCCGATTCTGTTGCTGACGCTGGTGCTGGTCGCCGCCAGTTGGTGGAAGATCCTGGGATTGGTGTGATTACACACCGATGAGGGTCCAATCGGTATCGGCGGGGACGGTATTTTGTTCCCGCCGTCATTTTTCCGGATTTCCCATCATCGCGGCAAACCATTGGGGCTGTCCATTGTTTGGCGGGGTGCGGTATCAGGGCGGACACGCAGGTCCGCCCTTTGTAGATTTCCTTGAGTATTTTTTCCTTGAGTATTTTTTTCGCGCTTTTCTCGAGTTCGCTTCACACCTCCTCCTTTTCGACTGCCTTGATGACCGGGCCGGTTTCGTTGGTTGGTTGAAAACGCCCAACGCTTGCATGGGTTTCATGCCAATCTGAGATATAAAGAGCAACATCACACATATTCATGCCGGGAAACGCTATAATTCCTGTGAAACAGCGCAAAACAGGATTTTTGCATTGACAATGAAATGACAATTCTGCATTGATCATCCTGATGTCGATCGCCCCGGCCCGCGGATGCGACCTTCGAGGAGGTATTGTGAGCGTCGCGTTCTGGCATGCGAAACGTCGCAGAGAGGAGGTGCGGCGTCTCGACCCTGGGGGCGATGGAATGACAACTTATATTCTACAAAAGGGGAAAAGGAGAAACAGATGACAAAAACCGATTTGATAAACAAGATTGCAGAAGACGCCGGCATTTCGAAAACAGCCGCCGCCAAGGCTATTACCGCCATGACTGAAGGCATTACCGAAGCCCTTAAGGAAAAGGATGGGAAGATCGCCCTGATCGGGTTCGGAACCTTTTCAAAAGCCCACCGGGAAGCACGCACCGGCCGCAATCCTCAGACCGGAAAAGCGATTAAGATTCCGGCCCGAAACGTCGTGAAATTTACCCCGGGGAAAAAGTTGAAGGAATCGATCTAAGCAGTTGAATAAACGGACCGTCGCGACGGCCGGATGGGAAGGATACGCCCGGCCGTCACGGCGATGCCGGTCAGCCCCGAGTCGGAAACGGGGTATGTTTTTGAGAGGAGGGAATATTGATGGAAGACTGTATCTTTTGCAGGATCATCCGGGGAGAAATCCCCAGCATAAAGGTATACGAGGACGAAAGTGTTTTTGCCTTCATGGACATCAATCCCATTTCGACCGGGCATACGCTTGTCATTCCGAAGGCCCACGCCGGGAACATATGGGAAATTGCGTCGGAGGATCTCAGTGCGCTTCACATCGCTTCCAAAACCATTGCCCACGCCCTCAAGCGTGCCCTGGATCCGGATGGGATCGCCTGCCTTCAGCTCAACGGAGAAGCCGTCGGCCAGGTGGTCATGCACTATCATTTTCACCTCGTTCCCCGAATAAAGGGTGCGCCGCCCCTGCCGGTCACCCAATGGGAACTCAAGTCCGGAAATATGGATGAGATCAAGTCCGTTGCCCAAAGGATCACAGCGGCCCTTCAGTAGTGTGAAAGCCCTGGCGTGGAATAGAGACGATTCCGTGAAATGGATGCGCACGCCGGGAAGTCCCGATAATCCTGTGTTTTCCCTTGACACTTATTACAAAAAGAATGTATTTTCCATTTCCAGTGTACGCGATCGGGACGATCTTTGGAAACAGGGCTCCTGTCAGCGCGGCGAACCGAGAGGATAACCAAAAGCCCAATGCGGTATGGCGGCAAGAAGAACGAGACTATCGTTTCAAGCGATACGGCGGTGACATACCGACATGTGCCGGTAATGTCTGCGGAGGTTCTCCAATATCTGGACTGCAGGCCCGGTAAAACGATAGTGGACTGTACGCTTGGAGGCTGCGGACACGCGATTGAAATCCTGCAGCGTGTCCTCCCAAACGGTCGACTGATCGGCATCGATCAGGATCTGGATGCCCTTGGACATGCCGAACAGGTTTTGGCGCCCTGGCGTGCGAATGTCCAATTGCGCCACGGCAATTTCTCCAGGATTACCGATTTGCTCGAGGACATCGGTATCGGAGCTGTGGACGGCATTCTGGCCGATCTTGGCATCTCTCTCTACCACATTGAGGGCAGCGGCAGAGGTTTCAGCTTTTCAAGAGACGAGCCTCTGGATATGCGTATGAACATCGAGACGGATGTGACCGCGGATATGCTGGTCAACTCGCTGAGCGAAGATGAACTGAGACGAATTTTCCGGGAATACGGAGAAGAACGATGGTCTGGTCGTATCGCCCGCGCCATCGTCGAAACGCGGAAGATCACTCCTATCCGTTCCAGTCGCTCCCTGGCCGAGATCGTTTGCAGAGCGGTTCCGGCGTCCAAAAAGAGATCCAACGGGAAGTCCGGCAGGCGTCGTATTCATCCGGCCACGAGAGTGTTCATGGCGCTCAGGATCGCCGTCAACCGTGAACTCGACAGCGTATCGGAATTCATGGCTCAGGCACCCGCGCTGTTGCGGCCCGGCGGACGGTTATGTGTACTTTCCTTTCATTCTCTGGAAGATCGGATCGTCAAGCATTGGATGAAAGCCTTCGACAGGGAATGCAGTTGTCCGCCGGAAATTCCCGTCTGCACTTGCGGCGGTGAAAAGGTCATGAGGGTGTTGACGCGCAAGGCCTGCCGGCCGAAGGCCCAGGAGATCGAGCGGAACCCCATGGCCAGGAGCACCATCCTGCGGGCGGCGGAAAAACGATGACGCGGCGACGGGCATCGCTCGGCCGAGACGGCGAGGGGATGAAAGAAAACGGGGAATCCATCAAAAAACCCAAAGGGCAGACTTACAAAATTGCGATATTTTGGGTGCTGATCCTGTTTCTGTTTATCTGCCAGCTTCTCGTTTACACGTGGAGCCGGGTTCAATGTATCCGTATTGGGTATGAGATCTCGAGAGAGATGGAAAATCATCAAAAACTTATCGAGATACAAAATCGGTTGAAGATTGAAATGGCGAGACTTCGGTCGCCCGAACGCATTTCGAAAATAGCCAGGAGCAAACTTGAATTGGTTATCCCCTCACCGGATCAAAAAAAGGCCTTTTCCGTTCACGAAACCGACTGAAAAAGATTACATCCGGCTTCGAATCACGCTCGTTGGATGTCTTTTCGCTGTTTTCTTCGCCGCCATTGCCGCCAAGGCGATATACGTCCAGATTTATCAGGGCCCCTGGCTTTCGCAAAAGGCGATCAGCGAAATTGAGAAGGTCATGACGGTGCGTGAGAAGCGGGGCGTCATCTACGATAGGAACCATCATGAACTGGCCATGACCATCGACGCTGTTTCCATTTCGGCCTTTCCCCGATTCATGAAAGACAAAAGTGATGCGGCGGCCAGACTTTCAAAAGCCCTCGGCCTCAAAGCCGACCGGTTGAAAGCCAAGCTGACGGCCGGGAACGGCTTCAAATGGATCAAACGAAAAGTGACGCCCCGGGAAGTTCGCGCCGTCAGAGAACTCTCGATCGAAGGTATCGATTTTGTCTCCGAGCACAGCCGCTATTATCCCCAGGGCTCTCTCGCCGCTCAGATCACCGGTTTTACGGGCGTGGATGGGCGAGGGCTCGAGGGTATCGAGTTTTATTACGACGCCCAGCTCAAAGGTGAAGAGAGAAAACTCAAGGTGATGAAGGATGCGCTGGGAAAGAAATTCGGAGGAGAGCGCGAGGAACCCTTCGAGTCCAGCGCCAGAAATCTGGTTCTGACGGTGGACAAAACAATCCAGTATATCACCGAAAGAGCGCTGAAAGAGGCCGTTGTGGAGTATAAGGCGAAATCCGGAATGGCCGTGGTGATGAATCCGCTGACGGGGGCGGTCTACGCCATTGCGAACTATCCGTTTTTCAACCCCAACGCTTTTGATCAATTCGACCGGTCGGCTTATCGCAACCGGGCCATCACGGACACCTTCGAACCCGGTTCGACCATGAAAATCTTCAGCGTTGCGGCCGCTATCGAATATGGCGGATGTACGCCCAACACGATTTTCTACTGCGAAAACGGCAAATACAAAGTTGGGCGGTTCACTATTCATGACACCCACGAATACGGTTGGCTTTCGCTCCGGAAAATCCTCAAGTTTTCCAGTAATATCGGTGCGATGAAAATGAGTGAGATGATCGGCGCTCAATCCTTGCATCAGACCCTGAAAAACTTCGGGTTCGGCGATCCGACCGGAATCGACTGTCCGGGAGAAGCACCGGGTGCCCTGTCCCAATATCAAAAATGGTCTCAGGTCCATACCGGTGTCGTTTCCTTTGGTCACGGGATGTCCGCCACCGCCATCCAGCTTGCCGCAGCCGTTTCGGCCATTGCCAACAAGGGGGTTTTGATGAGGCCTTATATGGTGAGCGCCGTTACCGATCAAAAGGGAAATGTTGTCGAGGCATTCAACCCTCAAATCATGAAACGTGCGGTCTCCGAGAAGACTGCTGAAACCATGAAGGAGATGATGCGCTCGGTGGTGGAAACCGGTGGCACCGGGACCGAAGCCGACATCGAGGGATATACGGTTTGTGGGAAAACCGGTACGGCGAGGAAGGTCAACAAAGACGGTCGCTACGAGAGGGGGTCTTATATTTCGTCATTTGTGGGATTCGCTCCGGCTGAAAATCCGATCATGACGGTTCTTGTTGTCATCGACGATCCCCAGAAAAAATATTACGGCGGCTTGGTTGCCGCCCCGGCATTCAAGAAAATTGTCAGGGAAAGCCTCAATTACATGGACATTCCGCCCGAGAACAATATGAAACGCCTCACGGCCTCCTTGGCGGATCGGCATCGATAGATGAAGCTTTCCGAATTGATTGACGCTTTTCCGGTTCGGCAATACCGACGAAAGAAGGATGCCCGCGGCACCCTCCTGCCGGATCCGGAGATCCGATCCATCCACTACCGCTCTCAGGATGTCGAACCGGGAGGGCTTTTCATTGCCGTTTCGGGCTTCAGGACGGACGGCCACGAATTCATTGACGATGCGCTTGCCCGGGGCGCCGCAGCCGTCATGGTTCAGAAAACCGTCGAGCGGAACGTCGCCGTGGTGGAGGTGTCGGATACCCGGGCCGCCATGGGGCCGATTGCTGCACGGTTTTACGGAGATCCGAGCAGACGGATGACGGTGATCGGCATCACCGGAACCAACGGCAAAACCACCACCAGTCTCATTACAGAGAGTATCCTGAAACAAGCCGGCTTTTCTGTGGGCGTTATCGGCACCATCGACTACCATTTCAGCGGAAAACATTACCGCAATCCCGTCACCACGCCCGAATCTCCGGACCTCCAGCGAATACTCGGGCAGATGCGTGATGCCGGGGTCACCCATGTGGTCATGGAAGCCTCGTCCCACGCCGTTGACCTCCACCGCATCGACGGATGCTGGATGGATGCGGCCGTGTTTACCAACCTGAGTCAGGATCATTTGGACTATCATGGCGATATGGCTGCCTATTGGGCGTGCAAGAAGCGGCTCTTTATCCGACATCTCGCCGACGGCCCCAAAGCCGACCACGCGGTCGCCGTTGTCAACCGGAACAGCCCCGAGGGGCGGGAACTGGCGAGCATGGTCAGGAGCGGGCTCATCACGGTGGGGTACACCGATGACAACACGGTATGGGTCACAGACGATCAATCCCGCCTTGACGGGATATCCGGCCGCTTGACGATGCCCGGCGGCAGTTTCCTTTTCCGATCCCCCCTGGTGGGCCGTCACAATATCGAAAACATCCTCTGCGCGTCGGGCGCCGCTTTGGCCGCGGGTGTTCCCCCGGCCGCCATTCAGGCGGGAATCGGCCTTCTCCGGAATGTTCCCGGTCGCCTGGAGTCGGTCCCCAATGCTTTCGGCCGGTTTATATTTGTTGATTACGCCCACACACCCGACGCCCTTGAGAACGTGCTCATGGCCGTAACGGCGCTTTCGGCGGGGAAGATCATTTGTGTATTCGGGTGCGGTGGCGACCGGGACCGAAAAAAAAGACCCCTGATGGGTGAGATCGCGGGGCGCCTGGCGGATCTGGCCGTGGTGACATCGGACAATCCGAGAACCGAAGATCCAATGGCAATCATCCGTCAAATGCTTCCGGGTATTAAACAGGCGGCGGGCCGGGAATACGGTCCGGAGGATCTTGCCGCCGGCGTGAACGACAAGGGTTTTCTCATTGAACCCGACCGTAGGCGAGCCATCCGCATGGCCCTGACGGCGTCCCGGCCCGGTGATGTCCTTCTGATTGCTGGAAAGGGGCATGAAACCTATCAGATCATCGGGGAAAAGACGCTCGCTTTCGACGATCGGGTCGAGGTGGTGGAGGCTTTGAAGCGTTTATGAGCCCAATCGGGTGGACTGAGTCGCAGATACTGACTGCGGTAGACGGAAGACGTATCAGTGGAACGGGAACCTGTCTTTTTTCCGGGATATCTATTGATTCCCGAACGGTGAGATCAGGTGATCTTTTCGTGGCCGTTCGAGGCGAACGGCATGACGGTCACCGGTTCTGTGCTGAAGTCGCTGAGATGGGAATCCTGGGCATCATGATCGCTGAAAGGGAGACGGAAAACCTCCCCTGGCGTCGATGGGCGGAGAAGGGCGTCTTTTGCGTTGCGGTACCCGACACCACGACGGCTTTGGGCGCCCTGGCGGCTTTCAATCGTATCCGGGCCGGCATCAAGGTCGTCGCCGTCACCGGTTCAAACGGGAAGACCACAACCCGCAGCATGACAGCCGCCGTCATCGGCAGACGATATCGGACGCTGGCGACGGCAGGGAACTTCAACAATGAAATCGGGCTGCCGTTGACGCTTTTCAACATAGAAGCCACCCATGAGTGGGCGGTATTGGAACTGGGGATGAATCATGTCGGAGAAATTCGGCGGCTGGCCGGGATTTGTCGTCCGGATATAGGGATTATCACCAATATCGGACCTGCTCACCTGAAAGATCTCGGTTCCGTGGACGGGGTTGCGGCGGCCAAGGGAGAGCTTTTGGATGAAATGAAGGCCGGCGCTACGGCCATACTGAATGCCGACGATCCTTTCTGTCGGCGTCTGGGGAAAAACCGATCTTTTCCGGTGGTGCATTTCGGATTGACCCACGGCGCCGATATCACCGCAAGCGGCATGAAAATCTCACCGAAAGGCGTCACCTTCACCCTCAGATTTCCCGAACGCGAGGTGCCGGTTCACCTTGGGATTCCAGGCCGATTCATGGTCATGAACGCGCTGGCCGCCGCGGCTGCCGGGTGGGTCGCCGGGGTATCGCCTGAAGAGATTGTCCGCGGTCTCGAGAGGTTTCAGCCTGTCGCCGGTCGATTGGGAGTGATACAAACCCGCAAAGGCGTTTTCCTCATCGATGACACCTACAACGCCAACCCGCATTCCATGCGGGCTGCCGTCGACGCCCTCGCAATCCTTCGGAGCGGACGGCGTGCGATCGTTGTTTTGGGGGATATGTTCGAACTGGGGGCGGCGGCGGAAGCTCTCCACCGGTCTGTCGGTGAATGGGTCGCCGAATCCGGCGTTACGCGATTTTATGCGATTGGTAATTTCGCCTCGGCATATCTGGACGGGGCGCTGAAAAAAGGCATGACGGCTAAGGATACCTTTTCGGGATCCAAATCTCAAGTGGTTGAGGATTTGAAGCGGTCTGTCGGTCCGGGCGACTGGGTTCTCGTCAAGGGGTCCAGGGGAATGGCCATGGAAACGATTTTAAACGACATCAGAACCTGGGCGGATGCCTGAAAAAATAGGCTTTATCGATAATGCTTTACCATCTTCTCTACCCCCTCCATACGACACTGGCGGCATTCAACGTTTTCCGTTATATTACTTTTCGCACCATTTACGCGAGCCTGACGGCGTTTCTCATCTGTTTCTTCCTGGGGCCATGGATGATCCGGAAGTTAAGAGAGATGCAAGTGGGGCAATACGTTCGGGACGACGGTCCTCAGACCCACCTGAAAAAGGCGGGAACCCCCACCATGGGGGGGACGCTTATTCTCGTAGCGACGGTGGCATCCATACTGATTTGGATGGACCTGCTCAATTTTTATGTCTGGGTAATCCTGATGGCCGTCGTCGGCAACGGCACCATCGGTTTTCTCGACGATTATCTGATGCAGGTGAAAAAACGGAGCAAAGGCCTGAGCGCACGGCAGAAACTGATGCTGCAATTTGCCGTGGCGTTGGCGGTGGGATGGATGCTTTATCAGTATCCGGGGTTTGACACCCGACTCACCCTGCCGTTTTTCAAAAAGGTTTCCCCGGATCTCGGATGGGGCTACATTCTATTTGCCGCGCTGGTCATTACGGGAACGTCCAACGCCGTTAACCTGACGGACGGACTTGACGGTTTGGCCATCGGACCGGTTATCGTCGCTTCCGTGACCTATATGATTTTCGCGTATGTGACAGGCCATGTCCGGATCGCCGAATACCTCCAGATCAATTATGTACCGAACAGCGGTGAGATCTCTATTTTTTGCGGCATTCTGGCCGGTTCGGGGCTGGGCTTTTTGTGGTTCAACGCTTATCCCGCCCAGGTATTCATGGGGGATGTCGGATCGCTCTCCCTGGGTGCCGCGATCGGCACCGTGGCCGTCATCACCAAACAGGAGATCATGCTGATCCTTGTGGGCGGATTGTTTGTCATCGAAGCCTTGTCGGTCATCTTTCAGGTAGGATTCTTCAAACTGACCAAGGGCCGCCGGATCTTTCGGATGGCACCCTTGCATCACCATTTCGAATTGAAGGGGTGGCCCGAGCCAAAGGTGATCGTCCGATTCTGGATCATATCGGTCGCATTGGCGCTGGTTTCTCTGAGCACCCTGAAATTGAGATGACCAATGCAATCGACAAAGATGGAGACATTCGACAATAAACGTATCCTGGTGGTCGGGATGGGCCGGTCCGGCGTCGCGTGTGCCCGCTTTTTGAGCGGCCGAGGCGGCCGGGTCACCGTCACGGACAGTGCAGACGAAAAGGCCTTGGCGTCCACGGCGACGGAATTGCGCAACCGAGGAATCTCGGTGGTGCTGGGCCGAAATCCCGCAAGACTTTTCGAGGACGCCGATCTGATCGTTCTCAGCCCCGGGGTTCCTCATACGCTCCCCCCCCTTCTCGACGCCTTGCGGCGGGGCGTTCCGATTCTGGGGGAGATCGAATTGGCATTCCGTTTCATTCAAGACCCCGTTGTCGCCGTTACCGGTACCAACGGGAAGACCACGACCACGACCCTGATCGGCCGGATGATCCAGGCATCCGGTCTCAGCACCTTTGTCGGCGGCAATATCGGGACGCCGCTGATTGAATACGTGGCTGAAGGACTCAGGCGGGATCGGGTGGTGGCCGAGATCAGCAGTTTTCAACTCGATACCATTACCTGCTTTCGACCGACGGTAGGGGTGATTCTGAATATCACACCGGACCATCTGGACCGATATGATGATTTTTCGGCTTATGCCCGGAGCAAAGGCCGGATTTTTGAAAACCAGGGCGCAGCGGATGTCGCGGTGCTCAACGGCGCCGACCCTGCCGTCGCCCAAATATCCCGTCGAATCGTTGCCCGGAAATGGTTTTTCAACCCCAGGAGCCCGGAGGACGACGGCGCTTTCATAGAGGACGACGCCCTGGTGGTGCGGATACGGGGAAGGGCACCGCAGATCGTGAATTTAGCGTCGATCTCCCTGTTCGGCTCTCATAATCTGGAGAACATCGCCGCCGCCGTCCTGGCTGCTCTGGCCGCCGGCGGGAATGTCGGAGGTATCGAGAGCGCCCTCAGGGATTTCAAGGGACTCCCCCATCGACTCGAGTCCGTGGGGAGCGTTGCCGGCGTCAGGTATATCGACGATTCCAAGGCTACCAATACGGATGCCGTACTGCGCGCACTCGATGCCTTTGACAGTCCGGTTGTGCTCATCATGGGCGGACGGGACAAAGGCGGTGGATACGGCGTCCTGAAGGATGGGGTGAAGAGAAAGGTCAAGGGACTCGTTCTGATCGGGGATGCCAAGGAGGCCATCGCCGGTGAGTTGGGAGATTGCTGCGACAGGGTGTCGAAGGAGTCGTCCATGGCGGCGGCGGTTCGCCGCGCCCATGAATGGGCTTCCCCCGGAGACGTGGTGCTTCTGTCGCCGGCCTGTTCGAGCTTCGATATGTTCGAGAACTACGCTCACCGCGGAGAAGCCTTCCGAAACGCGGTGGCGAAGCTTGCGGAGGAAGATTGATGCAGTCTTACCTGCCGGTATACAAGGACAGGCCCGAACGGGGATGGCGGGAAGGGCCTATCTACGATGTCTGGCTGACACTTCCGGTACTTTTTCTGGTGGGGATCGGCATCGTGATGGTTTACAGCGCCAGTTCCACCCTTGCCCTCAAAAAATTCGGAACCGACTATTATTTTTTGAAGCGTCAACTCGTCTACTCCGTGGGCGGATGTTTGCTTCTGATTCTTTTCAGGCACATGCCCATCAGGATCTTGCGGGCCGGGGTCTATCCCCTTCTTTTTGGGACGCTTCTCCTCCTTGCGGCGGTTCAGATTCCCGGGCTGGGGATTACCGCAGGGGGAGCGACGCGATGGCTCTACCTGGGGGCGTTTTCGTTTCAGCCGTCGGAACTGGCACGGCTTGCCCTCGTGGTTTACCTGGCCTATTCCATGGAAAAAAAAGGCGATTTGATTAAAACATTTTCAGTGGGTTTTGTTCCGCATGTCATAATTCTTGGTGTTTTTGTAGGGCTTATCATGCTGCAACCGGACTTCGGATCGGCAGGCATCCTGTGTGTCATTGCGGGGGGCTTGATGTTTATGGGCGGTGTGCGGCTCAGATATCTGATGTTGTCGATCCTTGCGGTTTTGCCTGTCGCCTACCTGGTTCTGGTCAATTCGGCATACCGTTGGAAACGGATCATGAGCTTCTGGGACCCCTGGCAATATGCGAGCAACGAAGGATACCAGGCCATTCACTCACTCATGGCCTTCGGCACGGGCGGCATATGGGGTGTCGGCGTGGGGGGCGGATACCAGAAATTGTTTTATCTGCCCGAGCCCCATACCGATTTCATTTTTTCGGTGATTGGTGAAGAACTGGGGCTGATCGGGGTGCTTGCGGTGATGACTTGCTACGGGGTGATCCTCTGGCGTGGAATGAATATTGCGCGTAACGCCGGAGGGCGATTTGTATCCCTGGTGGCTGCAGGACTCACCTTCTCCCTGGGGCTGCAGGTCATCATCAATATGGGAGTGGCTCTTGCGCTGTTGCCGACCAAGGGGCTCACGCTTCCTCTCCTCAGCTACGGCGGTTCATCCCTTTTGGTCAATATGGCGGGTATTGGGTTATTGATGAATATCAGTGCCGGGGAAAAACATGTACCGACCGCTTAACATCATTATAGCAGGCGGCGGCACCGGGGGCCATCTCTTCCCCGGCATCGCCGTTGCCCGGGAGTTTATGGCCCGAAATCCCGAAAGCCGCGTCTTGTTTGTCAGCACAGGAAGACCGCTGGAGCTGGAAATCCTGACCCGGGAAGGGTTCTCCCATCAGCGGATCAACGTTTCCGGCCTGAAAGGTATGGGACTGTTCGGGAAGCTTCGAGCAGTGATGAAAATTCCCGGAAGCATTTGGAGCGCTTTTGGCGTGCTCCGAAGGTTTGCGCCCGATCTGGTGGTGGGCGTGGGCGGTTACTCCTCGGGTCCGGTGGTGCTGGCGGCGCGATGGCGTGGGATTGCCTGCGTTCTCCAGGAGCAGAATATTCTCCCCGGTATCACCAATCGTCTTCTGTCCCGATGGGTGGATCGGATTTACGTTTCGTTTCAGGAGACCCGTTTCACCGAAGGACACGCACCGGCTATCTGGACAGGGAACCCCGTCAGGAAAGAGATTTCATACGATGACAGAGTTCCCGGCATTTTCAGCGTCGATTCTTCAAGCCCCCCGTTCGGGCTTCTTGTTCTGGGCGGCAGTCAGGGTGCTCACAGCATCAATCAGGCGATGGTGGATGCCGCGGGACGCATGGGAGATATCGGCCCCCTCCGCATTGTTCACCAAACCGGTATTCAGGACGCGGAAATGGTTCGGGCCGCATATGATAAATACGGTATCTCCTCGGATGTCAGGGCCTTTTTCAATGACATGCCCGAGCAGTACCGGAAGGCTGATCTGATCGTCTGCCGGGCCGGCGCCACCACCGTCGCTGAGATCAGCGCCGTAGGGAAGGCCTCCATTTTTATCCCCTTTCCTCATGCAGCGGACAATCATCAGGAATTGAACGCAAGAACACGGGTTGCGGCGGGCGCAGCTGAACTGATTTTAGAAAAGGATCTTGACGGCGAAAGCCTTGTGAACCGGATTCGACGCCTGGTCGAACATCCCGATGATCTTCGTGACATGGCCGAACGGGCCAGGTGCCTGGGGCGGCCCGATGCGGCAGCGGAGATTGTTGACGACTGTTATCAACTTCTGGAAAAAAGGGTATGACGTTTCTTCGGAACATTGGGGACCGGACATAAAAACGATATGTATCGAAAAAAATATCACATTCATTTTGTAGGCATCGGCGGTATCGGCATGAGCGGCATTGCCGAACTATTGTTGAATCTTGGATATCGCGTTTCGGGATCCGATCAGAAGATGTCCGATATCACGGACCGCCTCAGGGCTCTCGGCGGATCGATCTATGAAGGACATGCCGAACATCAGATCGAGGCGGCCGACGTGGTTGTGATCTCCTCCGCCGTAGGTGCGGACAATCCCGAGGTTCGGGCTGCCGTCAAATCTGCAATTCCGGTAATTCCAAGGGCGGAAATGCTCGCGGAACTGATGCGCTTGAAATACAGCGTGGCCGTCGCCGGCGCCCATGGAAAGACCACAACGACCTCGATCATTTCTTCGGTGCTGGCGGGAGGCGGTCTTGATCCCACGGTGGTTATCGGCGGGAAGCTCAAGAGTATCGGCACCAACGCTCGGATGGGGCGGGGAGACTTTATCGTCGCCGAGGCGGACGAGAGTGACGGCTCTTTCCTGAAGATGTCGCCGACTATTGCCGTTGTGACCAATATTGATCGAGAACATCTCGATTTTTATAAAGATATAGAAGATATCAAGGACAGTTTCGCGAATTTTATCGATCGGATTCCGTTTTACGGACTCGCGGTACTGTGTCTCGACAACGCGTTTGTGCAGGACCTGCTTCCAAGAATCAAGAAGCGTTACACCACCTACGGTATGACTATCCAGGCGGATTTTCAGGCTCGGAATGTGGTGATCGAAGGGATGAAAAGCCGATTTTCCATTCACCATCTCGGTCGGCTGTTGGGGGAAATCCAACTGAACCTTCCCGGACGTCACAATGTCCTCAACGCCACCGCGAGCGTAGCCGTGGGAATGGAACTGAACATTCCCTTCGGTGTCATCAAAGCGGCTCTGGAGAGCATTGAAGGGGTTCAGCGTCGACTGGAGATCAAGGGAGAGGCCTGCGGCGTCACCGTGGTGGATGATTACGGCCATCACCCTACCGAGATCAAGACCACCCTTCAGGCCGCCCGCGACGCGTGGCCGGACAGGCGACTCGTCGTAGTCTTTCAACCTCATCGGTACACCCGGACCCAGGCGCTGTTCAACGAGTTCACCCGCGCTTTCTACCAGTCGGATCTGCTGATGGTGCTCCCGATATACAGCGCAGGCGAACGTCCCATCGAAGGTGTCGATGCCGGAGCGCTTTTCGAAGGTATTCGCATGCACGGTCACAAGGAGGTTTTCCTTGGGGAAGACACGGGCGCGGCACTGGCAAAGCTGATGAAGATGCTGGCGCCGGCGGATGTGCTGTTGACCCTTGGCGCAGGGGATGTCTGGCGAATCGGCGAAACAATCCTGGAAAGACTGAGAAGTGCGTCCGGCAGCTGAGTTTCGGTCTGGATATTGCGACGCGCCAATCGGGAATACTGATTTTTCAGGCGAATACGGCAATCTGACTTCCGCCGACCCTTCTTCAAACACCCCGTTCCACGACAATCCGCCATTGCGATGGTGACGATATCAGCAGATTCAAGATCCTACTACGAAAGGTACGCGACATTTCATGAGCGGCAGCAATGACAACCGTCGGATCATTCCACGTCTGTTCGTCCTCCTCGTATTGAGTGTGCTTTTTCTGTTATTTTATAAGGAACTGACCGAATGGCATTATTTCGAGACGCAACGGATACGGATTATCGGCAATCAACGGGTTTCGGAAGAGGCGGTTCTCATCCAGGCCGGCGTCGAAAAAGGAACCAACCTGGTGGCGCTCAACCTGTCAGCGGTGCGGAAAAGGCTGTTGGCACACCCCTGGATTGAGGAGGCGCAGGTGGAATGGCGAGTGCCTTCCACCCTCAGCATCCAAATCAAGGAACAGGAACCGCTGGCGCTATTTGAGATCGAGCGCAAATACGTCGTGAATGTTCACGGAAAAATTTTCAAGGTGTGGGATGGAACGGAACCGAGTGGTCTCCCACTGGTGGAAGGGCTCAAGTTTTCAGATCTTGGAATTTCCGGCACGTTACACAGTATTCCTTTCAATACGGTGATGAATGTGTTACTGTCCGGAAAAACAAGCGATTGTGTCATTCCGAATGAAAGGGTTCAACGGGTTGTCGTAGACAGGGAGCTTGGTCTTACGCTTTTCATCGACCCAAGCGAAAAACTTTTAAATATCAAAGAAATATACATAGGCTACGAAGATTACGCCGGTAAGTACGAACGACTTCGAAATCTGTTGAGCTATTTTGAAAATCAGCGGAACGGCATAACGGTTCATTCCGTGAACCTTAACGATCCGGACCGTATTGTCATCGCCCCTGAATATGATGAATCCCTGGACGAAGATGATGTGAACGAGGATGATAAAGAGGAGGTTTGAGGTGCAGACCCAGGAAGAGATTGTCGTCGGGTTGGATATCGGAACAACGAAAATTTGTGCGGTGGTTGGCGAAGTCTCTGGAAACGATATTAATATCATTGGCATCGGCAATCATCCATCGATCGGTTTGCGGAAGGGGGTCGTCGTCAATATCGAATCCACCGTAGAGTCCATAAAAAAAGCGGTCGAAGATGCCGAACTGATGGCGGGCTGTGAAATATCCTCGGTGTATGCCGGTATTGCGGGAGGGCACATCAACGGGTTCAACAGTCGTGGAATCATCGCCATCAAAGGCTCCACGGAGATTACGCAGCAGGATGTGGATCGCGTGATCGACGCTGCGCGGGCCGTGGCGATTCCTATGGACCGCGAAGTGATTCACGTTCTGCCGCAGGAATTCATCGTGGACGATCAGGCGGGTATTATGAATCCGGTAGGTATGTCGGCCGCACGCCTGGAGGCCAAAATTCATATCGTCACCGGCGCCGTCACCTCCGCGCACAACATTGTCAAGTGTGCCAACCGGGCGGGGCTCGATGTCAGCGACATCGTGCTGGAATCCCTGGCGTCCAGCGAGGCGGTCCTGACCGAGGACGAGAAGGAGTTGGGCAGCGCCATCCTGGACATGGGGGGTGGGACAACGGATCTGGCTATTTTTCAGGGTAAAAACATCAAGCACACCTTCGTTCTCTCCCTGGGAGGGAACAACCTGACCAATGATATCGCCATCGGGCTCAGGGCTCCGCTTGCCGAAGCGGAGAAAATAAAGAAGAAATTCGGCACATGCTCTACCCGGGGTATTCGACGGGATGATATCATCGAAGTGCCGGGCATGGGGGGACGAAGGCCGCGAAAGCTCTCGAAGCAGATACTGGCGGAGATTCTGGAGCCTCGGGCGGAGGAAATATTTAACCTTATACTCCAGGAGATCTATCGCGCCCGGGCGGAACATTACATCAATTCCGGTATTGTGTTGACCGGAGGGTCTTCCATGCTGGAAGGCATGGCCGAGGTCGCCGAGTCTGTGTTCGATCTTCCCGTTCGCCTTGGAAAGCCCAAAAATATCGGGGGGCTTGTCGATGTCGTCAACAATCCGATGTATGCTACGGGGGTCGGTTTGGTGCTTTTCGGCGCCAAGAACCGGGGGGCCAACAAATTCAGAATCAGGGACAGCAACATTTTCAACCGCGTTATGCAGCGGATGAAGAAATGGTTTAAAGACATCATTTGATCCAAACGAGACCATGCTGCAGTTTATTTAACAAGAGTTCATATACCTTAGGAGGTAGGAGCCGATGTTCAATTATGTCGAAAACGACGAAAAAACAGCAAAAATCAAGGTAATCGGTGTTGGGGGAGCGGGTGGTAACGCGGTCAACAACATGATCGATTCCGACCTTCGCGGTGTCAATTTTATCGTGGCCAATACCGATCTTCAGGCCCTGGATCTTTCCAAAGCGCCGCTTAAAATCCAGATCGGCGATAAACTGACGGAAGGCCTGGGCGCCGGCGCCAACCCTCAGATCGGCCGCGAAGCTGCATTGGAAAACGCCGAAGCCATCCGAAATGCCTTGAAAGACAGTCATATGGTATTTATTACCGCCGGTTTCGGCGGCGGAACGGGAACCGGTGCTGCGCCGGTGATCGCCGAGATCTGCAAGGAATTGGGCGCACTGACGGTCGCCGTGGTTTCAAAACCGTTTTCCTTTGAAGGCCGAAAGAGGCTGCACCAGGCCGAGGAGGGACTCGATTTCATCCGGGAGGTCGCCGATACGGTGATCACGATTCCCAACGACCGTCTGAGAGGTTTAGCCTCCAAGAACGCCACCATGATCGAGATGTTTCGAAGAGCTGATGAGGTTCTTCTCCACTCCGTCAAGGGCATCACCGACCTGATCCTGATGCCGGGATTGGTCAACCTCGATTTTGCCGATGTGAAGACTACCATGGAGAAAGCCGGCATGGCCATCATGGGCATCGGGGTTGCATCGGGTGAGAACCGCGCCATCGAGGCCGCCGAGAGGGCCATTTCCCATCCGTTGCTGGAAGATCTTTCCATCTCCGGCGCAAAGGGCGTTCTCATGAACATAACGAGCACCAGCGACCTGACCATGGAAGAGATGACCGAGGCGTCCGAGAGAATCTACAGCGAGGTTGGAGAGGATGCCGAAATCATCTGGGGAACCGTTGTCGACGAGTCTCTGGGTGATGAGATGCGGGTGACGGTGATTGCCACCGGCATCGGTGAAGAGCCTTCGTCGATGAGCAATCGTCGGCGCAACCCCAAGAATTATCAGAGTGCCAGAAGCGTCTCTCGTTCCGCTAAAAAAGAGGAATTCAAACGGCAACCTTATCGCTCCGCCCCCAAGGAGCGGGGATATGCGGATTATCCCCATGCCGTCGATTACGAGGAGCCTGCGTTTCTGCGCCAAAAGAAAACCGACAAAGATTCTGTTCGGGACACGGGATATGAGGCGTTCGACGATAAGGAGATGGATATCGACGATCTTGATATTCCGACCTTTTTGAGACGTAAAGCCGACTGACGGCGATAGTGGCGGCCGAGACGGACAAAACCAGGTTTTTTTACCGCGGAAAACCTGGTTTTTTATTTGTCGGATAATCGTTCGTACCGATACGGAGATGTTTTCCAGTGACCTTGCGAACAATATCTCGGCAGGATGCCGTTTTTGTTCCGATGTTTCGGCAAAGGTTTGTTGAATTCGAAATCCTATGACAAGAAGATCGAGAAAAACGGTTGTGGACATCATCGCCGGCGAAACCGGCACGATTCTGAAAAACTGGACCGGTCGACTCCGCGTGGCATTGGTCTATCCCAATACCTATTCGGTGGGCATGTCGAATCTGGGTTATCAGACGGTATACCGGTTGATCAACCAGCGTGAAAATGTGGTCTGCGAAAGAGTTTTCCTGCCGGATCGATCGGCAACCCAGGTCTTCCCCCGATCGATCGAGTCCGGACGTCCCCTCAGGGATTTCGACATCATCGCTTTCTCGATCTCCTTTGAGAGCGATTATTCCCATCTTCTGGAGATCCTTCAAACATCCGCTGTTCCATTGACCTCCCGTGAACGGTCGGCGGACGATCCCCTGGTGGCGGCCGGTGGGGTCGCCTGCATGCTGAATCCGGAGCCGCTCGCGGCATTTATCGATTGCTTTTTCATTGGGGAGGGAGAAGCGCTGATCGATCCGTTTTTCGACCGATTCGATCCGGAGAGGGATCGACGGGAGATGTTGAAAGTCCTGGCGCGGGAGGTTCCGGGCGTCTATGTCCCCATGTTTTATGAGGTTCAATACCATGAGGACGGCACGCTCCGGTCCTTCACCCCCGTGGAATCGGTTCCGGCCGCCATTGAAAGGGGATATGCCCGGGATCTCTCCAGTGCGGTAAGCTGCACCGCGATACTATCGCCCCATACAACCTTTGATCGGACTTATCTTATCGAGGTGGGGCGGGGATGCCCCCATGGATGCCGTTTCTGTGCGGCCGGGTATGTTTACAGGCCGCCGCGATTTCAGTCCCTGGAGCATCTGAAGGCCGCCATGGCCGCGGGCGTGGCGTTGACGGATAAGATTGGGCTCGTGGGGGCCGCGGTTTCGGATGTTCCGGGAATCTCATCCCTTTGTGCAGCCTATCGTGACGCCGATATTCGCATCTCATTCAGTTCCCTGAGGGCCGACGCCCTCTCGCCGGAGCTGTTGGAAACCCTCCGGCAGAGTCGGGTGAAAACGGCGACTATTGCCCCTGATGCGGGATCCGAGCGGATGAGACAGGTCATCAACAAGGGTGTTGACGAGGCGGCGGTGCTTTCGGCCGCAGAAACCCTTGTGGCCGAAGGGATTCCCAATCTCAAGCTCTATTTCATGGTGGGGCTGCCCACCGAGACGCCCGCGGATGTGGATGCGGTGGTGACGCTCTGTAAGCGCATCAAACATCGCTTTCTCGCGTCGAGTCGCACCCGGGGGCGGATGGGGGAGATTACCGTCAGCCTCAACTCGTTCGTGCCCAAACCCATGACCCCCTTTCAATGGGCGCCCATGGACGATCCGGAGATGTTGAAACGGAAGATCAAGCGGATAAAGGACGGTCTGAAACGGATTCCCAATATGAGGCTCCATCATGATGTCCCGCGACATGCCTACATACAGGCGCTGCTTTCCCGAGGTGATCGACGAGTGGCATCGATTTTGATGGGGGTGCTCCGAAACGGAGGGAACTGGGTCAAGACCCTCAAATCGTCTCCCGTGAACGCGGATTTTTTCGTTCTCAGGGCGCGAAAAACAGATGAAATACTGCCGTGGGATTTCATCGATCACGGCATTTCCAGGTCTTTTCTGGAAAATGAATACCATCTGGCCCTCAAAGGAAAAGCGTCCCCGCCGTGCCCAATGGCGGACGCCTGCCGTCTGTGCGGGGTCTGTACCTGATCCGGACTTCGGCAGTGGGTCTGTCCGGCCTTAAAGGATCAGAAAAAGGAGCACTGCAAAAAAAAGCATCACCGAGATGGGCAGCAGAATCAGGAATCCTTTCCTGTAATCAAAAGCGTCGTCCGTACCGGCATCCGGATTTGACGACGGTGCGGATTTTCCGATGCCCGCCGAATTGATGAATCGATCGATATCCCTCGCCATGACCCGTTGGCCGTTGGCAATAAGGATGTCGCGGCATTTCCGCAACTTTTCGGCGGCGTTTTTCTGCTGGCTTTCTAATGTCAGACGGCCGTCGGCAAAGAGATTCTTGATTTCGAGGAAGCGTTCATAGGCATCGTTGATTTCCTGCTGGTGTTTTTCGGCCAGCAGGGCCTCGCCTTCCTTTTGTTTTTCGATCTCCTGCCGGAGTTTTTGAAGCGTGACGTCAATGGCGGAAATGAATTTTTCGAGCGTTTCCCGTCGCTCCGTGTCGCCGATACTGCCAAAGATTTTGGCGTATCGCACTATGGCGGCTTTCTGCGCAATAAAGGATTCGGTGTTGGACAAGCTCACGGGCGTCACGGTATAGGTATGGAATATCGCGCCGGCATTGTCGATGAGAAGTTTGGAAGCCTTCCGTCCTTTTTCCGCGATGACCCTGTCAGCGTTCCGGAGTTCGTTTTCCAGGTGTTGGATCGCCGCTTTGAGACAGGGGCTTTCCCTGAATTCGACGCAACCGGATTCAATAGCCCTGAGATCTGCGTTGAGGGGGGCGAGCTGCATCAGGAATTCGATGGCATGTTTTTCGCTCCCCGAAGGTTTTTCGGCAATGTCTGCAACCGTCCGTCGGATATGCCGCACCGTATCCGCCAGGCGGTTGATCCCTTTTAATTTCTGGTGCTGTTCCTCGAAAATCGCCCGAACGCCGTTGATGATGTCTAACAGTTCCGTGTCCTTGAGCCCCATGATCGCTGCCGTGAATAAGGTCTCGAAGCGTTCCTTTTTCTTGATGTACTCTGAAAAGATTTCCGGCGAAACGCTGTCGGGAAAAAGATGAAGCTTTCCGCCTTCCCTGGACTGAAGATAAGTGACAAATATCGGATATAGAATGTCGGCGACGGCGTCGTTCTGATGGGCGGTGACAATCTGTCGATTGCGATGCTCGAATATATCACCGAGTTCCGCGAGATCTATCGATTTCGGTGTGCTGCCGATTCTGTAATTCAGTTCGGCCTGGACGGCGCGTGCCAGTTCGCCGCTGATTTTCTGATATTTTTTGTCGGGTTTCATCATGCGGGACGCCTTTTGATCAAATAGAACAGACCGATAGATTTTCAGGGCTCTGTTTGTTGGCGGACTTGCCGCTGGAGAACAGGGGCTTCACGGCAGTACTTCGATATAATACTGCTGTCGGGATTCGCGCACGGCGGCGTTCAATCTGCGGATGCGTTCCCCGTGGTTTGCGACCAGGATGTCGAGGCTTTTTTTCATGAAAGGGGAATAGCCTTTTGTCGCCAGTTTGACCAGGAGCTTTCGACCTTTGGCAAGCTCCCTGGTGTCGGCATTCAAGCGATGTTTACGATATTCCATGTCGTGAATCGTGGCCGTGGTCAGATCGGATAGGATTGCAACGGCATCGGAGATGGGATTGGATTCTGCATCGTGACGAATTTCCCGGTGGCAGGCGTCCTCATACCGGTGGATGTCTGAAAAGGTATCGTTGAGCTGTTCGATTTTTTTGTCTGTGCCGTTCAATTTGAGCAGGGTTGTCGGGCGCGCCGCTATCCGCTCCCGGACGACGGCCATAAAACGACCTGCCTGGACCACGGGGGGGACATTCTCGCGAAAAACCTGATGTATCTTAAGGGACTGCCTCAGGCTTTCCCGGATCAATCCGATTTCGTTTTCGATACTGAGAAGCAGTTCGATCTGATGTTTTCTCAGCATTCTGAAGTACAGCGGTGTCTTGTCGGCAACTGACGGTGTCCGCATCGCCCGGCCGTTCACGCAAAAATGGAAATTAGCGATACGACTGACGGCAAGGGTCGAACAGGTCTGAAGACGGGCCGCCTCGCGAAGTATGTTCTGAAAGGTTTCGTGTTGTTTTCCGCAGGAGGCGGCCTGGCGGTGCGCCGAAAGTCCGATTGGCAAATGCAGATGTTCCGGCGCGGCGACAAACGTATCCACTTCGGCAAGAAAGTTTTTGACATCGATCCCTTGAACGGCATCGACGATGTCCTGGAGGGTGACCTCTTCCATTCGGTATCCTGGAGTGGGGGAGAGATGACGGCGTCAACAGTCTCGTCAGCTGTTTTTGTTGATCAGTCTCTCGATTTCTTCGCGGTTGTCCTTGATTTGTTCAAGTCTCAGTTGGTCATTCCGACGGTAGACGTCTTCGGCATCCTTCAACGCATTGTATTCCATTTCCCATTGAGGGCCGGCGGTCATCTGGTCTCCCACGAGGGAGGCGTATCGGCCCAGAACCTTGTTTCCGTCTTCGATACTGTCAACGATCATGACCATCGACTGGGTGACCCGGGCAACACCTGAACATATCTGAGACACGTTTTCAACGGCCACTTTCATATGCTCGGCACCGGCGGCGAACTTGTCGACCATGTTAACGTGAAGATCGCCCCGTTCCTTGAAGTCGTTGATGAGCTTCCGGTAGCTTTTCAAGGCGTTCTGATACTTCACCCCCATGTCGATGTTGGTTTTGTACTTCAGCTCCATTCCCTGACTCTCCCTCAGGGCCATTTCAATGTGGTCCCTCACCTTTTCGACCTCGGCAAAGCGATCGTCGATCAGGGACATGGATTCGTGGATGGGGATCAGTTCCCTGAGCTGGTCCTCGAGTTCACGGCTGTGTTTGACCTGCTCGTTGTAGGCACGCCGGTCGGTGTGGATCTGATCCGTGAACGCGTCGTTGACCTCGGTCAGATTCCTGACGATGGTGTCGACCTCGACGACGGTCGATCGGAGCCCCTCGTTCAACCCCTTCAGGCTCTTGATATATTTTTCGATCATACCCCGGAATTCGGTGATCATGACCTCATCGGCAGTGCGTGGAACCTCCTTTTTCACGATTTCGTAGTCGGTGTAGGTCTCAATCTCCTGCTCTTTGAGACCGAGGGCCACCAGACTCTTGTCAATGAGATTGTATTTGACCGGTCTTTCACGTTCGACCGGGATTTTTTCCTCGATGATTTTGTTTGTTCTCGAGGCGATAATCTGCTTGATGCCGTCTTCGATCACCTTGATCTCGTCAACGACATTCTGCAAATTCTGGGCTTTGAAAGGGGAAGACGTCACTTCGGTATTCTGATAATAAGGTGCCGGGGGAGGGCGATGGCTCTGGGGAGCCTTTACGGTGTCTTCCGAGGCGGAAATCTCCGCATATTTCTGGATGATCTTGTTGAGTTTCCGATCGACGTCGGCGGCGCCGACGGCATCGTCGACAGTATTGTTCTCATGAGCTGTTTCCATAACACACTTTACCTCCTCGATTTTGCTATTGGGTATACACGAGACATCCGCTGCCGTCAACAGTAATGCTCCTGATGATCATCCTTATTTTACAAGCTATTACAGCTATTTCATAATTCAAGGAACGAAAAAATATCTTGAAACTTTTATTCTGCTGTGTTAGGCGATATCCGGTTTAAGACTACGCCCACTCTATAAAACCACAGATTTGTAACGATTTGAAAGGAAGTGACAAAGATGACCTCAAATGCAAGCAAGGAATTGAAGATGGCTTACGGCATCGCGATTGTGTTGCTGATCGTGGGTGTTTTAAGCTACACGGCGTTTTCGGCAAAAGCGCCGGACGAACCGCTCCGGATCGTTTTCACGGGTGCAGGGGGTAGCGTCGTGTTTGATCATGCCACCCACGCAGCCGGTTATGACCTTACCTGTACCGCTTGCCACCATCACCCACAGGATCCCGGTGAGGGTGCGGCAATGCTTGCATGCAAGGCCTGCCACGTCATTCCGGATGACGGATCGCTTCCGAAGGCTTGTCTGGATTGTCACGGAGAAGATGAAGTGGGGGTCGAGTCGGTGCCCAAACAGACGGATGCGTTTCATGCCCAATGTATCGACTGTCACAAGGAAATGGGCGCGGGTCCCGTGGAATGCGCCGCCTGCCACGGCTTGTAAGCCTGCGACGATGTACCTTGTCGGATGTAGAGTCCTTTCACCTTAAAAAAGGCTAAAAAAGGGTTGGAGTATGCTGAATACATCATTTTTTGCGAAGAAGCCCCGGTTCGAATACGAGACGGGCGGAAGCACGCCGGCGGAATCCGAGAGCATCCCGATGCCGGATAGGGCGACTTTTTTTCTGAAGAAACCCCTGGACGGCAAGACAGCGATCTCGATCAAGATCGGCGACCGGGTCAAGACCGGGCAGAAGATTTGCCCCTTTCCGGAGACCGACATCTATGCCATCTCCTCCGTGACCGGAACCATCTCTTCCATCACGCCATATACGGGCGATTACGGCCAGGTTTATACCGCCGTATCCGTGATTACGGAAGACAAGGACGATTTTGACGACGGTTTTGCCGCCGCTATCGACGCCGAGGGGATAGAAGCCGCGAAAGCCTACCTTGGCGCCATTCCCGGCGTTCCCGCGACGGACATTTTTTCCAGTACCGATTCTCCCATCGATACCATCGTCATTTGCGGGGTTGAAAAGGATCTGTTGATGGCCACCAATCAGTTCGTGTTGAAGACGAATGTCGCTTTCATGAACGCCGGTATCAGCGCTCTCAAGAAGATCACCGGTGTTCATAAGGTCGTCATCGCACTTCCTCAGAGCCTGATGGCGGATGCCGGCGGCGTCGGCGGAGCGTCCGGCGTCGAGTTGAGGGTGATTGATACGGCATATCCCGCCGCTCTTCCCCGAATGATCATGAAGAATATTATCGGCAAGCCCGTACCGGCCGACAAAACCTGTGAAGATCTGGGTGTCTCCTTCGTCACCGCCGAAGCGGTTGTATCCATCGGGAGAGCGGTTCAGGAGCGGAAGCTCCCTGTCACCAAAACCTTCACCCTGATCAACAAAGATATGAGCAAACGGATGGTCAGCGCCAGAATCGGAACGCCGATGAGCGACATCTTCAAGGCTTTCGACATCACGCTTCTGGAAAAGGACCGCGTCGTCGTCGGCGGCCCTATGACCGGCGCCGCCATTTACGCCGAGGATCATCCCGTGTGCCCCGATACCGATGCCCTGATGATTCAGGACAGCAAGGATATTCCCATGGTGGCCGACACGCCCTGTATCAACTGCGGAGAATGCGTACGGATCTGCCCTGCGGACATACCGGTCAACATGCTGGTTCGATTTCTGGAAGCCAGACAATATGAAGACGCAGCGGACATGTACGATCTCTATTCTTGCGTCGAGTGCGGTCTGTGCAGTTTTGTCTGTGTATCGAAGATACCGATTTTTCAATATATCAGGCTTGCGAAATACGAACTGGACAGGATTCGCAAGGAGGAGGAGGCCGCGAATGTTTAATCAGAAAAAATTTGTCGTTTCCCACGCGCCGTTCTGGCATAACGGCAGCAATATCACCGGGAGAAGCTATAGTATCCTGCTTGCCGCCCTGCCGGCCGTGTTTATCAGCATCTATTTCTATGGATGGTCCGTCATCGGCATCATAGCCCTGTCCATCTCATCCGCCATGTTGTGGGAAGCGGCTTACAACCGCGTTGCCCGTCAGCCGGAAACCATCGTCGACGGCAATGCCGCCCTGATCGGTCTGATGTTTGCCATGTTGTTGCCGCCGACTCTGCCGTGGTGGATAGTGGTTGTGGGGACTTTTTTTGCGGTCATCGTGGGTAAACAGATTTACGGCGGCATTGGCGGGAATCCGTTCAACCCGGCCGTGCTGGCGTTCGCGATTCTGACGGTTTCCTGGCCGGATTATCTCAATTTCAGCGCCGCAGTGGCTCATTATGATGTTGATTTTTCCGTATTCTATCCATTGGCTGCGGTCAAACATGCCGGGCTCCACACCGATCTGTTCAGCGTGAAGGAAGTGGCGGCCTCCTACAACGCCATGGATCTGCTGCTGGGAAAACAGCTGGGCGGCATCGGAGCTACTTTTGGCATTGCCCTGATTCTAGGCGGACTTGTGCTCATTATCCGCGGTTTCATCCGTTGGGAAATTCCGGTTTCGTTTCTCGCAGGGGTATTTTTGACGGCTATGATGTTTTATGCGGTAGATCCTTCCCGGTATGCCTCTCCGGTCTTTCACCTCCTGACCGGATATACGCTGTTCGGGGCTTTTTTCCTGGCTACTGAAGACTCGTCGTCGCCGGTTAATTTCATTCCGATGCTGATCTACGGCGCCCTCGGCGGTGTGATGACCGTTCTGATCCGAAATATCGGTATTTATGCCGACGGCGTGATTTATGCCATACTGGTCATCAACCTCGTAAACCCGCTTCTGGATAAAATCAGACCCAAAGCGCTAGGAAAGGTGGTTTAACGATGCGAGATATGATTAAAATGGTTGTCGTGCTGACGGCTCTGGCCGCCTTTTCCGGAGGACTGCTGGCTGCTGTTCGGGATAACACCAAGGACCAAATCGAGAATCAGCAGCTGACGTTCGTCAAGGGTCCTGCCCTGAAGAGTATTTTCAAGGATGCCTCCAACGATCCGATTTCAGATCGTTTTAAAATCACAGACGGCGATGTTGAACGAAGTATTTTTGTCGGCGTCATTGACGGTAAGCCCAAAGCGGTTGCTCTGGAAAGCTACGGCAAGGGCTATGGTGGCGACGTCGGCCTGATGGTGGGCATCGACATGGAATCCGATACCATTCTGGGCGCCGGAGTGACGACCCATGCGGAAACCCCCGGCATGGGGGCGAAGGCCAAAGAGGACCCGGGCTTTGCTGAACAGTTCAAGGGTGCATCGGTCAAGGACCCGGTTAAAATAACGGGTGACGGTGGAAGCATCAACGCCATCAGCGGTGCGACAATCACCTCCCGCGCCGTGTGTGCTGCGGCCACGGATGTCGGGGCGATCTATACCCGGCTGAAGCCCCAGATTGAGGAAAACCTTAAAGCCTTAAACAAATAGAGGGAGAGAATACCGATGGCCAAGTCAATCGCTCAAGAATTTGTCAAGGGATTGTGGGACGAGATACCGCCGTTTCGGCTGGTCCTCGGCCTCTGTCCTGCCCTAGCCGTTACCAAATCGGTTGAAAACGGCATCGGCATGGGGCTGGCGACGACCTTCGTGCTCGTGGGCTCCAACCTGCTGGTATCCATGTTGCGAAAGGTTATTCCTTCCAAGGTCCGCATCGCATGCTTTATCATTGTGATCGCCACCTTCGTCACTGTTGTCGAACTGCTCATGCAGGCTTTCACCTATCCACTGTTTTTGAAGCTGGGTATCTTCATTCCGCTCATCGTTGTCAACTGCATTGTTCTCGGGCGTTCAGAAGCCTTTGCCGCCAAGAATCCGGTACTCCCATCCATGGCGGACGGCCTCGGAATCGGTATCGGGTTTACTCTGGCCCTGGGGGCGTTGGGCGCCGTACGGGAAATTCTGGGCTATGGGACCGTTTTGGGATACGATGTGTTCGGTCCTTCCTATGAGCCGTTTTCCTTCATGGTTGAGGCCCCTGGCGCTTTTGTCGGTCTTGGACTGATGCTCTGTCTCATGAACCTGGTTGGAAAAAAATAGGAGAAGATAGATGGGTGACTATATCGTCCTTGCCGTAAGCTGTATCCTCGTCAACAATATTCTCTTGGCCCAATATCTGGGGAACTGCCCGTTTATGGGAACCTCCAAGAAGATGGAAACGGCGGTGGGAATGGCCATGGCCGTCGTGTTCGTCCTCGTGATGGCCGGCGTTATCACCTGGATCGTGGATACCTACGTTCTCAAACAATTTGAGCTGGAATATCTTAGAACCATATCCTTTATCGTGGTCATCGCATCCTTGGTTCAGTTCGTGGAGATGTTTCTGAAAAAAAGTATTCCGGCCCTATATGCGGGTCTTGGCATATTTCTGCCCCTGATCACCACCAACTGTGCGGTAATGGGTGTCTGTCTGATCAATATTAATGAAGAATACACCTTTATGCAGGCGCTGGTCGCGTCCTTTGCCTACGCGGTAGGCTTCGGCCTGGCCCTCGTGCTGTTTGCCGGCGTGCGTGAGCGAATTCTCCTGGCAAGGGTTCCTAAGCCGCTTCAGGACACCTCCATTGCCCTGGTGACGGCGGGGATTCTTTCCCTGACATTTTTCGCCTTCAAGGGAATGGTTTAACGGCAGGTTTCCGCCTGGCAGATTATTCCAGCGGAAAAGGCTGAAACGGAGTTATATAGAGGAGTAAACATCGTGACGGAAGCTATTTTAGTCATGTTGGGATTCGGTGCCGTATGCGGCACGGTTCTAAGCCTTGCGTCAAAAATCTTTTATGTCTATGAAGATCCTCGCATCGCCGAGGTCGAAGCCAATCTCGCGGGCGCCAACTGCGGCGGTTGCGGATATGCCGGATGCTCGGCGGCGGCCGCCGCCGTCGTATCGGGGAAAGCGCCTCCCAACGTCTGCATTGTCTCCGGTCCCGAGCTCGTTGCGAACGTCGCTAAGGTGATGGGCATGGACGTCGGTACGGCGGAGCCGCTCAAGTCGCTCAACACCTGCGACGGCGGATTCCGTGCGGATGACAAATTTCATTATATGGGCGTTCAGACCTGCGCGGCCGTATCGACGATGTATGGGGGTAAACGCGAATGCCGGGTCGGATGCCTCGGCTACGGAGACTGCGTACGCTCCTGTAAATTTGACGCGATCCACATGGGGCCCGACGGATTTCCCATCGTCGATGAGATTAAATGCGTGGGATGCGGTGCTTGTGAAAAGGCGTGCCCCAAGAGCATTCTTACGGTGAGGACCCTGTCCCAGCGGCTGCTCGATATCAACAAAACCGAGGACGCTCTGGCGCCCTGTCAGCAGACCTGCCCTGCGGAAATCGATATTCCGATGTATATCGAGTGTATCACCAAAGGGGATTACGAAGGCGCCGTTCATACCCTGCGGCTGAGAAATCCCCTGATTCTTACCTGCGGGCGGGTTTGTCCCCATCCCTGTGAGGATTACTGCCGCAGGGGTATCGAAGATGAACCGGTATCCATCAACCAGCTGAAACGATTCGTAGCCGACTTCGAGATGAATTCCGGCACGCGCTTTCCCATCAGCTGCGCACCTGAAACCGGCAAAAAGGTTGCCGTTATCGGCGGCGGCCCCGCAGGGCTCAGCTGTGCTTTCTTTCTGAAGCGGGTGGGGCACGACGTGACCATTTTCGAGGCGATGCCCCATCTGGGCGGTATGGTCCGTTACGGTATCCCAGAATATCGGCTTCCCAAAAAGACACTGGATTGGGAAATTCAAGGCATCCTCAATCTCGGCATAGAAGCCCGTACGAACATGCGATTCGGCAGGGACTTCAACATGGGAACACTCAGCTACGAAGGCTTTGACGCGGTATTTTTCGGCATTGGTGCCTGGAGCGATTACACCCTGGGTATCAAGGGCGAGGACGCTTCGGGCGTCTATACCGGTATAAATTTTCTCTCACGGTTTGCCGGAGGGGAAAAAATTCCCATCGGTAAAAAATGCGTTGTCGTCGGCGGCGGCAATACCGCCATCGATTGTGTTCGCACATTGGTCAGGCTCGGCGCGGAAGAGGTGACCCTTCTGTATCGGAGGACCCGGAAGGAGATGCCGGCCAATGTCGTGGAGATCGAAGCTGCCGAGCATGAAGGCGTGAAATATCATTTTCTGGCGGCACCCACCAGGGTCGTGAGCGACGAGAGCGGGAATGCGACCCATCTGGAATATCTCAAGATGGAACTGGGTGAACCCGATGCCAGCGGTCGTCGTCGTCCGGTGCCTGTCGAAGGATCGGAAACCCTGATCGAGGCGGATATGATCATCAGCGCCATTGGACAGCGCCCGGATGTTTCATTCAAGGAGGACGCCAAGTCTCTCGAAGATCTCGTCATCACGCGGTGGAATACCCTTGACAACGATCCCATAACCCTGCAATGCAGTATTCCCAAGATATTCACCGGCGGCGACTCCGCTACGGGTGCATCCCTGGTAGTCTCGGCCATTGGCGGTGGGCGACGGGCGGCTCGGTCCATTCATCAATATCTGATGGGCGAATCGGTCAAACCCCCGGAGAACGTTCTTTTCAAGACGCATATTCCGGAATCGCTGTTCGAGCATGTGGACGGGGTGATTCCCAGCGAGAGGGCCAGGATGCCGGAGTTGCCGGTGGCCACCCGGATCAAAACCTTCGAGGAGGTGGATTTGGTGCTGCCGGAAGAGGCTGCTCTCAAAGAGGCGTCCCGGTGCATGAACTGTTGTAGATTGTGTTACAATAAAGATACCCGGAAAAAAGCCGCATAAGCGTCGGCAATCGAAAACGTTTAGCATCTGAAAGGCCGTTCCCGAGTCTCAGACTCGGGAACGGCCTTTTGCATGGCGGACAGTGGTGGTGAGAGATGAAGAAACTATGCCTTTATCAGGGGCTCTATATCCAATCAGGATGATACGTCGGTATAAGCCTTCCTGAGAGCACATATCAGTTCAAGCATATCTGGGGGAGGCGGCGCGCTGAAGCATATATCAGCGCCGCTTTCAGGGTGTTTGAAGCGAATTTTCAACGCATGCAGCATCTGTCGGCGGATGGGTTGAATCAAACGGCGGACTTTTGGCGAGTGGTTACCCCAATTTGAGGAGCTGTAGATCGGATCCCCGATAACGGGATGATGGATGGCGGAAAAATGGACGCGAATTTGATGGGTGCGACCGGTCAGCAGGTCCACCTCGAGGAGGGACGCTTCGGCAAGATGCTCGAGACGCCGCCATCGGGTCAAAGCGTGTCTTCCGGATCCCATGGTGACTGCCATTTTTTTTCGGTTAGACGGGTGACGGGCAATAGGGCGGTCAATGCTTCCCGAATCTGTCGCCATATGATCGTGTACTAAAACCAGGTACTTTTTCCCGACCCTTCGGGATTTGAACTGAGCGGACAGGTCGGTGTGGGCGTCGGCGGTTTTGGCAACAACCAGGAGGCCGGTCGTATCCTTATCCAGGCGGTGGACGATACCGGGACGAACTTCTCCGCCGATCCCCGGTAGATCCGGACAATGGTGGAGCAGAGCGTTAACGAGAGTCCCGGAGGAATGTCCCGGCGCCGGATGCACCACCATGCCGGCGGGTTTGTTCAGAACGATCAGGAAGTCGTCCTGATAAATGATATCCAGTGGAATGGGCTCAGGAGGAATATGGGCCGGCTCCGGCGGCGGAATTCGGGCGAGAATTTCGTCGCCTGGGCGAAGCCGATGACTGGGCTTTGCCTTCCGTTGAAAAAGCGTGATCCGCCCCGTGCGGATAAGCTGGGCGGCGTAGGAACGAGAACAGTCCGGAAGAATCGTCCCCAGAAAGGCGTCGAGCCGAAGACCGGCGGACTGGTCATCGACGATGATCCGGTACTCATCGACAGTATCGATCATAGAGGGAGGATGCGCAGAGGTCAGGAGATAAAAAGAGATTCGATTTCGGTAAGAATCGTCTGTTCGTCGGTTTCTTTAGCCGTGGAGAGTTCCTTGACCAGCAATATCTGGGCCGTATCGTAGAGCTTGCGTTCTCCAAAGGAGAGATCTTTTGACATTTTCAGGAGGAAAAGATCCCGATACACCTCAGCGACCTCATAGAGAGATCCAGTTTTAATCTTTTCCATGTACTCCCGGTATCGACGATTCCAGGTCTGGTTGTCCAGGGGACTTTCCTGGCGATCGGACATGACCTTGTAGATATCGGGAATTTCAGTCTTGCTGATGACGTCACGCAAGCCGACGGACTCGACGTTCCAAGTCGGAATCATGATCACCATATCGTTCTCAAGAACCTTCATAATATAAAAATCATGGGTTTCGCCGCCCACAACCTTGCTCTCAATAGATTCGATGCGCCCGACTCCGTGAGCGGGATAGACCGCCAGATCGCCGACCTGGAATCGACGCCGCTTGCCGTTGTGTGGCGAATTGCTTTCGGTATGATTCTTGGCCTTTTTTTCGTTCATTCCACCACCAGTATAAGATATTAAAAACACACCTCATCGACCGGCAGGATAACGTCTTTAAATCAAACTGAGGTCGCTGAGGCTATTCGGTATGAGAATAAATTTTTCATTTTATATCATACATATAAAAAACAAGCAAACAAAAAAGGATTGGCGCCGAATGGGGGCGCCAATCCTTTTGAGTATTCAGTGTTGCTTAGCTATGTGCGGATCCATAAGATCCGCTCCGGAAAATCTGATCCGGTTATCGCGGTCAAACCTACATCAGGAAAGGCACCATCAGCAGCGCGACAACGTTGAGAATCTTGATCATCGGGTTGACAGCCGGTCCGGCGGTGTCTTTGTATGGATCGCCGACGGTGTCACCGGTAACGGCAGCCTTGTGAGCATCGGAGCCCTTGCCGCCGAGATGACCGTCTTCAATGTATTTTTTGGCGTTATCCCATGCAGCGCCGCCGGTGGTCATGGAGAGTGCCACGAAAACGCCGGTGACGATGGAGCCGATGAGAAGACCGCCGAGGGCGACCTTGCCAAGGATGAAGCCGACCAGGAGCGGAGCGACGACCGGCAGAAGAGCGGGAACCAGCATCTCCTTGAGGGCGAACTTGGTGACGATGTCGACGCAGGCGCCGTAATCAGGTTTGGCGGTGCCTTCCATGATGCCCGGGATTTCGCGGAACTGACGACGCACTTCATCGACGACCGCGCCGCCGGCATTGCCGACAGCCTTCATGGCGATGGAGGCGAACAGGTAGGGCAGCAGACCGCCGATGAAAAGACCGATGATGACGTTGACGTCGGAAAGATCGAACTTGATCGCTTTTTCAGCGCCTTGAATCGTGAACTCCATAACGTAGGCGGAAAAGAGCACCAGAGCGGCCAGACCGGCGGAGCCGATGGCGTAACCCTTGGTAACGGCCTTGGTGGTGTTTCCAACGGCGTCCAGCGGGTCGGTGACGGCGCGGACGCTGTCATCCATTCCGGCCATCTCGGCGATGCCGCCGGCGTTGTCGGTGATGGGACCGTAAGCGTCAATGGCGATGACCATGCCGGTCATGGAAAGCATGGACATGGCGGCCATGGCGATGCCGTAAAGCCCGCCGAAGCGATGCGCAAGGAAAATGGCCAGGCAGATGGTCAGCACCGGAGCCGCAGTCGCCTGCATGGAGACGGCGAGACCGGAGATGATGTTGGTGCCGTGACCGGTGGTGGAGGCTTCGGCGATGGCTTTCACCGGGCCGTAAATGCCGGTGTAGTATTCAGTGATGATAACGATGATGACGGTCAGGAGCAGACCGATCAGCGTACAGTAATAGAGGTTCATGGCAGAAATGCCGGGAATGTCGGCCATGAACTTGGCACAGGCGTAGTAAAATGCCACGGCTGCGATGATAGCGGATCCGAACATTCCTTTATACAGCGCACCCATGATGTATTCGCTTTTGCCGAGGCGAACGAAGAATACCGCGATCATCGAGGCGATGATGGAAATGGCGCCAAGGATCAGTGGGAACTCGGTAGCCATCGGATTTTTCGGGAACAGCAGGTGGCCGATCAGCATGGCCGCAACCGCCGTGACCGCATAGGTCTCGAAGAGGTCGGCGGCCATACCGGCACAGTCGCCGACGTTGTCCCCGACGTTGTCGGCGATGGTCGCGGGGTTTCTCGGATCGTCCTCGGGAATGCCCGCCTCGACCTTGCCCACCAAGTCAGCGCCGACATCGGCGCCCTTGGTGAAGATGCCGCCGCCGAGCCGTGCGAAGATGGAGATGAGACTGCCGCCGAAGCCCAGGGCTACCAGGGCAATGACGTCATGGGTGAAGTAGTAGTAACCGGAGACAGAGGTCAGGGCGAGACCGGCCACGATCATGCCGGTAACGGAACCGCCTTTGAAAGCCATGGCCAACCCGGCGGCCAGACCCTTTTTGGCGGCTTCGGCGGTTCTGACGTTGGCCAGAACGGAAACTCTCATGCCGATATAACCCGCGCAGAAGGAGGCCACCGCGCCGATAAGAAAACCCAGGGCGGTTTTGACGCCCATGGTGGCAAAAATAACGCCAAAAATGATGATGCCGGCAATGCCCATGCTTTTCATCTGCCGGTTGAGGTAGGCGATCGCACCTTCCTGGATGGCTCCGGCAATTGCTTGCATTTTCTCATTTCCTGCGGGGGCACCCTTTACGATTCCTGCCAACACGATGGCAAAAACGATTCCGAGCGCTCCGACCAGTGTGCATGTCAGGGCCACATTGTTCGATACAAATTCCATTTTACCTCCATCCAAATGCTAAGTTAGGTTTTGAGTATTACGGTTGAACCTGTTCATACCTTCTTTTGTGCCTTTGCAAAGGACAGTAACGGCCGCCTCCCGCCCCTTTTCGATGAACCGGGGCAGTTGCTCGAGCTCCTCCGGCGTAAATCCTTCGAGTACATGATCTACGACGTCGACGCCGGGTTCCGGTCGGCCAATGCCCATGCGAAGACGATTGAAAGCACCGCTTCCCAGGGCATTCATCAAAGATGCAATACCTCGATGTCCCCCATGACCTCCTTTCTCTTTTATTTTAATTCTGCCGAAGGTGAGATCGATGTCGTCGTGAATGACGATCATGTCCTCGACGTTCAGCCCAAACTCTTCCAGAAGCAAAAGAACCGGAGTTCCGCTCCGGTTCATAAAAGCCAGTGGTTTTGCCAGAACGGCCTTGCAATTGTCGATATTACCGCGACCGATCAGAACGTCGCTCCGCATTTCGTCAACGGAAATGGAAAAGGTGTCTGCGATGAGATCTATTACCATAAACCCGACGTTATGCCTGGTATGTTCATATGCCTTTCCCGGATTTCCCAGCCCTACAATCAGATGGAGGGGATCAGTCAATTATTCTTCTTCATCTCTCTGGTCGGAGGCTTCGGTTTCCTCACCCATTTCTTCTTCCTCTTCCTCGCCGGCCTCTTCCGGTCTACCGCTCAGAATGGTCAACACCGTAAAGTTCACGTCATGGGGGAATTCGACCCCTTCCTCGACGGCGATATCTTCGATGTGGATCGAGTCGCCTATGTCCAGATCGGTGATATCGACGACGATTTCCTCGGGCATCTGGTTGGGGTAGCAGAGCACCTCGAGTTCACGACGGATGATTTGAACCATTCCCCCGTTTTCCACCCCGATGGATTTTCCGGTCACGGTGACCGGGGCCGTGGCGCGGATTTTGCGATCCATGGCGATCTCATAAAAATCGGCGTGAATCATATCCCGTGAAACCGGATGTATTTGAAGATCCTTGATCATGGCTGTCTTGTTCCCGTCGGCGCCGTCAATGACGAGATTTAGAAAGACCTGGCTGCCGCTTCGATTCTTGACGGCCTTCTCAAGATCGGTCGTATCGATGGATAAGGCCAGGGTCTCAGCGCCGGGGCCGTAAAGTACAGCCGGGATTCTTCCCGCAGCCCGAAGGCGACGTGACGGCCCCTTTTTTCTTCCTGTTCTGATATTTGCTTTGAGATCAATGAATTCCAAAAAAAGCCTCCTTAGATGGTGAACCGGAATATGTAACCGGTTTTTTTGCAGATCGCAGGTTATACAAAAAGTGATGTGACCGAATCGCCCTCATGGCTGCGAATGATCGCCTCGCCGAACAGTTTGGAAATGGTGAGCACGGAGATTTTTTCACACACCTTCGCATCCTGGCTGAGCGGTATGGTGTCCGTCACGACAATGCTTTTGAGATCTGAATTTCGAATTCTGCTGATTGCCGGACCCGAGAGCACCGGATGGGTGCAGCAGGCATGGACCTCTTTGACGCCGTTTTTCACCAGGGCACCGGCGGCTTCGGTCAAGGTTCCCGCTGTGTCCGCCATATCGTCGAGGATGATGACGACTTTGTCTTTGACATTGCCGATAACCGCCATGGCCTTTGCCTCGTTAGGGGCGTCCCGCCGCTTGTCAATAATGGCAAGACCGGCATCCAGACGTTTGGCAAAAGCCCGCGCGCGCTCGACACCGCCGGCGTCGGGCGAAACGATGACGACGTCTTCAAGGTTGAATTTCGACCGAATGTGATCCAGAACGACCGGTGTAGCGAAAAGGTTGTCTACGGGAATATTGAAAAATCCCTGAATTTGCCCGGCGTGAAGATCCATCGTGATAACCCGGTCAGCCCCGGCCAACGTGATCATGTCGGCAACCAGTCTTGCGCTGATGGGTACCCGTGGGGCCACCTTTTTGTCCTGGCGTCCATAGCCGTAATACGGAATGACCGCGGTCACCCGCTTGGCTGAAGATCGTTTGCATGCGTCAAGCATCAGAAGCAGTTCAACGAGATTGTCGTTGACCGGACGGCACGTCGATTGAACCACAAAAACGTCTCTGGCACGGATGTTCTCGTTGATCTCGATCTGGATCTCTCCGTCGCTGAAGGTTTTGACCTTTGCCCCTCCCAAAGGAAGCTCGAGATAATTACAGATTTTGGCGGCTAAATCCGGATTGGAGTTTCCCGAAAATATGGTGATTTCGTTGTTCATCACTAATTGTTCCGTATCCCTTGAATCCCCAATGTCTTAAGGGGGTTTCCAAAATGGCTGGGGCGGGAGGATTCGAACCTCCGAATGCAGGAACCAAAATCCTGTGTCTTACCGCTTGACGACGCCCCAACATGATATCTTTGTCGACTACCCTTTCGTCTGCACGAGCAACTCCGCAGCATACAGCGTCCACTTCGTCGACGTTGAAAGCAGGTGCATTGCGGAATCCCTTTTTCCGGCTGTTTCAAAAAGGCCGAAGACCGTCGGGCCGCTGCCCGACATCAATGCACCGACCGATCCGTGATTCATGAGCGCCGTTTTTGTCGCTTCAATCTCGGGGAACCGGCGGATCGTTACCGTTTCAAGATCGTTGCAGAGATATCGCAAGATGTCAAAATCTTGCCCGTTCTCAAGGGCAAAACTTGTATTGGCTTTTTTACAATTTGTCAATCCCAAATTGAGGTTTTTGTACACATCCGCCGTGGAAACGCCAAAGGGAAATGCCGCCAATACCAGAAAAAAACGGCGAAGACCTTCACAGATCGTGAGACGCTCCCCGACACCTTCGGCAATGGCGGGCCGGCCCAGGATAAAGAACGGTACATCGGCGCCCAGGGACAGCCCCATCTCCATCAGTTCCCCGCTGGAAAACGGCCGGCCATAGTGACGATTCAGGGCGTTCAGCACGGCGGCGGCGTCACTGCTTCCTCCGCCGAGACCCGCTGCAACCGGAATCCGTTTCTCGATAGAGATGTGAACGCCCTCCCTTGTCTTCAGGTTGTCGAGAAAGCATGCAGCCGCCCGCCAGGCCAGATTGGTCTCATCCGACGGAATTCCGGGATGATGACACGTCAATTGGATACCCCGTTTCTGGACCCGCAACACCAGGGTATCGAAAAGGGTTACGGGGCACATCAGGCTGTATAGTTCGTGGTAACCGTCGGGCCGCCTTCCCGTTACGTGCAGAAAAAGATTAATCTTGGCCGGTGCGAGTATCCGGATCTCTTCAGCAAGGGGCTGTGAACGAAATTTCATGTATGTCCGGGATTATTGGGATACCGTGATGACCCAAAAGCCTTTACCGACCCATCGAATGAGAAAATGGGGCATAGCGTCTTCGGATGCGTTTCATTGCTGAATCAACCCACTTCCTTGACGTATATCATCCGCAAGTCATAGAGAATATGTTTCAGCATATCCCGTTCCTGATCGGTCAGGTTCCCCCGGGTCTTTTCCTCGAGCATCCCCAGAATATCGATGGTTTGCTTTGCCGCCGCCAGGTTTTTTGTTTTTTCTCCCGTGGCAGGATCGTCCAGAATACCCAGATGCACGAGAACCGAAGAATTCAGTGAAAAAATGAACATGGAAAAATCGATTTTGGGCAGGGGAACGGACTCGGCCTCTTTTCCCGCAGCTTCGTAGTCCTTAGCCATTTGGGCATCGGATTTTTTTCCGGAAGACGACTCTGCCGCCGTCGTGTCTTTCTCCTCAGCCATTTCGACCTCCTTCATGGTTGGGTGCGTTACGGTCGCACCAGCGCGGCCGGAACCCTCGTTTACGGTAATTCAGCCGCGCGGATAAACGTCTGTTTACAACTCGAGCGGGATGACCACCTTCACCAAAGGCAGGTTCCTCAATTCCTCGATCACCTCGGGCGGGATCGGTGTATCGGTTTCGAGGAAGATGATATTCCGGTCGCCGTCTTCTCCATGACCAACCTGCTCCTGCCCCACCTGCATGCGTCCGATGTTGATGTTGTTTTTGCCGAGGGTCATCCCGATACTGCCGATGGCTCCCGGCCGGTCAAGGTTGTGAATGATGGCGGAGTGGCCGTGAGGCGTCATTTCGAGACGGAAGTTATTGATTTTGACGATGCGCGGGTCGTTTTTGCCAAAAACGGTGCCGGCCAACGACACGCTCATCTCCGTCGTTTCCGTTGTCAGCCGAATCAGGTTGAGATAATCCTCGGCGTCGGCGCTGGTGGTCTCGGAGACTTTGATTCCCCGATCCTTGGCGATGATGGGCGCGTTGACCGAATTGACCATGTCCTTGACCATCGGCGTGAGGAGACCCTTGATGATGGCCGTGGATACCGGGGAAAGGTCAAGCCCCTGGAAGTCCCCCATATATTCGATGGTAACGCCCTTGACAGGGCCGCAGATCAATTGAGACATCAGGCAGCCCATACGGTCTCCCAGCGCCAGAAAAGGGCGCAGTTTTGCGAGAAGGTCTCCTGTGACCGAGGGGACGTTGACCGCGTTTACGATGGTGCCGGTGGTGAGGTAATCGATGATTTGTTGAGCTATCGCTACGGCGACGTTGGTCTGGGCTTCTTTGGTCGATGCGCCCAGATGCGGCGTACAGATGAAATTTTCCAGTTCGAATAAAGGGGAGTTCTCGGGAGGTTCCGTTTCGAAGACATCCAGAGCAGCTCCGGCGACTTTTCCGGACTTCATGGCGTCGTAAAGATCGGCCTCGTTGACAATGCCGCCTCGGGCGCAATTGACGAGCATGACGCCGTCCTTCATTTTATCGAAAGCGCCTCTGTTGATGAATCCGATGGTGTCCTTCAGCTTCGGAACGTGGACGGTGATGTAATCCGATCGTCGATACAGCTCATCGAGGGAAACGGCTTCGAAGCCGTCTTTTTCAATCCGTTCGGGCGTCACGAAAGGATCGTGAACGATAACCTGCATCTTGAGCCCTCGGGCTCTATCGGCGACGATGGAGCCAATTTTTCCGAAACCGACAACGCCGATGACCTTATTGAAAATTTCACGCCCCTGAAGCTTCTTTTTGTCCCATTTACCCGCTTTGAGTGTGGCGGTACCGCGGGGGATGTTCCGTGAAAGGGCCAACATCATGGCGATGGCGTGTTCCGCAGTGGTCACGACATTGCCTGTGGGGGTATTCATGACGACGACGCCGCGCTTGGACGCCGCCGCAATATCGACGTTGTCCAGGCCGATACCCGCCCTGCCGACGACTTTGAGCCGGCCGGCCGTTTGCAGCAGATCTTCGGTTACCTTTGTCGCGCTGCGGATGACCAGGGCATCGTAATCCCCTATGATGGATTTGAGTTCCTCCGGTGCCAGGCCTGTTTTCACATCCACATCGATGCCGTCCGCTTTTTGTAACATCTGAATCCCAATTTCACCGAGGTTGTCGCTCACCAGAACTTTCATCGTTTTTCCCCTCAAAACCGGTCGTAACCGAAAAGATAAAAACCATGCAAAAGAAAAATATAACCTCACCGATAAACCAGGACACAATATAAATTGGAGGCGTTTTGTCAAGCACAAATATTTAAACGGAGCATGGGACCTGTCAACGCGTTGGATAAGATAATGGTTCAAATATCATCGTAATTCGGTTATAGATATAAATCTATTCGGTTACAGGGGTGGATATTCGTTTGTCAGGCCAAAGGCCAACAAAGCAAGGAGGTGCCATGCATCGAACAGCAGCGGGGAAGACCCGGATAGGATGGATAGGAACGGGTGTCATGGGAAGATGGATGTGCAAGCACGTCATGGACAGCGGTTTCACCGCCACTGTTTACAGCCGTACCCGAGAGAAAGCCAGGCCGTTGCTGAACGAGGGGGCATCCTGGGCGGAATCCCCTGCTGCGGTTACGGCTGCCGCCGATGTGGTCTTCACCATCGTCGGCACCCCGGAGGATGTTCGGGCGGTCTACTTCGGTGAAATGGGAATTATTTCTTCAGCTCGGCCCGGCATGCTGTTGGTGGACATGACCACGACCCGTCCCAGCCTGGCTGAAGAGATTTTCCGTACTGCGGCGTCCAAGGGCGTCCATGCTTTAGATGCACCTGTTTCTGGCGGCGATGTCGGCGCCCGGGAGGCGCGACTTTCCATTATGGTCGGCGGTGAGCGGGAAGCTTTCGAGGCGGCCGCCCCGCTATTCGAGGCGATGGGGCGGAAGATCGTATACCAAGGTGTCGCCGGCGCCGGCCAGCATGCCAAGATGTGCAACCAGATCATGATTGCCGGCACCATGATCGGTATGTGTGAATCCCTGCTTTACGGCGCCAGGGCTGGCCTGGATCTCGAGACCATGCTCGCCGGCATTTCAGGCGGAGCGGCGGCGTGTTGGTCGCTGGACAACCTGGCGCCGAGGATCCTGCGGAAGGAGTTCGATTCGGGCTTTTTTGTGGAACATTTCGTCAAGGACATGGGGATTGCCCTGGATGAAGCACGCCGGATGAATCTCGCGCTTCCCGGGCTCGCTCTGGTCGATCAGTTATATCACGGCGTAATGGCTCATGGCGGACGGCGCCTGGGGACCCAGGCGCTGATGCTGGCGCTGGCCCGAATGAACCATATCGACTTCGAGGATTAGAAAACGATTTTTTCAGGAGGCCTGCGTTCGGGGACATAGTCCCGGGGGATCTTTCCCTCGTTCCATTCCTTCGAAACGTAGAGATTGCAATAGCAGCTCCCGAACTCCGCCACGTCCGGCGCTCGGTAGACGCAGGGGCAGATGATGTCCTTGTCGCTCTCCCGGTCGCCCGACGCCAACCGGCAAGGACAGGCCATGTATCCGTATCGTTCCTTGTTCACGATGAGCGCCTCGATAAGTTCCATCGTTCGGGCCTCGTCCCGGTTGAAATAATATCCTTTGGGCTCATGAATTTTTCTTAATTGTTCGTAGAGTTTTCGGGCGTCCATCACATTCCCAGAGCCTCCTTGATTTCCTTTTCCTTATACCCGACGATGACCTTGTTGCCGATGATGATGGTAGGGAAAGAGCAACGGGGGTTAATTTTTTTTATGTCTTCGATGATGGCCTTCCGTTCGTCTCCTTCGAGCAGGTCGACATCCACGAAATCATATTGGACCGTACATTCCGCCAGAAGCCGTTTGGTGGCTTTGCAATGACTGCATGTGCTGAGGGAATAGACCTGGATATTCTTGTCGTCCGAAGGGTCAGGAGCCGTTCCCTTGTCATTCACCATATTATCGTCCTTTCATGTGGGTGGGTTGGCGCGCCGAAGATGCACCGCATCGGTGGGGACGGCCTTCCGACCGAATTTCGGCGCGGCCCCGACTGAAATGATCACTCTTTAACACATTTGACGGGTTTAAGCAAACGCGAGACACGCTTTTCCGGACAATATAAGGCGTTACGCAAGGGGCGCCAGAAGGCCCAGGGATGCCAGGCAGGTGAAGGTCGACGGGGCCTGGGCGCGGAGCACATCCTTTCGGGAAACAAAATCCTTCAGATCCTCCCAGTCGTCGATATCCCGCCATTCCGGCAAAATATGGAACGCCCGCCCCTGTCCGGGCATTTTTTTTACAGTTTGACGCAGAACCGTCGGCGTGCTCCAGATGATGCCCCGAAAGCATCGGGGAGAAAAAGAGCGCTTGTTAAAACCGATGAGATAATACCCGCCGTCCGTGGAGGGCCCCAGGACAGCCGGACGATGGCGGAGGGCGTCGAAGGCCTCGCGGATAACATCTTCCGGCAGCCCTGGAACATCCGTTCCCATCAGGAGCACCTGGGTATATTTTTCGGAAAAGGCATGTACAAAGGCGTTCGCCATTCGTTCCCCCAGGTCGGCACCGATCTGGGGCCGGAAGCGATAATTTCCGGTCAACCATCGAATGACGGCTGCTTCTGCCCAGGGGGGATGGAAACAGATGATCACCGGTCGGTCTGTCCGATGGAGCATGGAAAGGATGTCTTCCACAAAGCTCTGGTAGAGTCTGACGGCGGCGTCCCGGCCGATGGATTTGGCCAGACGGGTTTTGACCCGACCTTTTTCGGGGTTTTTCAGAAAAAGCAGCACGATCTGTGCAGCAGAGTGGCTATCGGAATTGATCATGGCGTCGGGACCTTTTTGTGTGTGCCGTTGAAAAATGGATGCCTACCCCATAAGAAGGCATACCGTCAACATTGTCCTGTGGTTCGGCAATTTGAATCGGATCGCCCCACCTTCGGGAGGGGGTGTCGGTATTTATTGAATTTGATTCAATTTATTTATGAGATTGATCTGTAAATTTCTCGCTTGACATGACTTCCTTTTTTGTATATCCCAAAATTCGAATAACGAGCAGAATTCACAGCTGAATTCACAGCTGAATTCATCATGGACCGCGGCCAAAGGCATATGCTTTTGGCAATGTTTTTTTTAAGGAGTCTTTATGGCGTTCAAATTTAAGTTTTCAGGGAGCGGCGGTACATTCCCTCACGGCGTGCACCCCCCCGAAAGAAAAACGTTTGCGGAAAATGTGGCGATCGAGGTCATGCCGCCGCCGCAAAGGGTCATGATTCCCCTGCTGCAGAATGTCGGGGCGCCCAGCAAAATTGCCGTCAAGCCCAAGGCGACGGTAGCCTTCGGCGAGAAGATCGCCGATGCGGGAGGTTTTGTGTCCGTGCCCATCCATTCTCCCATTGCGGGTAAGGTCATGAAGGTGGGAACGACGACGCTGCCCAACGGTCGTCATGTTCCGGCGATACCCATCAAGGCCGAGGGCGATCAAGTGAGCGGTCAGGCGTTGTGGGACGACATCTTCGGCGGCGAATGGCCCCGGGAGGGATTGGAGCGGTATAGCCGGAAAGAGATCGTCGACGCCATCCAGAAGGCCGGCGTCGTAGGGCTTGGCGGGGCAACCTTCCCGACCCATGTCAAATATGTCCCCAACGACGAAAAACCCATCGACACGGTGCTGATCAACGGATGCGAGTGCGAGCCCTATCTGACCTCGGATTATCGGATGATGATCGAGGTGCCCGAGCCCATCATTACCGGCGCACTGCTCCTTGGTCGGGTTACCCAGGCCCGGAATATCATCATCGGCATCGAGGACAACAAGCCCAATGCCATCGAAGTGATACGGAAAGCGGCAGCGGGTACCGGCATCAAGGTTGCCGTTTTCCGGACAAAGTATCCCCAGGGCAGTGAAAAGCAGCTGATCCTGGCGGCCACCGGTCGAAAGGTGCCGCTGGGCGGACTGCCGCTCGACGTGGGCGTGGCGGTGAGCAACATCTCCACGGCAGCCGTGGTGGCTCGGGCGGTTTTAAGGGGCAAGCCCCTGACCCACCGTGTGATTTCAGTCACCGGTGCCGGCATCCGGACCCCGAAAAATCTGTTGGCCCCCATCGGCATCAGCATGGGCGATATGATCGATTACTGCGGCGGGCTGACTGAGGATGCCGCCCGGGTTGTGGCCGGCGGCCCCATGATGGGTTTCGCCTTTTCCGATATGGCGACGCCGGTGACGAAGGGCACCAGCGGCATCACTGTTCTCACCCATGGAGATCTGAAACGGGAAGCGGAGACGAACTGTGTCCGGTGCGGCCGATGCGTGGATGCCTGTCCCATGAACCTGGTTCCCAGTAAGTTGGCGCTGGCCTCCCGCAAAAAAGACATCGATCTGGCCCAGATGTACAACATCATGGCGTGTTTCGAGTGCGGCTCCTGCGCCTACATCTGTCCTGCTCAGATTCCCATCGTACAGCTGGTGAGGACCGGCAAGGCCGTCGTGATCGGGGCGAGCAAAAAATAAGAACGCTTGACTTAACCTCATTCGGGAAGTTGCGGAACTTCCTTCAAAGGTAATTTTTTATGGCGAAAGATAAAGAACAGACATTATCGGCTGCGGAAGAGATCGCACCGACGATCCACGTGGCGCCCTCGCCCCACCTGTCCAGCACATCCACCTCGACCCGGCAGATGATGCTCGATGTCCTGATTGCACTGGTGCCGGTGGTGGGGGCATCGATCTACGTTTTTCAGATGTATGCGGTCAGGCAGTTGGCCATCTGCGTGGGGACCTGTCTCCTGGCCGAAGCCGCATTTACCCGCATGCGGGGCAACCCCCTCTCGCTTCGGGATTTTTCCGCAGCGGTAACGGGGGTGATCCTGGCGTTGTCGCTGCCGGGCACGGCGCCTTGGTTCGTTGGCGTGATCGCTTCCATTACGGCTATCGGCATCGGCAAGATAATCTTTGGCGGCGTGGGCATGAACATTTTCAATCCCGCTATGGTCGGCCGGGCCTTTGTCATGATTTCATTTGCAACCTTTCTCGGAGCGTCGGGGTATCAGGACGTGAACAGCGCCGTCGACGCCATTACCCAGGCAACGCCTATGGATGCTTTTAAACAGGGGGGCGTCGTCGCATCGATACCCGCACTGTTTTGGGGTGTGACCAACGGTTCCCTCGGTGAGACCAGCGCCGTGGCGTGCCTTATCGGCGGCATCTATCTCTGCATCCGGCGGACCGCTTCCTGGGAGATTCCTGCGGGGGTTCTCGCAGCGGTCGCCGTCATCGGCGGGATCGCCGGTCTTCTCCAACCTGAGTCCGAATGGACGATTCTCCACCACGTTCTGGGGGGGTCGCTTTTGTTCGGGGCATTCTTTATCGCCACCGATCCGGTCACCAGTCCGCTTACCCCCAAAGGAAAGCTTCTGTTCGGCATCGGCGTTGGTGCTTTTATCATGTTGCTCAGAATTTTCAGCGGCTATCCCGAAGGCGTCATGTTCGCCGTGCTGCTCATGAACGGCGTGACGCCCCTCATCAACCGCTGGACCATTCCCAGACCCTTAGGCGCAAAATAGGATTGGAGATTATGAAACCGATAGAACCCATGGAGCCGATGCCGCCCTCCACATTCGAGCGGCTGAAGAACAACAATATCATTCAGGCATGGTTGGTGCTGTTTCTGGCCCTTTGCTTTGGTTCCGCGCTTGCCGGGGTACAGATGACCCTGGGGCCCAAGATCGAAACCAACAAGATCAATGAGACGCGGGAAAAGGTACCTGAACTCGTGCTGGGAAAAGCGGCCGCCCAGAAGATGGCGGAGCAGGGACAGAACCTGGAAGCGCTGCCGGAAAACATCGTCGTCGAAAAGCCGGGTAAGCAGAGCACGTACAACGTGTTCGAGGCCCGAAAAGACGGAGATCGACTGGGTTGGGTCGTCAAGGCCGGCGGACAGGGATACGCCGATAAGATCGAACTGCTTTTGGGCCTGGATGCCAAGGCGGAGAATATCACGGGTATCTTCGTTCTCGAACAGAAGGAAACGCCGGGCCTCGGCAATAAAATCGTCACGGACGAGTGGCGCGACCAGTTCAAGGGTGTGGGAACCGACCAGCTTCTGACTGTGGTCAAGGGCGGCAAGACCAGCGTTCCCAACGAGATCAATGCCGTGACGGGCGCCACCATCTCATCGAGAAGCGTTACCGACATCATCAATACGGCTGTGGCGGACCTGAAAGGGCCGCTGACCGCCAAAGGATCGGGGGGGAAATAACACATGGCCGATCAACCCACAGCTATCGAGCGTTTTATCCAGGGGATACTGCCTGAAAACCCGGTGTATCGCCAACTTCTGGGCCTCTGCCCGACACTGGCGGTGACCAACGGCCTCAAGGCCGCCATCACCATGTCCGCGGCTGTCGCGTTTGTGCTCTTCTGCGCCAATGTGGTGACCAGCCTGATGCGTAATCTGCTGAAACCGCACCTCAGAATCGTCATCTTTACCCTGACCATCGCAACCTTCGTTACCATTGCGGACCGGGTTCTTGCCGCCTACCTTTACCAGATGAGCAAGGTCCTGGGACCCTATATCCCCCTGATCATCGTTAACTGCATCATCATTTGTCGTTGCGAAGTCTGTGCGTCAAAGCAGGGCGTATTCGTCGCAGGTGCCGACGCCCTCGGCCAATCCATCGGTTTCTGCCTGGCCCTTTGCAGTATCGCTGCGGTCCGAGAGATCCTGGGAACCGGCATGCTCTTCGACATTCGTCTGCTTCCCGCTGCCTGGTCGGACTGGGTAATAATGGTCCTGCCGCCAGGTGCATTTCTAACTTTCGGACTGCTTTTGGGCCTTGTCAACTGGTACAGCGATCGACAGTCGCAAAAGGCCAACAGGGGGTAAAACATGTTCAGTTATCTGATAGACATCTTTCTGATCGGTGTTGTCGCCGCATTGATCAATAATTTTGTGCTCTATTATTTCGTCGGGATCTGTCCCTTCGTGGGGGTCTCCCGAAAGATCAGCACGGCGTTTGGGATGGGATGTGCGGTCATCTTCGTCATCTCCATTGCGGCCCTGATCAGCTGGACCATTACGACTTTCGTCCTTATGCCGGGCGCCCCCCTGACCCGCTGGGTGGCGGCGCATTTCATGACGCCCGAGGCCGCCGCAGGCGTCGATCTGACCATCCTGAGCTATATCGTCTATATTTTCGCCATCGCCTCGTCGGTTCAGTTTGTCGAAATGTACGTGCGGAAGTTTTTCCCGCCCCTGTACAAAGCCTTGGGGGTCTATCTTCCCCTTATTACGACCAACTGCGCGATTCTCTTCGCCTGTCTGATCATCATGAGCAAGATCGTGGGCGTGGACAATCCGGCGGACGCCTGGGACCTGGGCCGCGGCCTGACCCTGGCCGTCGGCGGCGGCATCGGTTTCACCATCGCCATCGTCATTATGGCCGGTATCCGGGAGGAACTGGACCTGTGTGATGTTCCCAAGCCTTTTCAGGGCGCGGCGATCACCCTCATTGTTGCCGGCATCCTGGCCATGGGCTTTATGGGATTCACCGGGGTGGATTCCGGACTCAGGAAGGCGATGATGCCGGCACCCGCGGTGGCGGCCCAAGCGCAGACTGCACCTGCAGCCGATGGCACGGGGGCGAACCAATAGGCGCGGAAAACCGCGATCGATTCATCAATTCCATACACGCGAGAGGGTTCTATGAATTGGGTAACCATCAGTCTTTCCGCCGCGACACTGTTCGGCATGGCGGTTGTCATCAGCTATATATTGGGGTGGGCCAGCAAGGCATTCTACGTCAAGGTCGACCCTCGGATTGAAGCGATCATCGAGGCGCTTCCAGGCGCTAACTGCGGCGGCTGCGGATTTGTGGGATGCGCCGATTACGCGGAGGGCGTTGTCCTCAGCGGCGCTGCCGTGAACAGATGCCCGGTGGGCGGGGCGGCCTGTGCGGCCAGCGTCGCGGCCATCATGGGCATCGAGGTGGACGAGAGCTATCCCCAGCGTCCGATTGTCCATTGCGGGGCGCATTACGAAGATCGCAAGGGGCGGACGCCCTACTTCGGAGAGATGACCTGCCAGGCAGCAAACATGGTGGCAGGGGTCCAGGCCTGCACCTATGGGTGTCTCGGGTTTGGGGATTGCACCCGAGCATGCAAATATGATGCGATTCACGTCATCGACGGCCTAGCCACCGTGGACTACGATAAATGTATCGGATGCGGTGCCTGCGGCAGCGTCTGTCCAAGGAACATCATCACCATTACGCCCTTCAAGAAATCCCGGATTCTGGCCGTCGGCTGCTCCAACAAGGATGCCGGCAGGGAGGTCATGGCCGTATGCGAGGTGGGGTGCATCGGCTGCAAGGCCTGTGCAAAAAAATCCGAGTTGTTCAAGATCGAGGACAACCTGCCGACCATAGACTATGAACACTGGGACGCCGAATGCACGCTTGACGTCATGGAGGCTTGTGAAAAATGTCCGAGGAACCGTCTGATTTTCGTGGGAGAACCGTCCCCCGCGGATATCGCTGCGACCAAAGACAAGCCATTGCCTGAGGTGGTGGAGGCTGATTTCAAGACCACTGTCGACGATACCGAGTGGCGCGGATAGTTCTCGATATCGCATTTCCTTAAATCGAATTTTCAAAAAGCCGGGCGGCGACGCCCGGCTTTTTTTGTGTGTGTCGCGGCCGGTTCCCGGATTTCCCAGCATCGGGGCGAATAGTTGGGGCCGCCCATTGTTTGAGGGGGTATGGAACATCGTTTGGCGGGGCGCGGGATCAGGGCGGACACACAGGTCCGCCCCTACGTTGACCGCAATGTCATATCATCCGGCCCTCGTGGTCTGGATTTGGTGCAACAGGCCCGTATATCGCGGCTGGTTCCCGGATACCCGTAGGGGCGGACCTGTGTGTCCGCCCTTTTCGGATTGTGTGCGGCTTTTATCTTCCGGATGTGTTTCAGCCCATGGCGTGCGCCCCCCTCATCCTGCCTGTTTCCCTCTCAGAGTTTACCGACAAGCCCATATCTTTAGTCTGAATAGACAAAAATGTGATAAATATAAAAATAAGTCACGAAATTGTCTTTGATGTTCAGTCAACGCTATCAAGTTCCGGCGTTACGCTTTTGTAATGATAGCAATAAAATAATTAAAAATTGAATAGTTGCAATATAAGTGCGGTGGATCAATAAGAACCGGTACGCATATTGCTGACATCAATAGAAGTAGGCTGATCTTTAAGACAGCGGGAGCCTGCAAAGATCCCCCGTTTCAAGCGTCACAGTCACACCGATACCCTGGGAGGCATGTCATGAAACAGATTCAAGCGATCATCAAACCCTTCGAGTTGGAAGAGGTCAAGTACGTTCTGAATGAAATCGGCGTCAAGGGCATGACCGTGGCGGATGTGAAGGGTTTTGGCCGTCAGTTGACGGGAGCAAACGGGGAAAGCGCAATCTGACCGACGTCCTGAACATCGTTCATGGGCTGCAACGTGAAAACCGCCGGAAAAACAGGAGATGAAAAAATGAAGTGTTTATGCACAGGTTCAACAAGGATCAGGTTCGCCGTGGTGTTGATGTCTGCCGTCCTTTTTTTCGCCTTCGGCGCTGCGGCGTTATCGTCAGCGGAAGAGGGACGGGCCCTCCAAAAAGCCGTCGAAGGAGTTCCGGGAGTCTTGCTGAAAGGAAAGACTCAGGAGGAGATCCGCAAGGACCTGCCGGTGTCGGGAGCCTATCGGGATGAAACGACGCCCATCGCCGAGGATGTCGAGGTGACGGTGGCCGGCAAAGCCGAAACCGTCTCCATTGTCCGCTACCTGTCGGATCTGGAGATCCTCCAATACCGGGGCGACGTGCTCTGGACCTGTATCGCCGCCTTTCTCGTCTTCATCATGCAGGCCGGGTTCGCCATGGTGGAGTCAGGCTTCACCCGGGCCAAGAACGCCGTCAACATCATGATGAAGAACATCATGGATTTTTGCATCGGTACCATCGCTTTTTTGATCATCGGATTCCATATCATGTTCGCGGGTCCTGATGAGCCCCTTTTCTTCCTCGGTAAAACGGAGGCTACCCAGTGGGGCTTTGCTTTCTGGCTTTTTCAGTGTGTTTTTGCGGCGACAACGGCCACCATCGTCTCCGGCGGCGTGGCCGAACGATGCAAGTTCACCAGTTACCTGATCTACAGCCTCGTCATCTGCGCGGTGATCTATCCGATCTTTGGCGGGTGGGCGTGGGGCAGTCTCCTGGACGGATCGGGATGGCTCGAGGCGGTTCTGGGCGTCGGATTCTATGACTTCGCCGGCTCGACCGTCGTCCATTCCATCGGCGGCTGGCTTGCCCTCGCGGGGGCCTTGGTCATCGGTCCCCGGGTCGGCAAATTTGACGCCGACGGCACCCCCAAGGCCATCCCCGGCCATAATCTGCCGTTTGCCGTCATCGGCGGATTCATCCTCTGGCTGGGATGGTTCGGCTTCAATCCGGGCAGCACAACGACCTTCGACGGGAATCTGGCCCGCATTGCCGTCATGACCAACATCGCCGGCGCCGCCGGCGGAATTGGAGCTATGGCCGCTATCTGGTTCTACACCCAGAAGCCGGATGTCGGCATGACCGTGAACGGATTTCTTGCCGGCATGGTGGCCGTCTGTGCGGCGGTGGATGTCGTCAACGTTTTTGGCGCACTGATCATCGGGCTCGTGGCGGGCGTCCTGGTGGTCTTCAGCGTCATCTTCATCGAACGAAAGCTCAAGGTCGACGATCCCGTGGGCTGTGTCAGCGTGCACGGCGTCTGCGGGGCGTGGGGCACTCTGGCCTACGCCGTCTTCGGTGTCGAACAGTTCAGCATGACGGTGCTGGCGGCGCAGCTGGTCGGCATCGGAGTGGCGTTTGCCTGGTCCTTCGGGTGCGGCATGGCTTTGTTCCTTGCTATCAAGCATACCGTGGGGCTTCGGGTGACGGCTGAAGAGGAAGAGGTCGGCCTCGATATCAAGGAACACGGCAACGAAGCCTATTCCGGATTACAGGTTGACCGTCACAGTTATTGATTTTCATGGCGTTTCACGATTCGGCCGGATGTCCGGCATTGACGTGGGCGTTGGAACCGTGCCGGATCCAACGGCATCCATAACCGCTGAGGAGCAGAACCATGTGTGCCATTGCAGGTATTCTATTCAAAAACGACAGACGCGGCAATTTCAATTTGACTACGGGCGAGGCCCTGACCCTGATCTTGGATGCGACACTTCACCGGGGTCCGGATTCTGCAGGTTGGGCTCTTTATCAAGATCCGATGCCGGGACAGCTGCGGATGCGCTTTTTCATCCCGAAAGGCGGAGACGCGAAGATTGAAACCGATAAGGTCCGACACGTGCTGACAGGAGAGGGGGTCGACGTCGTCGCAGCCGCGCCTTTGGGTTGCACCATAGGCGTCACGGCTCGGTTCGCGGGCGACCTCCTCGCCTTGACCCGTGCCGTCGAACACCGCGTCAGGCTGGTTTCCATGGGCGAGCGCCTTGACGTCATCAAGGACGTGGGGCAGCCGCTGGACCTGGCGTCACGGTACGGCATCGGCGATTTCAACGGGGCCCACGGCATCGCTCATATCCGGCTCGCAACCGAGTCGGGGGTTCATCCCGACACCGCACATCCTTTCTGGGCCTGCGGCTTCGCCGATATCGCCACGGTTCACAACGGTCAGATCACCAACTACTGGATCATGCGAAGGCGTCTGGAACGTCGGGGCATGACGTTCCAGACGGAAAACGATACGGAACTGATCGCCGTCTATCTCGCCTACCGAATGAGCTCAGGAGCGAGCCTGGAAGCGGCCCTGGAGACCTCTCTGGCGGACCTGGACGGCACCTTTTCCTATCTGGTCGCCACCAGGGACGCCATTGGATACGCCAAGGACAAGCTGGCAGCCAAACCCATGGTCAAATATGAGGACGACGACATGATCGTGATCTCGTCGGAAGAGGTGGGGATCAACCGCCTTTTTCCCGGGCGAGCCCTCGCCACCACCGAACCGGCCCCCTTGACCTGCGGGCTTTGGTCAAGATCGCAATAAGAAAGGCGCACCCCATGGCAACCATCGATTTATCCCATATGTCCGTTCGAACGGCCAACGAGGTCATCAAGGGCTACGGCGCTGTCCACGAGGATATCGACATCATCAACCCCGATGCCCGACATTATATCGCCGTAGGTCTTACCAACCCCATTCGTCTGCGGATACACGGATCTGCCGGATATTTCTGCGGCGGACTTACCGACGGGCCCCATATCGACGTGGAGAGGAACGTCAGCTGGGGAGTGGGTGACAACATGCTTGCCGGAACCGTTGTCGTCGGCGGCAATGCCGGCGCGCTCGCCGGCGAGGCTCTCCGGGGCGGAACCGTCGTGATCCGGGGTAACATGGGATCCCGGGCCGGCCAGGTCATGAAGAAGGGAACCCTTTGCTGCGCAGGTCATTCGTCCTTCATGGCCGGATACATGATGTACGGCGGTCGGATGGTCATTCTGGGCGATTCCGGCGAACGGGTCGGCGAGAACATGGTCGGCGGCGAAATCTTTGTAGGCGGCAGGATTCAATCCATGGGCAATGACGCGGCGGTGGTGGCGCCCACGGACGAGGAAACGGCGAGCGTCATGGCCTTTCTCGATCGTTTCGACATACGCTTCAACGGTCGATTCAAAAAGATCGTCTGCGCGGGTGGGGACCTTCGGTACGGTATTCCTGAATCCCGTAGGCGGATCATTCCGCATACTCTGTTTTCCGGAAACGGGGCATCTTACTGGAACGAGAAAACGGTGGAGGACATCCGGATCAAGTCCGCCATCGGCCGTTGCCGGATTCGCGGATTCGGTGCCGCCCGGCACGTGCCTCATTTTTCGGACATCGCGTTTCGAAGCGATCCGGAATGCCTCTCTACGACATCGGATCCGGTATCCCGAGTCGCCATGAGGACCCTCATCGGCGACAAGCACGGCGCCCGGGCGTTGGATCTCAGCATGCCGGTTATGGTCGCGCCCATGAGTTTCGGGGCCCTGAGCCCCAAGATGAAGACGGCCCTGGGGATCGCCTCGCGTCTTTCCGGGATTTCCGAAAACACGGGGGAGGGCGGAATGTATTCGGTGGAGCGGGCCGAGGCCCGCCAACTCATCGCCCAGTGCCTTTCCGGCCGTCTTGGCTGGAACATTCATGACATGAAACGGGCCGACGGTCTGGAAATCTATATCTCCCAGGGCGCCAAGCCCGGTCTGGGCGGGCAGCTCATGGCCGCCAAGCTGACCCGGGAGATCGCTGCCCTGCGCGGCATACCCGAAGGGATGGATCTGCGGTCGCCGTCGCGTCATCCCGACATCCTGGGCGGGGACGATCTGATCATGAAGGTTCGGGAGTTCCGGGAAGCGGTGGGGTGGCGGCTGCCGGTATCCATCAAGCTGGGGGGCGGCCGTACCCGGGACGACGTCAAAATCGCCTTCAAGGACGGTCTCGATTTTGTCGAGCTTGACGGCCTTCAGGGCGGCACGGGTGCGGCCGGCAGTGAGGTGGCGGAGTACGTCGGCATCCCTACGGTTTCGGCTCTGATGGAAGCCCTGGACGGTCTGGCCGAGATTGGCGCCGAAGGCCAACTGCCCATCGTGGTGATGGGCGGCATCCAGAGCGGCGTCGATGCAGCCAAGGCCATCGCCATGGGGGCGACTGCCGTGGGCCTCGGCACGTCGATGCTCATCGCCGGAGGCTGTATCGGTTGCATGGACTGCAGCTCGGGCAATTGCCCAATGGGCATCGCCACCCAGTCGCCGGAGCGGACCTCTCGGTTCGACGTCGAAAAGCAGGCCTGGAGAATGCACACCTACCTGGAGTCGATGCGGTTTCAGCTTGCGGCCGTAACCTGTTCCCTGGGGTATACGGATGTGCGCCAATTAAACCGCGGCGATCTGGTGGCCCTCACTCCCGAGGCCGCCGAATTGACCCGGTTGCCCTATGCGCCGGAGTATCGAAAGGGGTTGCGGGAATACCGACCAGGCCCCAAAGAATCAAAACCGGAAACCGGTACGGCAAACTTTTCAAGAAAGTCCTTTCGGTTGATCCGGGCCATGTCCGGAACGCCGGCCGTGGACGACATCGGTCAGCGGGAGATTCTCCGAGCACTGTGGGTTCCTCGGGAGGATCCTTTCCCGCTGTCCCGACCGTCGCACCTGGACGACGTGGTTTTTCTATCTGCGGCCTTGACGCGTTTGGTGATCGATCCCTATCGGGAGTCCTGTTCCACCCGGACCCATATCGCTCGAAGCATTGAAATCGGTGACAATGGCGGCTCCAAGCCTACGGTGGTGCTCGCGCATCCGCTCCTTTTCACCGGATTCGACGGGGCCCCGGAAAATGTCCGACAGGCCCTGGCCAGGGCATTGGCGGCCACCGGGTGTGGTTATGTCGGCCGAAAGCCGCCGGCGGAGGATTTCGAGAAGCATCGCCATCAGTGGTTTCAGCTCGTTGCCGATGGCGATCGATCGGATCCTCGCGCCGTCGGGATGATCTACGAGGTTCACGGCGGCGCTTTTTCATTGACGACAATGACGCGTTGCCGTTCCGGTCAACTGCTGGGATTGGCCGTGAAAGGGCCGGACCTGGCCGAGGCGGTCCCCTATGCCCTACATCATCGGTTCGACATGCTCCTTTTGGACGGCAGCGGTATCGGGGTTCCGTGGAGCGAACTCAAGGCCGCACCCGACCTGACCGTCATGCGAGACGCCATCCGACTGCTCCGGGATCGAAACATGGAGGAGGAGATCGCGCTGCTCAATTTCGGGGGGATGCGTTCGGGCACCGACGTGGCCAAGGCGTTGGCCATGAACTGCACCGCCTCGGTGATCGGCGCCGCCATGGGGTTTGCCGCAGGAGGCGTCCGGTATGGTGATATCCTGGCATTTCAGGAAACGGATGCCGTGCCGGTTCTGGAGGCGTCTATGATCAACTGGATCAAGGCTGCGGTCCAGGAGATCGCCGTTATCGCCCGATGCACCGGAAAGACCAACGTGCACAACCTGGAGCCTGAGGACATGCGGACCATCACCCTGGCCGCCTGCCGGGATTTGGACATTCCCCTGGCATCCGGGGAAACAAAGCGCCAAGCGTTTTAACCGGTTCGTAGATGGATGCCGATTTTGAAATAACGGCTGAAAATAATGGTGCCAGGGTGTTCACCCGCCTACGCATCCTACGGCGACAACAATCGGACCCAACTTTTCCGCTGCCCGGCCCCCAATCGATTCGAGGACCGATCTCCCTCGGCCATGGTCAATCCCTATCTCCTCATGGCGGCTCACATCGCCGCCGGACTGGACGGCATTAAAAATCGGATCGACCCGGGCGATGCCGTCATCGGGGAGAATGTCTGGAATTTGCCGTATGACCAGCGCCGGAAGCGGGGAATGATCCTGTTGCCCCAGAACCTCATGGATGCGGTAACGGCCCTTGAGGCGGACGAGGTGGTCTGCTCAGGCCTTGGCCCCATCGCCGAGGAGTTCATCCGCCTCAAGCGGGCCGAGTGGTCCGAGTTTATGCGGCACGTCACCCCGTGGGAGGTAAAGCGATATCTGACGTTTATCTGATTCGGTATGTCCATTGCCGCAGCGCTTTATTGAAAACCGTCCGTGATGTCGTTGGACGGTTTTTTTGTTCATTGAAGCTCAACTTTCGACTTTCACAGGCCGGTGCCGACACCATCATGAAAGCTGAAAGTTAAGAGAGAAATTGCATTAAAATTCTGTTGATGATTTGATGTCCATAGCGTATGACTCTGGCGCCCGACCCTGAATTCGTCGCCGGTTAGTGCAGCGTATATCCAGGAAATAGCTAATGGTATGCATAAAATATGATTAGACCTTGAAATATTTTTCCACAACGGTATAGTGCCGAGACAAGGCAATAAAACGTGAACGACATGACATCCCCAGGGAATCTTTACATCGTTGCCACCCCCATCGGCCACATGGACGATATCACTATCCGGGCGATCAACGTCCTCGGCCGAGTCCGCGTCATCGCGGCGGAAGACACCCGAAATACGGCAAGACTTCTCTCCCACCACCGGATCGGAGCGCCTTTGGTCTCATGCCATGAGCACAACGAGGAGGACCGGGCGGCGGAACTTCTTGCACGGCTTGAATGCGGGGAAGACGTAGCCCTGGTTTCCGACGCCGGCACCCCGACCCTTTCGGACCCCGGGTACCGGCTGGTCCGAATGGCCGTGGACAAAGGCATAAAGGTCATACCCATACCCGGTCCGTCAGCCGCCGTCAGCGCCCTGAGTGCCTCGGGACTGCCCACGGACGCATTTGTATTCGTGGGGTTCCTTCCCCGGAAGCGCGGCAAGCGGTCCGAAATGCTCGAAGCGCTGAAAAGGCAGCCGATGACGCTGATCTTTTACGAATCCCCCCGTCGGATACGCGCTCTCATCCAGGAGGTCTCCATTGTGATGGGGGACCGGGAGGCCGTGCTGTGCCGAGAGATGACAAAGACCCATGAGGAGTTCATCCGGGGACGGCTGTCGGAGATCCTGGCGGTCCTGTCGGCACGACCCGATGTCAAGGGGGAGTGCACGTTCCTGGTGGCGGGCCGCGGGGAAGATGATGCGCCTTCACCGGAGGTGATTCGATGCGAGATCGAAGCGGCCCTGGCCGAACACGGCGTCAAACTGTCGGGCATCTCCCGGCGTCTCGCAGAAAAATACGGGGTTTCCAAAAATGTTATCTACCAGGAGGCTCTGGCCATCAAAGAAAGGAAACAGAAGGAATGAACAAGCTGGATGCGATTTTTTCCCCCCAGTCCGTGGCGGTCATCGGCGCTTCGTCCACGCCGGGAAAGGTGGGGCACGATATCTTTGCCAATATTTTGAGAGGCGGTTTCAAAGGAGTGCTCTACCCGGTCAATCCCACGGCCAGGTCGATTCTGAGCGTCAAGGCCTACCCCAGTGTCACGGATATCCCGGATCCCGTCGATCTGGCCATGATCATTCTTCCACCCAAGCTCGCCAGGACAGCCGTAGCGGATGCCATCCAAAAAGGGGTGAAGGGCATCGTCATCGTTTCGGCGGGTTTCCGGGAGGTCGGAAAAGCGGGGCGCGACATTGAGGATCAAATCGTGGAGATGTGCCGCAAGGCCGACATTCGGCTCATCGGTCCCAACTGTTTAGGGGTGATCAATCCGTTGACCTCTGTCAGCCTCAACGCCAGCTTTTCCAGTCGAATGCCCAAGGCTGGAAACATCTCCTTTATTTCCCAGAGCGGCGCCCTTTGCACGGCCGTGCTTGATTTCGCAGCCGACAGGGATTTCGGATTCTCCAAGTTCATTTCCATCGGCAACAAGGCGGATGTGGATGAACTGGATCTGCTTCGGTATTTTCATCGGGATTTCGATACCGAGGTGATTATGATATATTTAGAGGAGTTACGCAGAGGTCCCGAATTCATCGAAGAGGTGAAGAAGATCACGTCGGGTGATCGACCCACACCGATTCTCGTCATCAAGTCCGGCAGAACCGCCGCCGGCGCTCAGGCCGCCGCTTCCCACACCGGGTCGCTTGCCGGCTCGGAAGCGGTATACGACAGCATTTTCGAGCAGGCAGGTATCATCCGCGTGGACTCCATCAACGACCTTTTCGATTTTGCCAGCACCTTCGCTTACAAGAACGAGTCGATGCTGGGAAAATTCCGACGAAAAATTCCCGAGGGGAATCGCGTGGCCATCGTCACCAATGCGGGGGGGCCCGGGATCGTCGCTACGGACATGACCATCTCATCCGGTCTTCAACTTGCCGAATTCAAGGAGGACACCATCGAAACCCTGGCAAGCCATCTGCCGGCGGCGGCCAACCTCCACAACCCGGTGGACGTCATCGGCGACGCGGCCCAGGATCGGTATGAAAACGCACTGGCGGCGGTGATCCGGGACGAAGGGGTCGACGGGGCACTCGTCATCCTCACCCCACAATCCATGACCAACGCCCTGGGTACCGCCGAGGCGGTGGTCAGCATTGCACGGCGAACCCACAAACCGATCCTTTGCTGCTTTATGGGAATCGTCGACGTCTCGTCGGGGGTCAAACATCTTCAGGAAAACGGGATCCCGGTTTTTCGTTTTCCGGAGGCCGCGGCCCGGGCTTTTGGCACGCTCTATCGCTATTCCCAATGGTTGAACCGTCAGAGCCTGGCCCAGTTCACCCTGAGTCACGACGTCGCCGGCGCGCGCGACATCATCAACGATTGTCTTGAGCGCGGCCGAACCCGGCTGGGGGAATTCGAAGGCCTCAGACTTCTGGCCTGTTACGGTTTTGATGTGTTGCCCACTGAACTGGCGGCCACTGATGCCGAGGCCGTCGCCGCTGCGGATCGGATCGGGTATCCGGTGGTTCTCAAGATCGTCTCCCCCCAGATACTTCACAAGTCCGACGCCGGCGGGGTGAAAATCGGCATGAAGGACGCCGCGGCGGTTCGGAAGGCCTTCAATCAGATCGTGGAGGGTGCTCGGAAATACCGCGCCGACGCGGAGATCGAAGGGGTGCTTGTCCAGAAAATGGCCGAGCCCGGTCGGGAGGTGATTCTGGGCGCGAACCGATACCCTGTCTTCGGTCCCCTCATCATGTTCGGTTTCGGTGGCATTTTCGTCGAGGTTTTCAAGGATGTCTCGTTCCGCCTTGCCCCCATCGGCCGGAACGAAGCCCGCCGAATGATGCGAAAAATCATGGGATACAAACTCCTCAGGGCCTTCCGGGGTCGTCCGGAATCCGATCTGGCGACCGTGGAGCGGCTTCTGGTCAGTCTTTCGGACATGGTCGTCAATCATTCCGAGATTCAGGAGCTGGACATCAACCCCCTCCTGGTTCATGAACAGGGGCGAGGCGCCACTGTGGCCGACTGTCGAATGATCCTCAAGGCAGCCGATGGCGTTGTCGCCTGAAGCCGCCGTTCATCCGGTAATCCTTCGGGTGCCGGCGGATGCATATCTTCCCCTGGCACCGAGGGACCGGGTCCGTTTTTTGAGTGGCTATGCCCGACAAGCCTTGATCCTTTCCGCGGCGTTACGGGGAGTCGTTCTTGCCCCGGACCAGCTGGTCAAGGACAGCCTCGGCCGACCGCTCTCCGTCGGGGGCGGTTACTGGTCCGTCAGCCACAAACCTCAATATGTCGCGGGAATTTTTTCACCTGAGCCCGTGGGCATCGACATCGAAAGGATCCGGCCATACAACCTCAGGCTCCAATCCAAGGTGGCGACAAACCATGAGTGGCGCTTGGTGAAATCCGACACACCCGACGCTTTTTTCCGCTTTTGGACCGCGAAAGAAGCCGTGCTCAAGATCGGCGGCATTGGCATCGCCGATCTGCTGAAATGCCGCGTCCGACATGTGGACGGACGCCGAGGCCTGTCGTTGCGGTATCGGCATCGGGACTACCGGGTTTGTCACACCTGTGTGGAAGACCATATCGCGGCGGTTGTCCTGGGAAAATTTCCTGTTCAATGGCGATTTCCCGAGTTGCCATGAACCGCTGCGAAGGTTTGACAGCAGGGCTCCCGACCCATATATTAATAAATTACGCCGCGATCTTTTCGGAAGATTCGGGGCCTGTCGTCCGGGATCGGCTATGGGGGGCGATGATGAAACGGATTACAGTAATGGTAGGGATCGGCATGGGCATTGTTCTGGCAGCGATTGCCTTGCACGGATGCCTGTCCTTCAGCCGAGGCGTCGGTCAAACGGTCGCACCCGAGCTGCGTCTGCCGCTTCAGGAAGGCGGTCCTTACACAGGAGCATGGGTTGCGCGCGACCTTGTGTTTTACTATGAATACGTCCGGCAGGGTGGGGACTTGACGGTTAAAGGAACCGTTGAATTCCGGGGGGGCGTCAGCAATTTCCCCGTCATCCAAACCTTTTATCTGGAAACCTATTATCTGAACGCAGCGGGCCAGGTGATCGCCGTCGGTCGACTTTACAACAGCGGTTGGGGAAAAGCGCTCGAACCCCTCCGGTTTATCCGGCGTCGGGCGATACCTCCTGAAGCCGTCGGGTGGGCTATCGGCTATTCCGGCAGGGCGATAGACAACGGTCCGGCTGGAGAGTCGGCGGACTGGTCCTTCTGGGATACCCCCTTCAAATAGATCCGGATATCATTCCATTTTTTACCTGAACGTCCAACTACCGGAATAAATCGTCAACCCCGGGACGGGTAACCTCATGATGTTCCGGTTCCAAACGCGAGGAGGCGCAGATGCAGGATAATGCAGCGTTAAACATTCTGAAGAGTGCGATGTTGTTGGAGATGCGAGGAAAGGCCTTCTACGAAAACGTGGCAGCACAGTCCGAGAACCCCGATATCAAGCAATTTTTCGAGGCCATGGCCGAGGAGGAGAGTCTTCATATCCGGATGCTGTCGGACCAATACCAATCCTATAAGCAGAGTGGAAAATTCAAGGCCGCGACATATGACGCCGCCTCGGGGAGTGTGGCCTCAACGGTTCTCAGTGCCGCCCTGAAGGAAAAGATTCAGGGCGCAGGCTATGAATCGGCCGCCATCCAGGCGGCCGCGGACATGGAGGAACGCGCCGTAAAACTCTATACGGAGCGTGCCCGCAACACCTCGGATCCCGGGGAAAAGCGGCTTTACGAGTGGCTTTCAGACTGGGAAAGCGGCCATTTGAAGGTATTGTTGGACATGGACCGGGCATTGACCGAGAAAATCTGGTATGACAATCGATTCTGGCCTTTTTGATTTCTGCCCCGCCTGCGGGACGCCGCTGATGCGCCTCTGGGAAAAGGGGATCGAGCGCCGACGTTGCCGACCGTGCGGAAGGACATACTACCGCAACCCCACCGTGGGCGTTGCGGTCATCGTGACGGCGGCGGACCGTCTTCTGCTGATCTGCCGCCGTGGATCTCATGAAGGTCTCTGGTGCATTCCCTGCGGTCATGTGGAGTGGAATGAAGAGGTTCGGACGGCGGCCGGCCGCGAGTTCGCGGAGGAGACCGGTCTTCTGGTGACCGTCGGGCCGGTGTTTGCCGTTCACTCCAATTTCCATGATCGATCCCGTCAGACGGTGGGCATCTGGTTCCGGGGAGAGGTCGTAGGGGGGGCGATGCATGCCGGTTCCGATGCTGCGGAGGTGCGGTTTTTTCCCCTGAATCGTCTGCCGGCCATGGCCTTTCCCACGGATGTGGCCGTCTGCCGTCAGCTCATGTCCGTTCTTTAAGAATTCAACTTTCGACTTTCATGATGTTGACCGGCACCGGCCTATGAAAGTCGAAAGTTAAGTAAGAAGATGATGGAGAAGGAATCCCTCACCCAACGCCATTTCCGTTAAAACGATGCCGGAGCTCCCGGCGTATTGACACACCCCGACAATATCGCTTATAGACGGAAGAGAAAAATATCGTCGTCCATAATAAGCGATAAGATACGGTGAGGAATTGAAATGGACTTAAACGGGGTGTTGCAGTATCCGGTTTGGGAGTTGGACGTGCTGGGCGGGGGGTTTTGGATTGCGCTGATCGCCGTCGTCCACGTTTATATCGCCCATTTCGCGGTGGGCGGCGGGCTTTTCATCGTCTTGACGGAAGCCAAGTCATACCGGGAAAATTCTCCGGCGATGCTGGATTACGTCAAGATGCACGCGGGATTTTTTCTGGTGCTGACCGCCGTATTCGGCGCCGTCACGGGGGTTGGCATCTGGTTTGTCATCTCTGTTCTGAGTCCCCAGGCGGCATCGATTCTGATCCATTATTTCTTCTTTGGGTGGGCGACGGAATGGGTCTTTTTTCTGGGCGAGATCGTGACGCTGTTCGTCTACTACTATACCTTCGGCAACATGGAGCGGAAAGCTCATCTCAGGATGGGCTGGCTCTACTTCATCCTCGGTTGGCTATCCCTTTTCGTCGTCAACGGCATCGTGGCGTTCATGCTGACCCCGGGAGAGTGGATGACCACCCGCGGTTTCTGGGATGGCTTTTTCAATCCATCCTTCTGGCCGTCCCTGGCGTTCCGGACGGCGATGGCATTCATGCTCGCCGGACTTTTCGGATATGTCACCGCACTCGCGGTTTCCGACGCTGATCTGCGGGAGCGCCTCCTCAGCTACTGCTCCAAATGGCTTTTGATACCACTGCCGATCATTCTCGGCACAGGCTGGTGGTATATCGCCGCCCTTCCTCCCGACCAGCAGAAAATGGTTCTCGACATCTCTCCGGAAACGCTCCGCTTCCTGAAGATTTTTCTCTGGATCTCTCCGGTGATCTTCACGGCGGGCATTCTCATGGCCTTTCGCGTCGGCCTTCCCGTCAAACGGGGCATCGCAGGGCTTCTGGTTCTCATTGGACTGGCCTACATGGGGTCTTTCGAATTTGTTCGAGAGGCGGCCCGGCGTCCCTATCTGATCCACGGATATCTCTACGCCAATGCAGCCCCCGCAAAAGCGGCGGATGAGATTCGGGAGACAGGTGTCCTCAAGGCGACGCGGTGGTCCAGGTATCAGGAGATCACCCCTGAAAACCGGATGTCGGTCGGGAAGGATCTCTTCAAATTTCTCTGCAGTGCCTGCCACTCGGTTGGCGGACCCATGCACGACATCCTTTCTCTCACGGAAAAGTTTTCTTTGGAGGGGATGTCGGCCATGTTGAACGGTATGGGCCGGATCAACACCTACATGCCGCCGTTTCCAGGCAACCCTGCCGAGCGGGATGCTCTGGCCGGCTATATCGTTCTGGGGCTTCACGGCAAAGCGACGGAAGCGGCGGTGAAGACCGAACCGATCCCGGTGGAGATGCCGCCTTTCAATCCTGGTGCCGACAACTATGTTCTGCTGGCCTGGAACGCCAAGGGGATGCACTGCGTTTCGGATGCCGACCGCTATTTCAGCTTTGCGACCCCCGGGAACGACATATACGCCCTTCTGATCCGTCGGGGTGAGATCCCTGAGCGAATTACAGAGGGTGTAACCCTTCGCTATCGTCTTGAGAAGGATTTCGCCGATCCCGCTGCTCACAGCGACTTCTGGAAATATGCCGGCCGGCTTACGGGAAAAGATCCGGCTGTCGGGACGGGGATTTCGGGTAAGCGCGTCGCCGACACGTTGGACTACGACGACGCGTCCGGAGCTTATGTCGCAACAGCGGTTCCGGTCATGCCCTATACCGAAAACGGCAAATTCATGCCTTATCCCCTCATGACGGTGTGGGCGGTGGACGACAAGGGTGTCGTTCTGGCGGAAACCTGCATCCCCGTTCCCGTTTCGACGGAAATGGGGTGCCGTTCCTGTCACGGCGGCGGTTGGCGTATGGACGGCAAGGCCGGCCTGTCGGACAAGACCGCCGAAGATATCCTGGCCGTTCATGACCGTATGAACAAGACCCGGCTCCTGGCGCAGGCTCAGGACGGAGATCCCGTGAGGTGTCAATCGTGTCATGACGCGGGAAAAGCGCAGATGAATCTGTCTGCGGCTATCCACGGCTTTCACGCCGTTCACCTGACGGAATCCGGTCCGGAAGCCTGCGCCGCATGCCACCCGGGCCGGCCTGAGGGCGTTACCCGGGCCTACCGGGGTATTCATCGGCAAATTGGATTGGATTGCACCCACTGTCACGGCGGAATGGCGGACCATGCCCTCAGCCTGCTGGCGGCGGAGCGGGAGTCGGGCAAAGCCTCGGCGGAGCGGATAGCGTCGCTTTTGAAGCCTGATGCCGTCGCCTCCGCGGAGGCCGTCAATCCCCGGAAGCCATGGGTCAACGAGCCTGACTGTCTGACCTGCCATGTGGGGTTTCAACCACCCGAATCCCTTGACGCCTTCAATCACTGGACGGCGGGGGAAGCAGATCTCTATCGGATGCGGACCGGCGGTGCCGGCCTCATGTGCGCCGCCTGCCACGGCAGTCCCCACGCCCTGTACCCGGCTGACAATCCCTTCGGAAACGACAGGGATAACATTCCACCCGTTCAGTACCAGGGTATGCCGTATCCTATGGGCGCCAACAGAAACTGCAAGGTATGCCACATGCGGGATATGAACGAGGAGGTGCATCATCCAAACTCTCTTGGAATGTTCCGCAATGCCGGATAACGCGTCGTGTTACTTTACGATCGCGTTTTCGGCTGAGGTCTTTCCGGGGACGGCATATTCCGACAGGCGTCCAGAAACTGGTCGAGAGCGCCGTAAAGCCGGGTAATGCTCTCGACGGCGACATGCTCATCGTCTGAATGCTGACTCTGGTCTCCGTCGGCGCCCCAAACCACCCCGGGAATGCCGTGGGCCGATAGAAAACGGGCGTCGCTGGCGCCGTCCTCCCAATCCAGCCGGACGTCAGGGACCATTTTTTCCAGGAGATCCAGAAAAGGGGTCCTGCCGGCCTTGAAGAGGGGTTCCTGAATCGTCACCGTCAGCACGCTTTGAATGCGTCGCTGCATTTCCTCGAGAAGTGCGGGGACGTCGTCGTGTTCGGCGTTCCTCGTCCCCCGTGATCAGAATGCCGAAGGACATATCTGCCTGTCCCCCGGATTGCCGCCTCAGCGCGGCAAGGGTATTCTTGAACAGCACAAGAGACAGGGCTACGGCGTATTTGTCGTCTACGGCGCCTCGACCGTAAAGCATTCCATCCTTTTCAACCGGCACGAACAGGGTATCCGGGCCGTTGACGACATCGAAATGGGTCACCAGAAGGATTTTTGTGCGCCCGGTATGGGGCAGCGCCCAGATGGAGGGGATGCCCGCCACGTCCTGCCGGTGGTAAACAACGTCGTATCGGTCGAGCCAGGCTTGGATATATCGGGCGCAATGATGAAGTTCATCCGTATCGGGCGTGCGTGTTTTGAAACGGATGAGCGTCTTGGTCAGCTCGACAATTTCCCGCATGTTTCTCGCCTTTCTTTGCCGGTGAATTGTGATGGAAGAGCCGCGGCTGTTTTCCATTTCCATATGGAGCTTGGCGCGAAAGCGGCCGCAGGGTCAAGACGATGGGGCTTTACAGGATTTTACCACTGAACACATGGCCGTTCAGGTTGACAAGTCTCGGCAATTATTCCTATCATTGCCGATAGATGTTTCTGTAGAGGCATGAGGATGATTTCGGGGACGAAATGGGACAAGGAGAGACATGATGAAGGATTGCGGAGGTCTGCCGAGGCGGGAAAATGATAACGATCGTTCGAGAATCGGCGGTTTTTCCCGAAGAGATTTTCTGTGGATGCTGCCCGTTGGGGGAATAGGGATGGTCATGGGGTGTGCCGTGGATCCCGTTACGGGGCGTTCCCAGCTGATGCTGGTATCGGAATCTCAGGAGGTTGAGATCGATCGGCAGTACTCGCCAAGACAATATTCAGCGGACTACGGTATCATTCAGGATACGGCATTGAATCGGTACATCGGTCAGGTCGGCCAGAGCCTTGTCCCGCATACCCATCGTACGGGGATGCCGTACGCTTTCAAGACCGTAAATGCCGTTTACGTGAATGCCTATGCCTTCCCCGGGGGAAGCATCGCGGTAACTCGGGGCATCCTGCTCGAACTGGCTGATGAAGCGGCCCTGGCCGGGTTGCTGGGACATGAACTCGGACATGTCAATGCGCGCCATACCGCCGAGCAGATGTCCAAGAGCCAGATTTCTTCAGTGCTGCTCACCGGACTTCAGGCCGCCGCCGGCCTCGGTGCCGCTTCGTATGCCGATATCGCCGGGCAACTGGGTATGCTTGGTGCAAGCCTTCTTCTGGCCTCATACAGCCGCGATAACGAGCGAGAGGCCGACGCCCTGGGGAACGCTTACATGGTTAAGGCCGGCTACAGCACAGATGGCTTCGTGGCGCTGATGGAAATGCTCAATTCCCTTTCAAAAGAAAGGCCCGGCTATACGGACGTTCTTTTTTCAACGCACCCCATGAGCGATGAGCGGTACCGAACGGCCGTGGACGCCGCTCGGACAACCTATCAAGGTTCGCGCAGCGCGCCGCGCCGTCGGGAGCGTTACATGGATAACACCGCCAGGCTTCGCGCCATGAAAGGGGCCGTCGAGCTCATGCAGAAAGGGGAAACAGCGCTTTCCAAAAAGCGGTACGACGAGGCTGAGTCTCTCCTCGATAGTGCATTGAAGCAGGCACCCGAGGATTATGCGGGCCTCGTCATGATGTCGAAATGCCTGGCGGTTCAAAAAAAGAGCCGGGAGGCGGAATCCTATGCCGACAGGGCCAAGGCCGTCTATCCGGGGGAGGGACAGGCCTGGTATGTCGGCGGTTTTGCACAGCTCGATCAAAAGAAGTATCCGGAAGCCTATCGGTCCTTCGACCGTTATGATCGGTTGTTGCCGGGAAATGCCAATGCGACGTTTTATAAAGGATACGCGTTGGAGGGAATGGGCGACAAGACGACCGCGGCAGCACATTACCAGAAGTATCTTCAAGCGACACAACAGGGGGCTCAGGCACAGCATGCGTACAACCGGCTCGTGGCGTGGGGCTATATCCGAAAATGATCCCGGCGGGCTCTCTCAGGGCAAAGACGTGTCGTCCGGCGATCCGAAGCGATCTTTCAGGTTGACACCCCGTCTGCGGTTGCATATGTAACAGACCGTTTTCATGTATCCGCCGATGCCGTCGCCTCGGGAATACGGTATGCGGGTCTGTCATCTCAGGAAGGACGGCCGTTTTGCTGGGAACACTGGTCAACACATTGGCAATCGTTTGCGGCGCCCTGGCGGGGCTTTTGCTGCGGGGCGGCGCGCCCGAAAAATACACGTCGACGGTGATGCATGCCATCAGCCTCGCCGTCATTCTGATCGGCCTGAAGGGCGCCATCGACACACCGGACATCCTGCTGGTGATTTTCAGCCTGGCCATCGGTAGCGTCATCGGTGAGATGCTTCGCATCGAAGAGCGCCTGGAGCGTTTCGGAAACCGCCTTGAGCGACGTTTTTCCAAAGAGGAGGGCGGGTTCTCGAAAGGCTTTGTTGCCGCAAGCCTGCTCTTCTGTGTTGGATCCATGGCCATTGTAGGCGCTATGGAGAGCGGACTTACAGGAGACCACAAGACCCTCTACGCCAAGTCCGTTCTTGACGGTGTGGCCGCCGTTGTCTTCGGGTCGACCTTCGGTATCGGCGTTCTTTTTTCTGCTGTTTCAGTCTTCTGCTATCAGGGGTTCATCACCTTCACGGCGACGCTCATCAAACCGTTTCTTGTACCGGCGGTCGTCAGTCAAATGTCGGCAGTCGGTGGTTTGCTCATAATGGCCATAGGCTTCAATATGCTCGAGATCAAGCGGATCAAGGTGGGCAACATGCTGCCCGCTATCTTCATCCCTCTCGCCTATTACATCGTTCGCAGATTCGCACCCTTTTAGCCGAGGGAGCTGAAAGGGTGACGGCAATCAAAGACGCTAATCGTGGTCGAAGACATATCCCACCGCCCGGAGGCTTTTGAAAAAAACCGGCTTTTTAGGGTTTTCCTCGAAATATTTGCGCAAGCGAACGATGAAATTGTCCACCGTTCGGGTCGTCGTCTTTCCGGTATAGCCCCAGCCTACCTTGAGAAGTTTGCTGCGGGAGAGGGGCTTGCCACGATGGGCGATAAAAAGTTTCATCAGCCGCAACTCCTGCTCAGTGAGGTGGATCCTGCCGCACCGGCATTGGGCCGTCGCCGTCCGGAAGTCGATCGTGTTGCCGCCGAAAACATAGACTGTCGGTGTCGTGTCCAGGACCGTATCCCGGGCATCTTCGCATCCTCCGGACCATGCGCATCGCTTGAGCAGGCGTTCGATGCGGAGCAGCAGCTCGTCCAGGTGGAACGGTTTGGTCAGATAGTCGTCCACCCCGTATGAAAGCCCTTTGATCTTATCGTTGTGAGCGCTTTTGGCAGACAGGATCAGAATGGGAATCTGGTCGTCCTCGAGGCGGATATGCTGAAGAACCGATAATCCGTCAATCACCGGTAGCATGATGTCGAGGATGATGAGATCGGGTCGCTCTGTCTTCCAACGTCTCAGGGCATCGCCGCCGTCCCTGGCGATGATCGGCGAATAGCCCTGAAGGGTGAGGTTCAGCTTCAACCCTTCCGCAATATGGCTTTCATCCTCGACGATCAGGATGCGTTTTTTGTTTTTTCTGATCATGGCATTCCTCAACAAACCGCGATTGACATCGATTCCCTTTCCAGATCTCGGGGTCAACGGCGACGTGGCAGAAGCAGGGTGAAGACCGCGCCTTCCCCGGGTCCGTCACTGGAGGCGATCACCCGACCTTTGTGGAGCCTGGCGATATTCTGCACCAGATAAAGCCCCAGGCCGCTCCCCTTGGCCGTCATATCATCGGAGCGTCCCACCTGATAAAACTTTTTGAAAATCCGTTTGATTTCCGTTTTTGGGATGCCGATGCCGTTGTCCCGGAAATGGACGGCGAGGCGCTGTTTCTGCCTCTCGAAAACGATATCGATTCTGGGCGTCCGGGAAGTGTTGTATTTAATGGCATTGGTAAATATATTGATCAGGAACATTTCGAAAAGGGGGACGTTGACGGTGTATGTGAAAGGCGCATCATCGGGATCGTGGATCTCAATTTGACATCCTTCGAACAGGTGGTGGTTTTCGGTGATGAAGTCTTTCACCAGTTGAACCATGTCGGAATCGACAAATGCTCCCGCATAGCTCTTGCTCTCGATGCGGGCAAGATTCAGGATGCGACTGATGTTGTCGGAGAGGCGTCCGACGTCCTGAAGCATATAGCGGATATAGGTGATCTGATCGGTTCTGGGAATGTCGTGTTTGAGAAAAGTTTCAAGAAAAAGCTTCAGAGACGTCACGGGGGTTTTGAGTTCATGGGTGAAGCTGTTGATGAAATTGTGCTGAAGGCGATACAGTTGAACAGTTTTCTGGCTGTAGACGAAAATGGCGAAGATGCCGATGAGAATGATGCCCACGAGGATGGACAACACCAGAATCACCATCCATGTTTCCGATTTCAGCACCTGCTGGGGATCGATGTTGAATTTTCGGGCGATGGTTTCCAGGTTCTTGCTGGCTTTGGTGTACCAGTATATCGACAGAAACAGCGACAGCACCAGGGCCAGTATGGAGAAGATGAAAACAAATAAGGGGTGATAAAACCATCGTGTATGTTTCATAATTGACTGCCCTCATATACCGGCGAATCCTGAATGTCAATTTTCGTCATCTCACGGGAGTGTCCGGACATGATGCCGGGTTCGGTTTATGCTCAGCGCTTACGTTCGTTGACGCGTAAACGTAATATCGACCGGAATTCGGCAGGGAGACGCTTCCCGCAGGGATCATGGCGTCCAGGTGCGGTGTCCGGGGGGACAAAAACCCACTGATCAAAAAATAAATACAACCGTTCGCTCTGTTCAGTCAACATTACGAAAGTCAGGTTAAGGAGATTCAGTGACGACATATCCGATATGCAGATCCTCCGCTTCAGAGATAGGGTGGCCCGAGATGATCCCCGGCAGACTGATCAAGCGATATCGACGATTTCTGGCGGACGTGGTGCTCGAAAACGGTCAGGCAGTAACGGCGCACTGTCCGAATTCAGGAAAGATGACGAGCTGCTGCGAGCCTGGAATGCCGGTTTACCTGTCCTTTCATGATAATCCGAAACGAAAATTGAAGTATACCTGGGAAATAATCAGAATGCCGACATCTCTGGTCGGCGTCAATACATTGGTCCCCAACCGTCTTGTGGCGGCATCCATTGGTCAGGGGCTTGTCGAGGAGCTTTCGGGGTATGCATCGGTCCAACGGGAGGCATCGGTAGGCCGCAACAGCCGAATTGACCTTTTGTTGTCCGACGGTGCGGGCGGCCGATGCTATGTTGAGGTGAAAAACTGCACCTGGGTTCAAGACGGAGTGGCGTCTTTTCCCGATGCCGTCACCGCTCGGGGCTTGAAACACCTGGTGGAGCTTCGGCGGTTGGCGAAAAAAGGCGACAGATGTGTCATGTTTTACCTGATTCAGCGCATGGACGCCGAGTATTTTGTCCCGGCGGATGAGATCGATCCGAAGTATGGCGAGGGGCTGCGGCTTGCGGCGAAGGAGGGGGTTGAAATTCTTGTATTCGATGTGGTGATAACGTTGGAGTGGATTCGGTTGAATAAAAGAATTCCCTACCGATTGTGAGGTGAAGGAATTCCCCGACCGGGAAAAAAATGTTTACAAAATCAGCATGATCTTATATTAACGAATTGCAAATTTGTTATGATTACCAATGTATGGGCTGCTTTCTTTCTGTTTAACCGGTTATACACGCAAAGAGGGTTTTTATGGCAAAAAAAACAACGGTAAAATCAACCTCCAAAAAGAAGACCGTCGCGAAGAAAAAAAAGACCATGAGTGCAGGTGCCAGGCAGGGCGGTAAAAAAACGCCGGCGGCGAAAACGGCGACGGCGGGGAAAAAAACAACCGTAAAACAGAAAAATCCGTCTTCAAATGATCTGCTGATGAGAAAATTTGACCGGTGGCAGCCGGAGCATCTGTATGCAGCGCCGAAGGACGCAGACTACGCGGCGGGTTTTTCGGCGCCGCCCCGTATCGATGAAGGCGACAGCCGCATGCGGGATATTTTGAGCCGGAAATTCGATTTCGATTTTGCGGCGGTGTCGAAGCCGCCGAAGCCGAGGCGCACGACAGCCGAGCTTCTGCGGCTGAAGTTTGACCGGTGGCAGCCGGAGCATCTGTATGCAGCGCCGAAGGACGCAGACTACGCGGCGGGTTTTTCGGCGCCGCCCCGTATCGATGAAGGCGACAGCCGCATGCGGGATATTTTGAGCCGGAAATTCGATTTCGATTTTGCGGCGGTGTCGAAGCCGCCGAAGCCGAGGCGCACGACAGCCGAGCTTCTGCGGCTGAAGTTTGACCGGTGGCAGCCGGAGCATCTGTATGCAGCGCCGAAGGACGCAGACTACGCGGCGGGTTTTTCGGCGCCGCCCCGTATCGATGAAGGCGACAGCCGCATGCGGGATATTTTGAGCCGGAAATTCGATTTCGATTTTGCGGCGGTGTCGAAGCCGCCGAAGCCGAAGCGCACGACAGCCGAGCTTCTGCGGCTGAAGTTTGACCGGTGGCAGCCGGAGCATCTGTATGCAGCGCCGAAGGACGCAGACTACGCGGCGGGTTTTTCGGCGCCGCCCCGTATCGATGAAGGCGACAGCCGCATGCGGGAGATTTTGAGCCGGAAATTCGATTTTGATTTTGCAGAGCTGGCCGAGAAGGCCGAGGCGGAGCGGAAAGCCGCTGAGGAGAAGGCTGCCGCCGAGAAGGCCGAGGCGGAGCGGAAAGCCGCTGAGGAGAAGGCTGCCGCCGAGAAGGCCGAGGCGGAGCGGAAAGCCGCCGAGGAGAAGGCTGCCGCCGAGAAGGCCGAGGCGGAGCGGAAAGCCGCCGAGGAGAAGGCTGCCGCCGAGAAGGCCGAGGCGGAGCGGAAAGCCGCCGAGGAGAAGGCTGCCGCCGAGAAGGCCGAGGCGGAGCGGAAAGCTGCCGAGGAGAAGGCTGCCGCCGAGAAGGCCGAGGCGGAGCGGAAAGCCGCCGAGGAGAAGGCAAGGGCGAAAAAAAAGGCCGATCCAGTGGAAAAAGCCGTCCGGTATACGGTTGCCTGTCTGGCGGTCGTTTTTACCTTGATCGTGGCTGCCAGTTTCTCAAACCACTCCCGATATTACCTGAGATCCGACGGCGATGCATTGGCGGTGTGGAAGGGCCGATTCTCTCCGGTTGGAACAGTTCGGATTGCCAAGCTTTCCGGAATGTCCATGCCGTCTGCCCTCAAGGATGTCTATACCCGGACGGAAGCGCTCACACTGATCCTGGACCATTATATTTCAAAAGCCGACGCACTCTTCGCAGAGGAGGCGCCAGACCTTGAGCAGATCCATTCATACCTGATGGAAGCGCAGACTTTTGCCTTTAACGATGAATATCGGAATGCGGTGGAAACGCGGCTGATCAGGGTCTCTTTCATGGAGACGCTTTTCAGGGCTGATGCGGCGATTGCCAAGGGAGGCCCGGCGGATCTTCAAAAAGCCCTCGAGATCCTTCAGGAGGCTGCGGCCCTCGATTTGACCGAGCAACAAGCTTTGATCGTTGAAAAACGGCTTGAGACCGTCAAGGGTATCCTGGACGGGGCCCAGGCGATTACCGGCGCCGCACCCGGGACGGCAGCCCCTGAACAGGCACCTGAACCCGGGGCCTCCGTTCCGGATCAACATTCTACGGAAACGATATCTGAAGACGGAAAATCTGAAATGACCATCTGAGGTATCGCATCAGACCGCTGTACACAAAAGCGAATTGCAGGCCCGGTTTTCCGCGACTGCAATTCGCTTTTTATATTTCCCCTTCAACTGTCGACGGAAACCGAACAATGGGCCGCCGAACTGGCGCAATACAGCGGGTATACCCTTGGATTTGGGAAGCGGGCATTCTATGCCCAGATCGATCTGGCAGAGGCTGCGGCTTATCGTTATGCGACGGAATCCATGGTGGTCAACAGCATGGACATGGATGCCGGGGAAGGCATCTCCGCCTTTCTGGAAAAGCGGTCGCCGGTATGGAAAAAGCGAGACCGATAGGTCGGACCGACGGCGTTTTTTCCCTTGGTGGGTGCGGCAAAAAAAGGGAGCAGAATATGATATCTGCTCCCTTGGAGAAACGAAGAACGAAGGGTGTAAGAAGAGACTACCGTTTCGAGAACTGGAAGCGCGCTCTTGCACCTTTCTGACCGTATTTTTTCCGCTCCTTGACCCGAGGATCGCGTTTCACAAAACCTGCTTTTTTCAGAATCGGTCTCAAATCCGGATCCATCTCGATGAGCGCCCGCGTCAGGCCATGACGAATCGCGCCGACCTGTCCCGATATACCCCCTCCGGACACGGTGACGTTGATGTCAAAGCTGTCTATATTATTGGTGATGTTAAGCGGTTGGATCAGGGTCAGCCGCATCGATTCCGTTGGAATGTAATCCCCGATTTCCCGGTTGTTGATCAGGATCTTCCCTCTGCCGGGTTTTATCCAGGTTCTGGCTACTGCCGTTTTGCGTCTTCCTGTTGCGTAAAAAACCGTTTCTTTTTCCATGAATTGCCTCAATCGATTGGATCAGTGATTTTAAACAAGGGATCTTCAGATTTGAATCAGAATTCCAGAACCTCGGGTTGCTGCGCGGTGTGTGGATGATCGCTGCCGGAATACACCTTCAGCTTTTTGATCAACCGTTTACCCAGTCTGTTCTTGGGCAGCATTCCCTTGACGGCGAAGCGGATGATGTCCTCCGGTTTTTTGTTCAGCAATTCTTTGGCAGTGGTCGCCGTCAGTCCGCCGGTATAACCGCTGTGCCGGTAGTAGGTTTTCTGCTCCATTTTGCGGCCGGTCAGGACGATCTTGTCCGCATTGATAACGACGATATTATCGCCGGTATCCACATGGGGTGTAAACAATGGATGATGCTTGCCGCGGATTCGATGTGCGATTCTGCTTGCCAATCTGCCCAATACGATGCCGTTGGCATCGACGACATACCATTTGCCGATCTTGTCTGATTCTTTGGCGCTATATGTATATTTTTTCACCGTATTCCACTCCCTGTCATTTATATAATCAGATATACATAGAATAAGACTTGCATATTGTCAATAAAAAATAATGCCCCCACTATCATCCGGGAATTGACATGACGTTTCGCCTTTACTAAACTTTGCTGAACTTGTAAACGGATTTTCGACCGAAAAACGGGCGATACGGATGGGCGTTACGGCAGGAAGGCCATATCCATCGGCCGCTGGTGCGATCGGAGCGTCAATGGCTCCATCGGAATCTTTTATCTTGCTATCCATAATGCACAGGAAACATTTTTAATGTCCCTTGAAATCGAAGTCAAGTTTTACCTGGATCCGAGCCTGCTTTCTCGCGGTGAGATTCTGGATCGTATTGAAGTGTTGGGGGGGCGTTCCGACGGTCGAATCTTTGAGCGAAATATTCGTTTCGAAGATAAGGCAAACAGCCTTTTGGAGCGGAACGCCCTGTTGCGGTTACGAAAAGACCGCCGTGCCAGATTGACCTTCAAATCGGAAGTTCCCGGCATCTCGGCTCAGGACCGGGAGCGGTTTAAGATATTCGAGGAACTCGAGATCGAGGTCAGTGACTTTGCCGTCACGACACAGATTCTCGAAGCCCTTGGATTTCATCCTGTCCAGATTTACGAGAAATGGCGGGAGACATTCGTGATGGGGGAGTGCCTTATCTGCATGGATACCCTGCCATTTGGAGAATTTCTCGAAATCGAGGGGAAACGGGAGACCATCCCCGGGCTGGCCGATCGCATCGGCCTCGACTGGGATCGACGGATTCTCGAAACCTATCTGGGCATTTTCGCCCAACTGAGGACGGCCTTGGAACTGCCCTTTTCCGATGTAACATTCGATCAATTCCGAGGGTTCTCCGGCGGCACAACGCCGGAGGATCTTTCAGTTCATATCCGCCGGTTTGAATCCAGTCGACAGCGGCCGGAGCACTTGACGTCATGACGCTGGATACGATTTCGGTCTTTTCGCTCAATATCCGATTCGGTCTTGCAGATGACGGGCCCAACGCCTGGCGTTTCAGGAAAGCGGTGTTCCCCGCTCTGATAGAACAGTATCCGTCTGATTTCAAGGCCTTTCAAGAGGTGAACAATTTTCAGGCCGATGATCTGGCGGCAATGCTTCCCGATTATGACCACGTGGGCCGGCGGACCCCCGCGCCCCCCTTCTGGCAGAACAACATCATTTTTTATCGACGACCGTGGCAGTGTCATCATGTCGACCATTTTTTTCTGAGCCCCACCCCGGATATCCCGAGCCGTTTTCGAAAAAGCCGATGGCCTCGGCAATGCACCCTGGCCGTTTTCGAGAGAAAAGGGCGGCAGGTGGTTTGCGTCAATACCCATTTCGATTTCAACGAAGAGGTGCAGGCCGACAGTGCGGCGGTCATTCTGGATCGCCTTGACCGTCTGGAGCTCAACGCCTCGACGATTCTGACGGGAGATTTCAATGCATCTCCGGAAAGTCGCTGCCACCAAGTGTTTATCGAGGGGGATCCGGAGGCGGGAACGGCGGATGGGCGCCGATTCCGTAACGCCTTCGAGCCGCCTTATCCGGCAACGCACCACGGATTTTCAGGAGCCCGGATCGGTGATCACATTGATTGGATACTCTATCGGGGCGATCTTCGGCTGAACTGTGCCAAGGTGATTTACCATACCGTTGACGGACGTTATCCATCCGATCATTTTCCGTTGTGGGCGGAATTTCATTGGGCATCTTCGAAAGGATGAGGATCAACATCACTGTGTTGACGGCGTCGCCTTTCGTCTTCGGATATGAATCGCATCGCCGATTCCGACGTCCAGACATTGGTGAGCATTGCCGCCGCTGACGGCGATTTCGAGATAACCCCGGCTGCCGATCAAAGCAAGGCACCTTTTCGCATCAGGAGCGCCATAGGCGTGGGAAAGGCCCGGCAGCCTGATGTCGCGGATCTGAATCTCAAAGGGCGCCCCCGATGGTGCCAGCCGGTCCAGATCAAGGTGGTGGATGTCGGTTAGAAGGTTGCCGAAACGGTCGGCCCCGATGACGGTGCCCACGAGGGTTCCATCGGGAAATCTTCGAGGTGCCGAAAGCTCGATGGGGACCATCTGCTGAAGCGAAATCGGGGGACCCAGGGCTTCGGTGGACACGCCCCGAAGCAAATGGGCCGCTACCGGAGCGAAGATGTCCCGACCATGGAAGGTATGACTGACCTTTGGGAGGAAAAAATCGGAATTGTCGACGCGAACGAGGGTCTCGACCGCCGCTTCCTGAAGCAGGGGGAAAAGAATGCCGTTATCCGGAGCGATAAAACGGTGGCCGCCCGCATTGGCCGCCAGAATATGCCTGTCAGTGCCTACTCCCGGATCGATGACACAGACATGCACGGTCTTCTCCGGAAAATAGCGGAAAGCGGCCCGGATCATTCGCGCGGCCGCGGAAACGTCCTGGGGCGGGATGTCATGGCTGATATCGATGATTGTGGCGGTCGGATGAAGCGTCAGAATGACGCCTTTCATGACCCCGACGTATTCATCGGATAATCCAAAATCCGTCAACAATGTCGCACAGTTCACAGCAGCATCCTCGTCTATTCCTCCCGATCGAAGAGGGGATCCTTGCGGCAGGTGATGGAGAGATGTCTGCAGGCGGCCTCGGAGGCTCGGCGGCCTGAGCTGGTTCTTGTGACAAAACCTGTTTTCAGCAGGTAGGGTTCGACGACATCCACGAGGGTGTCCGTCTCTTCCTGCAACGTCGCTGCGATGGCTTCGATGCCCACCGGGCCGCCGCTGTAAAAACGGATGATGGTTTCCAGGTATCGGCGATCCAGAGCGGTCAGTCCCGCTTCGTCGACGCCTTCGAGGGTCAGCGCTTGAGCCACCGTCGCTTTCGAGATGACGCCGTCGCCGCGGACTTGTGCGTAATCCCGTACGCGTTTGAGGAGCCGGTTGACGATGCGGGGGGTTCCCCGGGACCGCCGGGCCAGTTCCGCTGCGCCGAATGTATCGATCGCCACGTCGAGAAGCGCCGCCGACCGCTTGGCGATGGTGATCAAGTCCTTTTCGGTATAGAAGTCGAGACTTCTGAAGATTCCGAAACGATCCCGCAGCGGGGCGGACAGCAGGCCCACCCTTGTGGTGGCCCCCACCAGGGTGAAACGGTTCAGGCGGAAGCGATGACTACGGGCATGAACACCCTTATCAAAAACAAAATCTACGGCAAAATCCTCCATGGCGGGGTAGAGGAACTCTTCGACCGTTTTAGGCGTTCGATGAATCTCGTCCACAAAGAGGACGTCCCCTTCGGAGAGGTGGGTCAGGATGCCGATGAGATCACCCCCCTTCTCCAGGGCGGGGCCGGAGGTGACGGTGAGGTTTCCACCCATTTCGTTGGCGATGATGTGGGCGAGGGTGGTTTTGCCGAGGCCGGGCGGGCCGTGAAAAAGGACGTGATCCAAGGGCTCGCTTCTGTTTTTTGAGGCCGTTATGGCGATTTCGAGGGTCTCTACGACTTCAGGCTGACCAACGTAGTCGGACAGGGCACGGGGTCTGAGAGAGAGGGTTTCCGGTTCCTCGTCCATGGACAGGGGTTTTGGGGTAAGGATACCTTCCGGATCGGTTGAGTAGGTTAGGATTTTACTGGCCATTGATTGTGTTTCATGCCCCCTACCAAATTATAATTTCAACTTTCGACGGTCATGATGATAACCGGATGGAGGTGCCGGGAGGATACGATCCGAGCCCATTCAGCGGTGCGTCTCAGTGCCGCTTAAGCGTCGCGGGGGATCAGCGGCCCGGACTGTTTGAGCGCCGGCGAGTTTCCAGGCCGCCCGGAGCAAGCTTTAGCGGCACTTGAACGAAACCGCGTCGGGCGGGGGCCGTATCCTTCCGGCACCGGTCTGTGAAAGTCGAACGTTGAGTTATAATAAGGATTTTACCATATTCCCCCGATAAATTTCATCAAAAAGTTGTTCCGGGGTCGTAATGCCCTGATTCCGGTCCAGGGCCTCCGTGATCATTTGCCTGGCTTCAATGGTTTTATGCCCCAGTTGCTCCACCAGCACATCCAGCACTTTTTCGACAAATGCCTCGGCCGCTCCCGATTCCGGGGAAATCTCTCCCGGAACGGATGTGAATTTGCCCATTTTGCCGCCAAGGGTGGCGATGATTTTCTGTGCGGTCCGTACACCAATGCCTTTGAGATTCTTCAGTAGGGTCGTATTACCGGTTTCGATGGCATTGGCGATATCGCTGATGGGTTGATTCAGGGCTTTGACGGCTTTAAGGGGGCCGATGGCCTCGACGGAAATGAACTGCAGAAAAAACTCCTTCTCAAGCTCGGAGTTGAAACCGATCAGAATCGGTGCGGGCTGACGCTCGGTATGGTGGTAGTAAATGAAGAGTGCGAGTTGATCCCCTATCGTTGCGGCATCCAGCGTCTTCATGACAAAAAATGGGAGCATTACCTCATAGCCCACGTGATTCACCAGAAGAAGGATACGATCATCCTCCTTTTGAAAAACAGTTCCTTCGAGATATGCGATCATGGCGTGTGGATATCCTGTGGGTTGAACGACAAGGCGTCAACGATCCTGACATGTTCGGGAGTCGTGTCTGAACAAACCGATGAGTGCCAGGGCAAGCGCGTCGGAGGCATGAAAGGGTTTAATCCGGATCGATCTTCCCAGAATACGGCGTACGGCCATTTCCAACTGAGCCTTGTCGGCACCGCCGTTTCCCGTGAGCACCTTTTTGGCCTCCCGAACCGGAATTTCCCTTATGGGAATATCAGCCTGCCGGCCGGCCAGCAGAATCACTCCGGTGACCTTTCCAAGGGTGATGCCGGATTTGGGAAATCTTTCAAGGGAAAAAACATCTTCGACGATCATCAAATCCGGCTGTTCTTCGCGAAGGACCGTCGAAAGTTTGGTATAAATTCTTTCCAAACGGTCTGCAAGCATTTGTGAGCGCAGTGTGGATATACTGCCGTAGGCATATCCGTTCACCGTCATTCCTCGCCCTCTGACGACACCGATTCCCGTATCCGCCAGACCGGGATCGATACCGATCACCGTGAACATGGGGAAGCAAGGAACCCGATCCTGCCGTTGGCGGGAGAAGGCGACATCAGAGGGTGCTCAATTTCTGGCGAGCGATTTTGGCTTCGCTCGAGCCCGGATATTTCTCGATCAACTCCTGGAGGATCAGCCGTGCATTGGCCTTGTCTCCCATGCCGGCGAAGGCGAATCCCTGTTTCAAAAAAGCTGCCTGAACCTTTTTCCCGCTGGGATATTTTTCGATCACCGTCTGATATTCCAGTATGGCCTGCTCGTATTCCTTTTGTCGGTAAAAGGTTTCACCGATCCAGAACTGCGCGCTGTCTCCATTCCTGGCGTTGGGGTATTGCAGGAGCAACTCTTGAAAGCCTTGGCGGGCTTGATCGAAATCTCCTCGGTCAAAGGCCTGCTTGGCCGTTTGGTAGAGTTCGTTTTCAGTGGCGGCGATCGCGGCTGCTCCTTGGGTTGCGGGCGTAGTGGGAGCACTCGGAGAAGGTGCGTTGCTCCCGGAAACAGTAGATCCTGAGGCCATATCGGAAACCGGAATCTGGAGAATGTCCTCAATCCGTGTGAGCCGCCGGGAAACATCTTCCGAGGTCCGCGTCTGTTCCGTGAGCTGATAGCGGGTTTCCTCGAGTTTTCCGTCAAGGGCCTGGATTTCATTTCGGACCTGATCTGTTGCCACCTGGAGACTGGCGGACTGATTTCTCAATGCCGCCGCCTTGGCATCAATATCTTCCGTGGTTTGCTGTTGAAGTTCCAGGTTTCGCCGCTCGAGGGCTATCACCCGGTCTTCAAGAATTCTGATATCGCTTTGGCTTGCGCAACCCATCATTCCGCAAATCAGGGTGGTCGCCAGACATGTCATCCGGATTGGTTTCATTGCCGTTATCCCGTCGTGATATTCGTGAAATATGAAGATGCGGAAAAAGCCTATTGCCGGCGCTCAAGAAAGGCCGGCAATAGTACGTCCTGCCCGTTTTCGAGGATTCGAGGATTAATTGAAGACGAACTGCGCGCGTCGATTCTTTGCCCAGGCTTCTTCGTCATGGCCTGGATCGGCAGGGCTTTCCTCGCCGTAGCTGACGGGCGTCATCCGTGATGCTGCAACTCCCAATGTCTCGAGATATCTTTTGACGCTCTGGGCGCGGCGATCTCCCAATGCCAGGTTGTACTCGGTGGTGCCTCTCTCGTCACAGTGGCCTTCGATGGTGACGCTCCGGTTCGGATTGTCCTGCAGATATTCCGCTTTTTTCATCAGGATGGACTGGGCTTCGCCGGAGAGAATATCACTGTCGAATTCGAAATAAATGTGCTCGTTCAGGAACTGCTCTTTAGCCCGCCGTTGCTCGGGGGTCAGACCTTCCTCATCAAGGCCTCCCTGATCAAGCCCTCCCTGAGCGTAGCCTGTATCGCCTGCGGATGCCTCGTCGGAAACAGCACCTTCTCCCGCCATGGTCATGCCATCGCTCTTGACCATTTTTTTGGAACAGGACGTCGTTGTCAACAGACCGGGAATGACCAGAAAAACAGCCAGAATGATCCACCATTTCCCACGCATAACTTCTCCTCCTGGATAAAATTGTAGAGTGTATCTTGAACTACGGATTATTGGCCAAAGTGATATCTGCCGGTAGGCGTTCAGTTTCCGGCGGCTTTAGGGGACCAACTTGGCGTGAATTGCTCCCCGCCCATCTGGATCAGACGTCGTTGATCTGTTCCGTATGCCGTCATGACGTATATCCGGGATATCCCTTTTTCTCGATTTGAACTGAAAACGATCAGGGTGCCGTCGGGCGACCATGACGGGGCTTCGTTTTTACCTGCATGATAGGTTAACCGTGCCGCCTGACGGGTTTTCAGATCCATGGCATGGATATTGATTTCTCCGCCTTCAATGGTTGTATAACAGATTTTGTCTCCTCTAGGCGACCAGTTGGGCTGGGTATTGTATCTCCCCTCATAGGTCAGGCGCTCGACTTTTCCGGATCCGATGTCCTTGATGTAGATCTGAGGAGTTCCTGAACGGTTTGAAACAAAGGCCATCCTGCGACCGTCGGGTGAAAAGGTCGGAGAGGTGTCGATACCCCAGTTCTCTGTCAGCTGTTTAATGATTTTCCCGTCGCCGGTCAACAGATAAATATCCTGATCTCCCGAAAAGGAAAAGGTCGCCGCAAGCTTGAACTGACCCGGTACCCAGGCGGGCGTGGTGTTCAATCCTTTTTTTGAGACGATGGTGCCCTGTTTTCCAGTGGGATTGAGGATGTAAAGATCGGGTCGGCCCTTGGCATAGGAAGTGTAAGCTATCCACGAACCGTCCATTCCCCATGCCGGCGTCAGCGTAATGGATTTGAATCGCGTCATCTGTTTGGGATTGCTGCCGTCAAAATCGCAGGTGAAAACCTCCTTGTGGCCCGTTGCCGTGGAGACGAACGCGATTCTGCTGTCGAAGACCCCCCAACTCCCGGTCAGCAGATAAATGATCTCGCTGCAGAAACGGCGCAGCATTTGGGGCATGTCCTTTTTCCACCCTTTGTACCGTTTGCCGATCAGCATTTCTCCCTTGAAGGGATCAAAGAGCCGCAGCTCCATATCGACAAGATCTCCCTGTGTCAGGATGTTCCCGGTGACCAATAATTCCGCACCGATGGTCTTCCAGTTTTGAAACTTGACGGTCGCCCGGTCGGTTTCCGGATTCTGGGGATCCATCAAAAACATCCCTCGGTCCAGGATCTTAAAAAAACCGGTGAAATCGAGGTATTCGGCAACCTGGTTCGAGCTTTTCAAAGCGACTGCCGAGTCCGTCGGCGAAACCCGAAAGGCGGGTATGGCGATGGGAATTTTTTTGAGTGACGGATTCCGGATGTCGATATAGTCATACTGGGCCGAAGCAACGCTCAGAGAGGCGAGCCAGAACACCACGCCCATCAATACTGTCTTGCATACGTCTTTTATCATCGATCGTCCTTATCACCTGTTTTCGGATGCGGTTGGATGAGTCAGTTCAATCCCGTGGGGGTGAATACCAAGGCAATAGTGTACTCCGAAAGTCCCTTCGGCAGCGGCGGCAGCGGGTCGGACTTCATGACCGCATTATAGGCGGACTGATCCAGGAAATTATTGCCTGAGCGTTGTTCGTACCAGAGATTTTGAATCTTCCCCGTCGGGAGAATGGTAATGACGAGGATTGTTTTAAGGTCCTTCCTTCCGGCGGCAAGATTGGCCGAAAAAGCCCAATTTCGCTCGATTTGATAGGATATCTGGGCCTTGTAGATATCACTGATGCCGCCCATCATCCCTCCGGCCGCTCCTTTTCCGCTGACGGCCCCCCGGCCGGTCCGATCACTCCCGCCGCTGCCGGCGCCGGTCCCCTTGGCGGCAAGGGCAGTGCCCCCGGATCCGGATCCAGAGCCGGACCCGGATCCTTGCCTGGTCCGTGCCTTGACTTTCTCGATCGCCTCTTTAATGGATTCCGCCCGATCGGCCGATGGCGTTACGGCCGACTTCCGAGTCCCGGCGGTCTTCCGGGTTTCATTACCGGGCTTGATCACCTTGGGCTCGGATTGGGCCGCCTTGGGTTTGGACGCCGCGGTTTTTGGCTTTTCATCCGTCATATCGGGTTTAGGCTCAACAACGGTTTTCGGTTCCGCGGTTTTCGGCTTTTTCGGCGTTGCAGTCTTGACCGGAGGTGTATTTTCAACTTTTGGAGCCTCTTTGATGACCACCTGCTCCTTGGATGTGGGGGGCATCGGCTTGGGGATGTCCGCAGGCTTTTTGAGTGTCGGCTTTTTGACGACGGGCTCCGGCGCTTCCGATACCTCGGGCTGCCGAGCCGGCGCCGTTTCCGCATGTGACGGCGGTTCCGGTGCTTCGACGGCGGTATCGGGCTCCTCGGACGCCATGACGTCAGGGTCCTCCGATGTTACCACGGGCGCCTCAGGCACCGACTTCCTGTTTTTCGTCCGCGCGCCTGCGGGAGGTCCCGACTGGGGAAGCTCGCCGGGAGAGATCATGGTGACGTTGATGGCCGCCGGGGGTGCCTCGATTTTCGGTTTGCGGTCAAAGCCGACAAAGAGCATGCCGAAGAGTATCGCATGAACCAGGACGGATCCGATAAAGGACGAAGTGAGGATGCGGGTGTCGACGGTATGACCGTTGAAGGGAGACCGGTTTTCTCTGGAACGTTCTTTCATTAAACTCTATCTTTGGACGCGGCGTTCTTTCGTTTCGCGTCAGGCTTTATCCCCGTGCGGGACATCCTGTCCGTATCCGTCGGGGATGCGGCGGCCTTTTTGCCGGAGGTGTCCCGGTTGGTGCCGAGAGGTTCCGTCACCATCCCCAGCTTTTCCACACCGGCGCCTTTGATCTCAGACATGACCCGAACAGCCATACCGTAGGCGATGTCCTTGTCGGCCCGGAAATAGACCTGACGGTCATGGGATCCATCGAGAATTTTTATCAGTTTCTCCTGCAGGGAATCAAGGGAAACCTCATAATCGTTGATGAAAATCGTGTTCTGGGCGTCGACCGTCACCATCAGCTGCTCGGCATCGGAGGGGAGGGCCTTCGACACTGCCTCCGGAAGGGCAACATCCACCCCCTGGGTCATCATCGGAGCCGATACCATGAAAATGATCAGCAGCACCAGCATCACGTCCACGAAAGGCGTGACGTTGATGTCGGACATCAGACGGTCGCTGTTGCTTTCAATGGCCATTATCGTTTACCCTTTGCCGGAAGAATGTCGATTTCGATGATGTTCAGAAAGTCGGCGGCAAAACTCTGAAGCTCCGATTCCATCACCCGGATGCGCTGCATGAAATAGTTGAAGGCGATAACGGCCGGAATGGCCACCGCCAACCCGGCCGCCGTGGCCACGAGGGCTTCGGATATGCCGGGCGCGACCACCGCCAGACTGGCCGTGCCGCTTTGCCCGATACCCCGAAAGGATTCCATGATCCCCCAAACCGTTCCGAAAAGTCCGATAAACGGTGTCGTGTTGCCCGCCGTCGCCAGGAATGGGATCATCTGGGTCATGCGGGTGGTCTCGGTGGTGATGGCACGTCTCAGGGCGCGCTTGACGTTGTCGATGCCGGTAAATTTTTCGATGAGCGAATTCCCGTCTTCACCGGTGGATTTGTTGTTTGACTGGCGGAGTTTTTTGAGTTCGACGTATCCGATGCTGAAGACCCTCGCCAGGGGGCTGCCGTCCAGAATTCTGGCCTCCTTATAAGCAAGGGACAAATCTCGGCTTTCCCAGAAAATGTCTGTGAAGGCTTCCGATTGTCTGAAAGCTCTGCGCATATAAAGGTACTTGATGAGGATGATGGTCCAGGATGTCAGTGAGAAAAAGAGGAGCAGAAGGAGGACGAGTTGGACCATGTAACCGGCCTCCGCGACAATATGAAGAATATCCAGATTGTTGGTCATGAATGTCTCCGATCGTTGTGCTTTTAAACCTATGTATTTCAAATGTTCTAAGGTATATGAACAAAAATAGGGTGTCAAGCGAATTGCACAAGAATGGTTATGATAATTAAAATACAATAAAATTAATGCGTTGTATTGTGCCTGCGGCGTCATGATTTCGGTGTGCCCTGAAAGAAAAAAAAGGATGTAACTCTATGAAAAAACGGAGAAATATATGAGAACAATTGTAAACTTGTTGTTTGAAGCAAAAATGTTGAAGGAAATTCCCCGGTCGGGATACCATTTTCTGGGTGCCGGAGAGGAGTCTGTGGCGGAACATTCTTTCATGATCACCTTCATCGCGTATGCCATGGCGGAAATGGATCCAAGCGTCGACGCCCTGAAGCTGATTTCCATGTGTCTGATCCACGATCTCCCCGAAGCCCGAACCGGAGATCTCAACTACGTGCAAAAAAACTATGTGTCATCCAACGAGGCCAAAGCGGTCCGTCATACGATAAAGGACCTTCCTTTCGGTTCGAGTATAGCCGGGTTGATCGAAGAGTTCCGATCCGGTGAAACCCGGGAATCGCTTCTGGCCCATGACGCGGATCAAATCGCCTTCATACTCGATTTGAAGGCGCTTATGGACATCGGGCACTCGCCGCCCCAAAAATGGCTTCCTACGGTATTGCAGCGCCTCAAGACGGAAACGGGGAAATTGCTGGCCCAAAAGATCATGGAGACGGAGTGGGATGAATGGTGGCTCAAAAATTATGTTGACAGACCGGAGTGAAACCAATAGTAACTATTGTTTGCAGGCCATGATCATTCCTGGCTTGGATAAATTTAACTTCCTTATTTGTTTGGGGATTTATTATATAACCACATTTCAACTCTTTAGCAGTGGAGGAAAAGATGAATTGGATTGCAAAGACTGTGGGAACTTCCATCGGGAAGAAGCTCTTCATGGCCCTTACCGGCCTGGGCTTCATCGGGTTCCTGTCGGGACATCTTGCCGGAAACCTGACCATTTATGGGGGAAAGGATGCCTTTAACAGCTACGCGGAACACCTCCATTCCCTGGGTCCCCTGATTACCCTGATGGAGTTGGGGCTCCTGACCTTCGCCGTTGTCCATGTGGGTGTCGGGCTCTACCTCTTCTACCAGAACTACACGGCAAGACCGGTTCGCTATGCCGTCAACAAAAGCGGCGGAGGACGCACCATCGGCTCCCAAACCATGCCCTATACCGGTATCCTGATGCTGCTTTTCATCATTTTTCACCTGCTGAACTTTCATTTCGTCGACAAAACCCACACCACGATCTTTGAAATTGTTTCAAATGCCTTTTCCAATCCCCTGTATGTGATCACTTATGTCGCCGCCATGATTGTCGTCGCCGTCCACGTCAGCCACGGTTTCTGGAGCGCCTTCCAGACTCTTGGCGCCAACCATCCCAAATACATGCCGATCATCCATGTGGCGGGTATCGCGTTCAGCATTCTCGTCGGCGTCGGCTTCGGCTTCATTCCGATTTATGTTTCCATTCTTGCCTAAGGAGGTTTCGTCCATGCAGCTTGATGCCAAGATTCCGAGCGGTCCCATCCAGGATAAATGGGACAAACATCGTTTTGATCTCAAACTCGTCAATCCCGCCAACAAAAGAAAATACGACATTATCGTCGTCGGCACCGGCCTGGCCGGGGGTGCCGCCGCTGCGACGCTTGCCGAGTTGGGGTACAATGTCAAGAACTTCTGCATTCAGGACAGCCCGAGAAGGGCTCACAGTATCGCGGCCCAGGGCGGCATCAATGCCGCTAAAAATTACCAGAATGACGGTGACTCCATCTGGCGGTTGTTCTACGATACGGTCAAAGGAGGCGATTTCCGGGCACGTGAGGCCAACGTGTATCGCCTGGCCCAGGTCAGCCGGAACATCATTGACCAAGGTGTGGCCCAGGGCATCCCTTTTGCCCGGGAATACGGCGGTCAACTGGCCAACCGTTCCTTCGGCGGCGCCCAGGTCTCCAGAACCTTCTATGCCCGCGGCCAGACGGGGCAGCAGCTGCTGTTGGGGGCGTATGCCTCTCTTTCCCGGCAGATCGCGGCCGGCAAGGTAAAGATGTATCCCCGGCGGGAGATGCTCGATCTGGTGCTCGTCGGCGGCAAGGCCAGGGGTATCGTGACCCGGAACCTGATCAACGGCGAGATCGAGACATACGCAGCTCATGCGGTGGTATTGGCCACCGGCGGATACGGGAATGTCTTTTTCCTCTCCACCAATGCCATGAACTGTAACGTCAACGCCTCCTACCGATGTTATCGTCGAGGCGCTTTCTTCGGCAACCCCTGTTACACTCAAATCCATCCCACCTGCATTCCCGTCCATGGCGACTATCAATCGAAGCTCACCCTCATGAGCGAGAGTCTCCGGAACGACGGTCGGGTGTGGGTTCCCAAAAAACCGGGCGACAAGCGGGCCCCCGGTGACATTCCCGAATCCGAGCGCTTTTACTATCTCGAGGAGAAATATCCAAGCTTCGGCAACCTGGTGCCTCGAGACGTCGCATCTCGAAACGCCAAAGAACAGTGTGATCAGGGGCGGGGTGTCGGCGAGACCGGCCTGGCCGTCTACCTCGATTTCCGGGACGCCATAGAGCGGGACGGCCGAAACGTCATCGCCAAGAAATACGGCAACTTGTTCCAGATGTACGAAAAGATAACGGCTCAGGATCCCTATCAGATGCCGATGATGATCTATCCGGCGGTTCACTACACCATGGGGGGCCTTTGGGTCGATTACAATCTGATGACTACCGTCCCGGGTCTGTTCGCCGCGGGTGAGTGCAATTTTTCCGATCACGGTGCCAACCGGTTGGGCGCCAGTGCTCTGATGCAAGGCCTGGCGGACGGCTATTTTGTCATCCCGTATACCCTCGGCGGATACCTTGCCGGTGAATCCCATGAGATCGTCACCACCGATCATCCGGCCTTCAAGGATACCCTCGGTCAGGTGAGCGACCGTATCAACAAGCTCATGTCCATCAACGGCAAGCGGACCGTGGACGATTTTCACAAAAAACTCGGCCATATCCTGTGGGAATATTGCGGCATGGCCCGGAACAACGACGGTCTCGACAAGGCGAGAGGCATGATTCAGGAACTTCGTTCGGAATTCTGGGAAAATGTTCGGGTTCCCGGCGAGACCCGGAATATTAACCAGAGCCTTGAAAAAGCCGGCCGTGTGGCCGATTTTCTCGAGTTCGCCGAACTGATGGTCGTTGATGCCCGCCATCGTCAGGAATCCTGCGGTGGCCACTTCAACGAGGAGTTCCAGACCGAAGAGGGCGAGGCGCTTCGGGACGATGACAATTTCTGCTATGCCGCCGCCTGGGAAGATCGAGGACCGGGCGAGGACCCCGTACTCCACAAAGAGCCCCTGGAATTTGAATACGTCAAACTAACGCAAAGGAGCTACAAGTGACATCGAAAGCTATTAATCTAACCCTGAAGGTATGGCGTCAGAACGGTCCCAAGGATAAAGGCCGGTTTGAAGATTACAGCGCCAATAACATTTCGACGGATATGTCCTTCCTGGAGATGCTCGATGTCGTCAACGAAGAGCTGACGCTCTCAGACAAGGACCCCATCGCATTTGACAGCGACTGCCGGGAGGGGATATGCGGCCAATGCGGCTGCGTGGTCGGAGGGCATCCCCACGGCCATGAAAAGGGGACAACCCTTTGCCAACTCCACATGCGTCATTTCAAGGACGGCGACACGGTGGTCATCGAACCTTTCCGCGCTCGGGCGTTCAAGGTTTTGAAAGACTTGATGATCGACCGAAGCGCCCTTGACGGTATCATCCAGGCGGGCGGGTTTATCTCCGTCAACGCCGGAGGAGCCCCGGACGCCAATGCCATCTCGATTTCCCAGGATGTAGCGGAAAAAGCCATGGATGCCGCCCAGTGCATCGGTTGCGGAGCTTGTGTCGCGGCATGTCCCAACGCCTCCGCCATGCTCTTCACCAGCGCCAAAATTTCTCATCTGGCGCTTCTTCCCCAGGGACGTCCGGAGGCGGCTCGCAGAGCCCTCAACATGATCCGGGAGATGGATGCCCTGGGCTTCGGCAACTGCAGCAACGAAAGAGAGTGCGAGGCGGAATGCCCCAAAGAAATCTCCATCGTCAACATTGCCCGCGCGAACCGGGAGTTCCTGAAGGCCGGTTTTTTCTCCAGCGTGATGTAGCGTAATTTCCGGGCAGTCGGATCTTCGGCTGTCCGGGACGACCATTTCCAATCCGCGACTGTCCGCAACAACTCCTCTGGATTCGATCGGGTTTGTTTTATAGATAGACCGCGCCCCTTGCCCTCCATCCAATGGCGGCGCCGGTGGTGGGAAGCGAAGAGATGGTTTCACTGATTGAAAAGGATATCGGCGTTCCGGGTGGGGTCTATCTCTGCCAGGTGAACGAGGACGTCTCGTGCGGGGCCTGTTGCGGCCTTTACAATGTTGCCGATGCCTCACGGGAGGCCCTGCTGGACAACCTGAATCGTCGGACGCGCGCATTTGCCGAAATTCCGAGGGATGTGGCGGCCATCCTGGCATTCGGCAACGCCGTTCTGGTGCGTGAATCTCAGGATCGACCCTATCCTGAATTTTATCATTGTCCATATCTCGGCCTGGTGGGAAAAAAACGATCCCGTGTGGGATGCCTTCTTCATCCTCTCGGTGAAGGAAACGCGGGGATCGATTTACGAGGCCTCAGCTACTACGGCGGCATGGCATGTCGCACTTATTTCTGCATGTCCTGTAAGACCCTCAATCCGGTGTACAAACAAGTGCTTCGAGGGGTGGCCGACGATTGGCACGCCTATGGGCTGATCGTGACGGAAGTCGCTTTGGTGACGGCGTTTTTTCATGAACTTGAAAAACGGATAGAACGTCCGCTGGTATCCGGAGACATATTGGGGGACGACGATCGGGAGAGTGTAATTCGAGATTTTTTCGCGATCCGTCGGGACTGGCCGTTCAGAGCCAGGCCCGGCAAGCTGGGGAGCTACTTTTTCGAGGATCGAAAGTACCCGAAGCCTTCCGTGGATTATGGGCGGGCGACCGGCGATCCGATCGCATCGATCCCTTGTGGAGGGGTGCCGGCCTACAACACGCTTTTCCAGGAATTGGAATCGGTTTTTGATTCCAGAGAAGCGCTGAAAGAGGCTTCGCGAATCTTCGATCGCTTGTTTGACCGCCTCGTCACAAGGGTCCAGGCGTCTCGCCGTAAGGATCCTCAAGGCGGATAATATCGTTTTCCCCCAGATAATCTCCGGACTGGACCTCGATGATCTCCAGAGGGATCTTGCCGGGATTGCTCAGGCGGTGAGCCATGCCGTGGGGAATATATGTGGAGCTGTCTTCTTTAAGGATCATTTCTTCCTCCCCCCTGATAACCAGGGCGGTTCCCCGGACAACGATCCAGTGTTCGGCCCGGTTGAAATGCTTCTGGAGAGAGAGCACGGCACCGGGTTTCACCGTAAGGCGGTTGACCTGAAAGCGCTCTGATTTCACCAGATTTTCGGTGGTGCCCCAGGGCTTGTAGACGGTTTTGTGGGTGACGCTCTCGATGCGCCGTGCCTTCTTGAGCTTGTCGACAAGGCTCCTGACATCCTGTACCTCGCTGCGAGGTGAAATGAGCACCGCATCGGCGGTCTCCACAACGATGTGGTCTTTGAGCCCAACAGCCGCAACGAGCCGGGAATCGGCTCTGAGGTAGGAATTGCCGACATCATGAAGCAGCACGTCGCCCTGGACGACGTTGTCGTGGGCGTCTTTTGTTCCCGCCTGCCAGAGGGCTTCCCAGGATCCCAGGTCGCTCCATCCGGCCTGGAGAGGGATCATAACGCCTCTGGCGGTTTTTTCCATGACGGCGTAGTCGATGGAATCGCTGGGACACGCCTCGAAGGCGCCGCAGTCAAGCCTGAAGAAGTCGAGGTCCTTTTTCCCCTTCGCAAGGGCATGTTTGCAGGCTGCCACTATTTCGGGAACCCAGTTTTCCATTTCCTGCACGAGGGTCTTCGCTCTGAAAAGGAACATACCGCTGTTCCAGCAGTAGTCGCCTGAATCGATATAGGCGACGGCCGTGTCCAGGTCGGGTTTTTCCGCGAATCGATCGATGGCGACGGCGATGGAATTCTTGTCTGGTCCGGGCTCGTCAAGAGCCCGCCCTTTTTTGATATAGCCGTAGCCGGTCTCCGGAGTTTCGGGAACAATACCAAAGGTGACGAGACGATCCTGTTCCGCAAAGCGGACCCCGGTCTGAAGGGCTCGGTGAAATACAGCCGTATCCCGAATGAAATGGTCGGCCGGCAGAATTAGAAGGAGCGGGTCGTTTCCCGACGACAGCGCCCGCAAGGCGGCTACGGCTGCGGCCGGGGCCGTGTTTCTGCCGACCGGCTCCAGTATGATGTCGGCATGATTCAGGCCGAGGGCTCTGATCTGCTCCGCAACCATGAAGCGATGATTTTCATTGCAGACGACGATGGGGGCGCCCAATTCGGCGATGCCCGTAAGCCGAAGCAGGGTGTCCTGGAGCATCGTGTTCTCCGTCACCAGCTTCAGCAGCTGCTTGGGATAGAGCTCCCGCGAAAGGGGCCACAGTCGTGTGCCCGATCCGCCTGCCAGAATAACCGGATGTATCATGAATCAACCTCGTTGACGTTTTTCAATCAGCCGACCCCGGCCCGTGACCGCTGGGCCGCGATCAGATATAACCTTTTTCGCCCAGGAACAGCAGGATATCCTTTACCGCTTCATTGGGCGTCATGTGGGTCGTATCGATACGAAGTTCGGGGCATTCAGGGGGTTCGTAGGGATCGTCCACTCCGGTGAAACCTTTGATGAGTCCTGCTCTGGCCTTGGCGTACATGCCTTTTCGGTCCCGTTTTTCGCATTCTTCAATGGGCGTCGCCACATGAACTTCTGCAAATCCTCCATATTCTTCGATGCGTCTTCGGATCTCGGTTCGGGTCGAGGCATAGGGTGCGATCGGAGCGCAGATGGCGATGCCGCGGTTTTTGGTGATTTCGCTCGCCACAAAACCGATGCGACGGACATTGATGTCCCGATGTTCTTTTGAAAAGCTGAGTTCCCGGGAGAGATTCTGCCGCACGATGTCCCCGTCCAGCAGGGTGACGGGCCGGTCGCCCAGCTCCATGAAACGGGCATAGAGAATCTTGGCAAGGGTTGATTTCCCTGCACCGGAAAGTCCTGTAAAAAAAACCGTAAGCCCTTGTTTCCTGGGGGGTGGGTAGGCTTTTCGAAGGGCCGAGATCACCTCGGGAAAGCTGGCCCAGAGCGGGACCTTTCGCCCGGTGCGGATACGGGTACGGATGTCGAATCCCGAAAAGGACAGGGTCTGAGTGCCGTCGGGAACCTGATCCGCAAAGCGGTACTCGTCTTCGAAGGGCAGGTAGAGCATCTCCTGAAAACCCAGAATCTGAATGCCGATATGACCGTCGAAAGCCTCGGCGAACTCCCGGGCTGCGGCGCCCGGATAGAAGGGCTGTCCGTTTTGGTCTGTGTCCGGCGATCCGTGATGCTCCCCGATAATAAAATGGGAACATCCAAAGTTCCTGGCGATAATCGCGTGAAGGAGTGCTTCCCTGGGACCGGCCATGCGATTGGCCAAAGGCAGCAGGTTCAGGATGTGGGCGTCGGGAGGGTAGCGTTTGGCAATCTCCCTGTAGCATTTGATCCGGGTGTAATGGTCGAAATCCCCGGGCATCGTGATACCGACCGTCGGGAGAAGGAGCAGGTTGGCGGAGGCCTTTCGCATGGCCTTCAGGGTCAACTCGAACTGGGGACGATGGATGGGATTCCGGGTGTGGAAACCGACCATTCTGTTCCATCCCAGTTTTTCGGCCATCTGCCGGATTTCAACCGGCGATCTTCGCAGTCGTTGAAAATCGAAATGGGGAGGCAAATGGATCGCTTCGATGCGGCCCCCGATGTAGGTATCTCCGCAGGCGTTCATGAGGTGGTCGACGCCCGGATGAGCGGGGTCGCGGGTCCCGTAGATCTTCTCGGCCTCCTTTTCCTTTTCGGCCGGAAAAATATCCTCGATGTGCATTACCGCCAGGAGAAAGCCTTCGGCATCTCTGAGCGCGACGGATTGTCCGGCCTCCAGGGTTCTTGCCGCGAGGTCGTTGACATCCAGGCAGATGGGAAGCGGCCATACCAGTCCGTTCTGGAGCTGCATCCGGTCCAGCACCGATGCATATTCGGATTGAACCATGAAGCCCCGAAGGGGGGAAAAAGCGCCTGTGGCGAGCAGCTCCACATCGCACATCTGGCGATCCGTCAATGTGAGCTCCGTCAGCTTGCCGGCAATCTTTTTCAGCAATTCGATGCGTTCATCATCCACCAACAGGTTGACCAGTTCGCCGCCGTAAGGAGCGGGTGCATCCATTTGATCCATCGGTGATCCTCATCTTCCCATGAGTCGGCGGTAGACCGCCGGTAACGGTTATTCCGAGTGCTTTCCATGGACAAGCACGGATTTGGATAAGATTCGTTATTGGTATTTAGTACATGGCCTTCAAAAGATCAACCCTGTTTCAAGGACGATATGCCGGGAAAGCCGAACAACCGGAGATCAGTCCTCATTCTTGTACAGGGAAAGGTATCGGTGGGGAAGGTTCAGATAGTAGGGCGCCTCGTTGCGGCGTCCCCGTTTCAGGCATCCTTCGCCGTAGATCCGGCATTTATCCGCAAGGACACGGATAGCGGCATTGCGTTGAAGGGCGGTAAGGGGGGCGCGTTCGATACATTTCACCAGAGCGGCGATCCGGAATCGGTCCAGACCCGGTGTCCGGGAGAGCTGGTCGGGATGTCCGCCGCGTTTGACGACGAGGGGTGCGTCGACCAGCAAAACCGGAAAACGGCAACTGATCTGGAGCCACAGGTCGTAATCCTCGCAGGCGGGCAGGGATTCATCGAATAGCCCGACCACGTCGAACAGGGATCGATGCATCATGACAGCCGAAGGACTGATCAGGCAGAGGTGCAATGACGGTTCGAAGATCATTCCTGTCCGTTTACGGTGTCGCTTGCGGGGATTGACCCGGACGCCGTTCCGGATCCAGATTTCCTGGGTCTGACAGATGAGGGCGTTCGACCGGCCGTTGAAAAAGGCGGCCTGGGCCGCAAGCTTCCCGGGAAGCCAGTAGTCGTCGGAATCGAGAAAAGCGATAAATCGACCGGTTGCGTTTCGGATCCCCAGGTTCCGGGCCGCAGAGACGCCGCGGTTTTCCTGTCGGATGGCGGTGAGGCGGTTTCCGTAGGATCGAAGCAACTCCGGTGTGTCGTCCGTGGAGCCGTCGTCCACGACGATCAGCTCGAAGGTGCAATCCTTCTGGGAGAGGACTGAATCGATGGCGTCCCTGAGAATCCAGGCCCGGTTATGGGTCGGTATGATAACGCTGATCAACGGAGAGGCCGAGCTTGAGATCATAATATAATATTTTAACCTGATTGGCGCCGGCATTCAAGAAAAATCAAAACCACTGCCTGCCATCCGCGTGTATGTTTTTGGAAAACCGACTCAACTGTCGGCTCTCGTGATGGTGAGCCTTTAGAGACTGAAGGCCGAAGGCTGAAGACTGAAGGGGCATCACCGTCCCGTTCCTCACAAACGCACCCCTTCAGCCTATAGCCTTCAGCCTTCAGTCTTCAAGCGACCCGGACGGTTTGCGCTTAAGGGCATTTTCGGGCTGTCCGGAGCAGGCTTCAGCGGCACTTGAACCAAACCGTGCGGGACGTTCCCTGCCGGCATCAACCCTTGAAAACCGAAAGTTGAATATTAACAATACGTTTAAAAGTATTGCCTTCATGGAATCGATTTGATATCTCAATTCTCTACTTTCGTAGACCGGTGATTGCATAAAGGTGCGGCAAACACGGAAAACAAGAACCAAGGAGTCTGTGGTGAAAATCTATACCGGCGGCGGTGATCGAGGAAAAACGAGCCTTTTCAGCGGAGAGCGGGTTGACAAGAGCGATGATCGGGTTGAGGCGTATGGAGATATTGATGAATTGAATGCGGTTATGGGTGCCCTCACGGCATCCTTAACGGGGGATCGAACGAGCATTCGAGAAGAGGTCCATGGGATTCAGAAGGATCTTATGGTTATCGGCGCTCTTCTGGCAACTACACCTGATGCCCCCCATTTTGGCTCGCTTGAAAGGATCGGTCCGGACAGGATCCGGGCACTGGAGTCGGCCATGGATCGGATGGACCTGGAGCTGCCGCCGCTGAAATCCTTCATCCTCCCCGGGGGGAGTATACCCGCCGCATGGGCTCATGTGGCCAGGACGGTATGCCGGCGCGCCGAGCGTCGAATCATCCGTTTGGGAGAGCGGGGCGTGGTGGATTTACGCCTCGAGGCGGTGCAGGATCTTTTGACGTATATCAACCGCCTTTCAGATTATCTTTTCATGCTGGCCCGATACTGCAATCTGGCTGCCGGCGTTACCGATATTCAGTGGAAAGGGTGAAAAGATGTCCCGGGATGCCGCTCCGAAATTCTACCGTACTCAGGTGATAGACCGGCAATGGCTGTCCCCCGCAACATTTGAAATCGGCCTGCGGCGGCCTGCGGAATTCGGCTTCGAACCCGGACAATTCATTCGTTTCCGATGTGACGATATCTCCGGGATGATGGAGAGGGAATATTCCCTTATTACCGCGCCATCGGATCCGGATATCCGACTGTTGGTCCGGACTGCCGGCGCTTACTCCTCCTTTCTTGGGAAAACCGAAATGGGAACGACTCTCGAGTTCATCGGACCCCAGGGATATTTTACCTATCAGAGTGCCGGAAAACCGGTGGTGTTTGTCGCCACCGGTACGGGAATCGCCCCGTTCGTTTCCATGGCCAGATCCGGTATTGCAGGATTCATTCTGCTCCACGGCGTTCAGACGGCGGCCGACCTCTATTACGAGGCGCTTTTCCGCACATCTGCCCTTCGCTATGTCCCCTGCCTCTCCACCGCGACGGATGCCGCCTTCCCCGGGGACGCCTTCCATGGCAGGGTAACGGTATTTTTAGCCGACCGCCTTCCGCCGGGGGAGTATGATTTCTATCTCTGCGGCCGGCGAGAGATGATCCGGGAGGCCACCCTGATCATCGATGATCGCTTCCCCGGCGGTAGAGTCTATTCGGAAACATTTTATTGAGGGCTGCGGTAAATCCGACAAAAACCTTCAAAGCTTGCTTCGGGCGGCCATGAAACGCGCTTGCGTCCGGACCGCTGATCGCCAGTCGAGGCTGAAGGCTGAAAGGGTGCGTTTGTGATGAACGGGGCGGCGATGCCCCTTCAGTCTTCAGCCTTCAGCCTTCGGCCTCCAACGGTGCCGACGGTCGTGCACACCACTGGCGTCTTTCGGTGCCCCGGCGTCAGGCATCGACCACGGGAATTCGGTATCTGTCCCCGTAAAAGGGTTGAGACGATGTTTTCTCTTCCCGGACGGCCTTGAGCGCCATGGGGAGAAAATCGAGGATGTCCCGGGCGGTCATGCCGTCCTGTCCTTTTTGATCCGCGGCCAGGTCCCCGGCCATGCCGTGGAGGAATGTCCCCCCGGCGGCGGCGGCTTCCGGGGACATCCCGAGGCCGACCAGCGCCGCGATAGTTCCCGTGAGAACATCCCCCGAGCCCGCGGTTGCCATGCCGGCGTTGCCGCTCATGTTGATCCGCACCCGACCGTCGGGAAAGCCGATGAGGGAGTGGGGGCCCTTGAGGACGATCACGGCGCCGAGATCCATTGCCGTCCTCCGCAGCATCTCTATCGGATCCGCAGAGATCGTGTCGATGGTTTTCCCGGTCAGCCTGGCCATTTCTCCAAGGTGGGGGGTGAGGATAGTGGGCGGTTTTCGTTGTCGTACGCCGTCAAGGTCTTCGGCAACGGCGGTGATGCCGTCGCCGTCCAGGAGGAGCGGCGCCCCGAGGGCGGGGGTAAGGGCTCGCACCAGGGCCTGGGTTTCTCTGTCGAGGGAGAGGCCCGGGCCCATTACCACCATATCCATCGGGCGGGCGAGCTCTCGAAGGGCTGTTTCGTTGGTCGATGCGATGCTGCCGCTTGCGGTCTCCACCTGGGGATGAAAAACGATTTCGCTCGCTTTCTGGGCAACCACCGGGATGATGGAGCGGGGCGCGGCCAACCGGGCATACCCGCCTCCCGCCTTCAGAAACGCGGACGCTGAAAAATAGGGGGCGCCGAAATAAGCGGCGGCCCCGGCGATGAAAAGAGCGTTACCGAAGCTTCCCTTGTGCGCGACAGGGTCCCTGGACGGCAGGTTCGGCATGTCGTTCAGGGCGATGGTGAGGGCTTCGGATTGATAAAGCGCGGGTGGAAAAGAGATGTGGGAGACGTGGAGCCGGCCCCCCTGATCGTACCCGGGGTAAAGCAGATTGCCGACCTTGGGCAGGCCGAAAGTCACTGTGTCGCCGGCGCGGACGGCTTCGCCCATGATCCGGCCGGTATCCCCTGCCACGCCTGAAGGGATGTCAAGGCTCAGGACGGGTTTTCCGCTGCGGTTGATGCGCTGGATGACCTCCCGGTAGTGCCCTTCCACCGGACGGGTGAGCCCGGTGCCGAAGATGGCGTCGACAACGGCGTCGCAGCAACAAAGATCGTCGTGCAGAGATCCGGCGTCGTCGATGACGCGAACGTTCAGGCCCAGCCGTGAGATAATGCTGAAATTGGTTCCGGCTGCGCCTTTGTATCCCGCCGGATCCGAAAGAATGATTACGCGGGGATCACCGCCGCCGGAATGGATCTTTCGGGCCACGACCAGGCCGTCGCCGCCGTTGTTGCCGATACCGCAGACGACCAGAATGCGTTTGCCGGCCATGTTCATGGATGCCGAAAGCACCCGATAGGCGGCCAGGCCGGCGTTTTCCATCAGCATTTCTTCAACAATGCCATAGTGTTGAACGGCTTTCTGATCCATTCTCCGCATTTCGTTCACATTGCTGATTTTCATGGTTTCACTCCGTTTGATGGGACTCATCCATCGACCGAGGCCGTGGGACGGGCTTCAATGGGCGGATATCGCCGACGATGCCGAGGGTGGGGAACGCAGACGACCCGGAATGGCTTTCTTTCCGAAATCGTTTTGGAATCGGTGCTTGGGGATGCATTGTACTCAATCGTTACCATGGAATACCGGACATTTCAAATCAATTTCCGCAGCGAGCCGTGCGCCCTGGGCAATTGCCCGCTTGGCATCGAGTCGGGCGGTCTTGTCTGCGCCGCCGATGCAGTAGCAGGGCATGCCTGCCGATACGAGTTCGGGTTCCAGCGTGCGGAGAGGATCCTGACCGGCACAGATGACGACGGTGTCCACCTCGATCAGCCGCTCTTCGTTTTGAAAGACGATGTGAAGTCCCCTGTCGTCGATGCCGCGGTAAGTGACGCCCCCCATCATCCTGACGCCCTTGCGCATCAAGGCCGTCCGATGAATCCATCCGGTGGTTTTGCCGAGATCCTTGCCCGGCTTTCCGCTTTTGCGTTGCAGAAGGTATATTTCCCGAGCGCCTTGCGGCGTTTGTCGGGCGGTTTCAAGGAGACCGCCCCGGGACGCGTATGCTGTGTCAACGCCCCATTCCCGCAGAAAAACCGTCGGATCGACCTCGGCGGCGTCATGGGTCAGGTAAACGGCGACGTCAAATCCGATGCCGCCCGCACCGATGATGGCCACCCGCCCGCCCACCGGTCTCTCGTCGCTCAGCACCGCCATGTAGTTCAGAACCTTCGGGTGGTCGGCACCGGGAATCGTCACGGTCCGAGGAACGACCCCGGATGCCAGGATGATCGCGTCATACCCGGCCATCATCAAATCCGACGAACGGGCTTCCGTATAAAGGCGGGTCTTGACCTGATTGATCTCCAATTGCTTCTCGAAATATCTGAGGGTTTCCCCGAATTCAGACTTTCCGGGAATGCGCCGGGCAATATTCAACAGCCCTCCGATGCAGCCCGATTTTTCGAAAAGAGTGACGTCGTGCCCCCGCTTTGCGGCAATGACGGCGAAGGACATCCCTGCCGGACCGGCGCCCACTACGGCAAGACGTTTTCTTTTTCGGGCGGGAATGTAGGTGAGTTCGGTTTCGCGGCATGCTCTGGGATTGACCAGGCAGGATGCGACGCGTCCCTGGAAAACGTGATCCAGGCAGGCCTGATTGCACCCGATGCAGGTGTTGATTTCTTCGGCGCGCATTTCCCGGGCCTTTTTGACGAATTCCGGGTCGGCCAGAAATGGCCGCGCCATGGAAATCATGTCGGCATCGCCCCGGGCGAGGACGGTTTCGGCGGTTTCGGGCATATTGATCCGATTGCCGGTGATGAGCGGGATCGAAACGGCGCTTCGAAGCCGACCCGTCAGCCAGGTAAAAGCCGCTCGGGGAACCATGGCGGCGATGGTGGGGACTCTCGCTTCGTGCCAGCCAATACCGGAGTTGATGAATGTTGCGCCCGCGCCTTCGATTGCCTGCCCCAGGGCGAGTACTTCATCCCAGGTACTGCCTCCGTCGACGAGGTCGATGAGAGACAGCCGGTACAGGATGATGAAGGCCTCGCCGACGGCCTTCCGGATCCCCCGAACAACATCCAGGGGAAATCGGATGCGGTTTTCAAAGCTCCCGCCCCAGCGATCGGTTCGATGGTTGGTTCGGGGAGCGATGAACTGGTTGATGAGGTACCCCTCGGACCCCATGATCTCTACGCCGTCATATCCCGCTGATTTCGCCAGCGCAGCACACCGGACAAAATCCCGGATTTGCTCTTCAATCTCCTCGTCGGTCAGGGCACGAGGGCTAAATCTGATGATGGGGGCCTGGAGCGGGGACGGCGCCACTGGAGCCCGATGATTGGCATATCGACCGGCGTGGAGAATCTGGAGGGCGATTTTCCCGCCGACCGCATGCACGGCTCTGGGAATCTCCCGGTGCCGGGACATTTCGGCGTCGGTATTCAGCTTGGCGGCCCCGTCCGTGGTGCGTCCCGCCGCGTTGGGCGATACGCCGCCCGTGACGATCAGGGCCGCACCTCCCCGGACCCGTTCGGCATAATAGACCGCCAAACGGCTGAAGCCGCCGGGCGCCTCTTCAAGTCCGGTGTGCATGGATCCCATGAGCACCCGGTTTTTCAGTGTAGTGAACCCGAGGTCCAGAGGGGAAAACAGATGCGGGTAAAGTGGATGACGCATGGCGCTCTCCCATATTGTTATGAAATAAATCTTTTGATTTCGTTTAGTGTTTGCATTCTATCAGGAAAAATATAATATATCCCACCACAAACCCAAACAGCTTTTTGTGTGTGAGGAATATATGTTTCAGTTACAGGTGGTCCAACCTTCAAAACATCGGCATGTAATCCGATGGGTCGTGCTTGGGATTATCCTGCTCACGGCCCCGTTGGCCGGTGTTTCCGCGGCGGGCCCGGCGGACGAGGGCGACATCGATTTTACCCAGTTCAGTCTGGAGGAATTGAAAAGCGTCAAGATCACCTCGGCTTCCAAAACGCCCAAAAATCTGAGCGAGATACCGGCGGCCGTCTTCGTCATTACCCAGGACGATATCCGGCGATCAGGAGCGACGAGTATACCCGAGGCCCTTCGTATGGCGCCGGGCGTGGAAGTGGCTCGGGTGTCCGCTACGGAATGGGCCGTCAATATGCGGGATCTCAATCAACTGTTCGCTAACAAACTGCTCGTTCTGATGGATGGTCGCAGCATATATTCCCACCTGGCATCGGGGGTTTTCTGGGATATTCAGGATACCGTGCTGGAGGATATCGACCGAATCGAGGTTATCCGGGGACCCGGGGCCGCACTGTGGGGCGTCAATGCCGTAAACGGCGTTATCAATATCATTACCAAAAAAGCCGCCGACACCCAGGGGGGAGAGGTGACTGCACTGGGCGGCAGCGAGGAGGGCATCGGTACGCTTCGCTATGGCGGCGTTTTCGGCCGTGACAGTCATTACCGGATTTACGCTAAATATTTCGATCGCGGCAGTTTGTTCCAGAGCGATGATCCGATTCAGGATGACGGCGTCAACAGCGATTGGCAGTCGGGCCGGGGCGGTGCCCGAATGGAATGGAAGCCGAAAGACGGCCGGGACAGCGTTTTTTTGCAGGGAGAGGTTTTCAAGAACCGGTACCGAGCCGAAATTCCCATGCTGGCCCCTGAAGCCCCCCATATTCGTCAGATCCGGGATACCTCGCGAGCGAAAGGCGGCCACATGCTGAGCCGGTGGACCCGCACCTTTTCGGAGAAATCCGACAGCGTCCTCCAGTTCTTTTATGACTACTACGACAAGGACATTGATTATGCCAATGTAGAGGCGAGTACTTTCGATCTGGATTTTCAGCACCGTTTCCCGTTTCGGGATCGTCATGAGCTGGTTTGGGGGCTCAATTACCGGCTTATCCTCGATAATTTTAAGAACTCCGAAGAAACCATCCTCGACCCTGACGCGGAAACACTTCAATACTACAGCGCTTTTGTCCAGGACCGCATTCGAATTTTCGATCGGCTGAACCTGACGTTGGGCGCCAAGTTCGAACACAACGATTACACGAGGTGGGAAATTCAGCCCAGCGCCAGGCTTCTCTGGAACCTCGACGAGCGGCATTCCTTCTGGGGAGCGGTGTCGCGTGCGGCCCGGGTGCCGTCCCGGGTCGAGCACGACGGCATCGTCCAGGAGGTGACCCTGCCGGATCCATCGGCGATCGGCCAGGTGCCCGTGGTTTACAGGGGGATGGGAGACAATGGGCTCAACGCCGAAACCCTGGTGGCCTACGAGGCCGGCTATCGATTCCAGCCGGCGTCGAGCCTGTGGTTCGACACCACGGCATTTTACAACGATTACGAAGACCTCATCGCTTATCGCTACGATCATGACGGAAAAATTGAAGTCGAAGGGGCCCCGTACGTTATCGTTCCGTTGCACTTCGACAACAGCCTCCGGGGGGAATCCTTCGGTATCGAGCTGGCCGCCTATTGGCAGGCGACCGTTTTCTGGCTGCTCCAGGGTTCCTATACGTTCCTCGAGACCAATCTGAATCCGGGGCTCCTGGATACAGGGGAGGACGAAACCTATCTTATCCAGGCGAGCAACCCGAGAAACCAGATATCCATTCGCTCCGCCCTCAACATCACGTCGCAGCTCGAGCTGGATCTGTGGTTTCGGTATGTGGATCGACTCAATGAGAACGACGTGGATGAATATGCCTCACTGGATGCCCGGCTCGCCTATCGTCCCACCGACCGGCTGGAGCTGTCTGTGGTGGGTCAGAATCTCCTGGAGCCGCGTCATGCCGAATTCTCTTCCATCGAGGTGGAGCGCAGCATCTATCTCAAGGCGGACTGGTGCTTCTAAGGGGGACTCGCTTGATATCGACGGGACATCGACGCGCCGGCCTGAAGATCTGGGCCATCCTGTTCTGCCTGACGGCCTGGCTGCCGGGCGTTGTTTCCGGAGAGACCCTCTCCGGCGCGGAGTACAAGGTAAAGTTGGGCTTCGTCTATCATTTTATCCGGTTTACCCAATGGCCGCCCGAGACCTTTCCCTCTTCCGACAGCCCCATCAATTTGTGCATCGCCTCCACAAACCCCGCCGCCGACATGCTGTTCTCCCTGCAGGACAGAGTCGTGAAAGGCCGAAGGATCGACGTCAGAAAAATCGCGGCCGACGAATCTCTGGATGCCTGCCAGATTCTATTCATCGCCTCGGACGACGAGACATTCGTGGCACCGACCCTGGGCATGGTCCGGAAACCGGGAATTCTGAGTATCGGAGAAATCAAAGGGTTCACCCGCATGGGGGGGGTCATCAATTTTTTTGTGAACCGGAACCAGCTTCGCTTTGAAGTCAATCTGGACGCCGCAGAATCCGCCGGACTGAAATTCAGTTCACAGCTGCTGATGTCGGCGGATATCGTTCAGAAGCGGGAAGAATGAGCTCATGCACCGATTCAGGACTTCCATCAAACAAAAGCTGATTCTCATCATCCTGTGCACCAGCGGTATCACCCTTCTTCTGGCGTCCGTTGCCTTTGTCACCATCGGCGTCATCTCCTTCCGTGAAAATCTGATCAAGGATCTTTCCACCCTTGCCAAAGTCGTCGGCATCAACAGCGAGGGGGCGCTGGTCTTCGATGACCGTTTCACCGCCGAAAGGCACCTTTCAGCTTTTCGCGCCAACACCGGTATCGTTTATGCTTGTATTTACCGGGCGGACGGTACCGTCTTTGCGGCATATGCCGCCTCCGAAGGCGGAAATGCCGTTAGGCCGCCGCAAATTCAGGGGACCAGTCACTACTTTGAAGGGGATTATCTCTTTCTGTTCCAGGAGATCCTCATTGACGAGGAAAAGATCGGCACGGTTTTCATTCAGCACGATCTGGATGAGATTCGGAGTCAATTGGCCCGCTATATCGCCATCGTCTGCGTTATCATCCTGATGGCTTTTCTGGTGGCGCTGATGCTTTCGTCCCTGCTGCAGCGGATCATCTCCATTCCCATTCTGAATCTGGCCCAGACGGCGAAGCTCATTTCTCAAAAAAAAGACTATTCGGTCCGTGCGGAGAAATTTCAGCGGGATGACGAAATCGGCGTGCTGATTGACGGCTTCAATGAAATGCTAACGGAAATTCAATCACAGCAGAGCGAACTGAAGGAACATCGGGAGCATCTGGAGGACCTTGTCGTAAAGCGAACCCATGCCCTGAGAGAGTCCGTAACAGCCTTCAAGAAGGCCAAGGAGGCTGCGGAAACCGCCAACCGGGCAAAAAGCGAATTTCTGGCCAATATGTCCCACGAGATCCGGACGCCCATGAATGCGGTGTTGGGATTCACCGACCTGCTCTATTCCCTGATCAGCGATCCAAAACAGCGAAGCTATCTGGATGCCATCCGCTCGTCGGGCAAAAGCCTCCTTACCCTCATCAACGATATCCTCGATCTCTCCAAGATCGAGGCCCGGAAGATGGAGCTTCAATACGAACCCGTCAATCTTGCTGCCGTTTTTGACGAGATACGGGATATCTTTTCCCTGAAAATCAAGGACAAGGGGCTTGAATTTATTACCGAGATCGATTCCGATATTCCCGAATACCTCCTTCTGGACGAGGTAAGGCTCAGGCAGATTCTTTTCAACCTCATGGGAAATGCGGTGAAATTCACGGTATCGGGTCATATCCGGCTTTACGCTGAAAAACTGGATCGGGCGGAGGACGAGGGGAAACTGGACCTGTTGATGGCTGTAGAGGATACGGGGATCGGCATTCAGCCGGAGTCGAGGGAGACGATTTTCGAAGCCTTCAAGCAGCAGGACGGTCAGAGCACCAAACAATACGGCGGCACCGGATTGGGACTCACCATTACCAAACGCCTGGTGGAAATGATGGGGGGGCGAATCACCGTGAGGTCGGAGATCGGTCGCGGCAGCACCTTTGAGATGATTTTTAACGGGGTGGCCTGGGACACCGCGCGCGCGGAAGCCCAAACCTATGGTGCCGACGGCCGTCGCGCCATCGCTTTTGAACCGTCGACCGTTCTCGTGGTGGACGACATCAAGGCCAATCGCAATCTGGTCAAGGCCTATTTGCAGGACACGCCGATTCGGTTCGTGGAGGCAAGCAACGGGGAAGAGGCGGTCAGCCTTGCCAAAAAGGAAAAGCCTGATATCATACTCATGGACATCCGGATGCCGGTGATGGACGGATGCGATGCCACACAGCTCATCCGGGACGACGAGGCTTCCCGGAATATTCCCATCATCGCTCTCACGGCATCGAGCATGCGGTCCGAACAGGAAAAAATTCGACGGTGCGGTTTTGACGGGCTTTTGATCAAGCCTTTCAAAAAGGAGGATCTCGTCCGTCGGCTTTCCCATTTCATCCAATACGACAAGGCATCGATTTCGGAAGAGGAATCCCGGGAGGATGTGACGGACAAACCGGATGTCGGTGATGATGAATGGGTTTCACCGGAGATCCTTGCGGGGTTGCCGGGATTGATTCAAGAACTCGAATCCACATACCACGAGCTTTGGGAGAAAGCGCGGAGCAACGGTTTTTTCGAGGATATTGGCGCGTTTGCCAAGGAGATACAGAAAGCCGGCGAAGCTCACCAGTTCGAACTTCTGCGTGAATTCGGCAGCAATCTTGAAGCCCAGGTGAGCAGTTTCGATATCGAGAGGATCAATGTCACCATGGACACCTACCCCAACCTTGTACAGAAGATCAAAAATCTTTACCGGAGAAATGTCGAGGAGACTGGAAATGCCTGAAGGTTCACCTGAAAAATTCAAGATCCTGATCGTGGATGATGTCCCTAAAAATATCCAGGTCGTGGCCAACATTCTTCAGAACGAGGGATACAGCATGGCATTCGCCCAGAGCGGCGCAACTGCGGTGGAACTGGTTCGGACGAACCCCTTCGATCTGATCCTTCTCGATATCATGATGCCGGAGATGGATGGATTCGAGGTTTGCCGCAGACTCCGCGAGGACCCGAAAACTGCCGACATTCCTGTGCTGTTCCTGACGGCAAAGACCGATACGGAAAGCCTGGTCAGGGGATTCGAGACGGGGGCGGTGGATTATGTGACCAAGCCTGTAAAGGACGCCGAGCTTCTTGCACGGGTCAAGACCCAGCTGGAACTTCATCGATCGCGGCAACGTCTCCTTTTGATCAACCAACAGCTCAACGCGGAGATCGCCGAACGGAAAAAGAGTGAAGAGCGCTATCGCAGCATGATCCGCAATGCAGTCCAGGGGATGTTTCAAAGCACCCTTGACGGCGAGATCATCGATCTCAATCCGGCGTATGCACGTATTTTGGGGTATGATTCGCCGGAGGAGGTTCTCGCGGTCGAAAATATGGCCGACACGTTCTGTTTCGACCCTGCGGATCGGGCCGTAATGATCGATCGGCTAAAGGTGGAGGGGCTTCTTACCAATTATGAATTGAAGATCCGACGGCGGGACGGATCCCCGGCCTGGATCATGCTGAATGCCCGCATTGCAACCAACGAAAACGACACGCCGTTCATAGAAGCCATCGCCGTCGAGCACACCGCCCGGAAACTGGCCGAGGAGGAGCTCCGACGCAGCCGTGAAAAATTCCGATACCAGGCTACCCATGACAGCCTGACCGGACTTTACAATACCCGGTACCTTTACCAGGCTCTCCAGGAATTGGTGGAGACCGCGGGTGCCCAGTCAACGCCTTTTTCCCTGGTGTTCATGGATGTGGATGACTTCAAGACGGTCGTGGATACCTACGGGCATCTCAAAGGCAGCCAGACACTTCAGGAGATGGCCGGAACCATCCAGGAGACCCTCACGGAGCCGTGCTACGGGGTGGCTTATGGCGGGGACGAGTTCGTGGTGGTGCTGCCGGGTTACGACAAGGCCCAGGCCCTCCGGAAGGCCGAGGAGATCCGGACCCGGATTCGTGAAACATCCTACCTTTCCAACCACGGACACGATGTCCATATTCGGGCCAGCTTCGGTATCGCCGCCTTTCCGGAGGATGCCACCGATGTTAACGGCCTTCTGGCGTTGGCGGACCAGGCGATGTTCGACGTCAAAGACGAAGGGAAGGACGCCGTTCGAGCGTCCCGCCGCCGGCGCTGATCTTCAAAAAAGCAGGAAGGCGTAAAAAGGTGTTTATGGAAAGACGGTTGACGGTATGGGCCTTGATGGTATGGCTTATGTTGCCGGCGCAGATGTGGGGGGGCGGTAATGTCCCTTCCACAGACGTGCAGCGCCGGGATGGAGAGATCCTGGTAAAATTTGATACGGACGTTTCCGAGCGACGCCGTCAGGAAATTCGTGCCCTCGTGGACGCTACGGTCGTCCAGGTGTTTTCGAGTATCGGGGTCGAGTACTGGCACCTGTCGGAAGCGGCTGACATCGAAGCCGTTCTGAATCGACTGGCATCGCTTCCGGAAATCGTATACGCCGAGCCCAATTACGTCTATATGCCCCAGGTGCTTCCCGACGATCCGGATTTTGGGCTGCTGTGGCATCTCCACAACACCGGTCAGTGGGTCAACGGCGGCACCGGCGTCGCCGGCGCCGACATTTCCGCTCCCGAGGCCTGGGACAGGGAAACCGGGGATCCGGAATTGGTCATCGCAATCATCGACTCGGGCGTGGCATACGAACATCCCGATCTGATTCAAAACGTCTGGACCAACCGGGGGGAAATACCCGACAACGGGTTGGACGATGACGGCAACGGCTTTCCCGACGATCTTCACGGTTGGGATTTCGTGAACGACGACAACAACCCGTCCGATTATTCCGTCGATCTCTACGGAGACGGCCACGGCACCCATGTGGCCGGGGTCATCGCCGCTGCGGGGAACAACGGCATTGGAACGACGGGGGTGATGTGGCGGGCCCGGATTATGCCGCTCCAGGTATTCGACCTGTTCGAGGTCAATGCCTTCGGCGGCATTCAGAACGCGATTATCCTGGCGGCCGTGGAATATGCGGTCAGGAACGGGGCTCGGATCATCAACTGCAGCTTTGGCGGTTACGGCGAGAGCGCCGCTCAGTTCGACATCCTTGAGATGGCCCATCGAAACGGTGTGTTGGTCCTGGCCGCCGCCGGAAACGACGGCATCGACAACGATATGCTTCCCATCTATCCCGCCGGCTACGCGTTGCCCAACATCATCGCCGTCGCCGCCACCGACGAAGGCGGCCGACTGGCCGCCTATTCCAATTTCGGCTTGAATTCCGTGGATGTGGCCGCACCCGGTGGCAATTTTTTTCCCAACATCTACAGTACTACCCCCCCCGATCGAAATATCCTCTTCTCGGAGGATTTCGAAACCGGCGACAGTCAGTGGCGGATGGGGTATCGATTCGAAGCATGGTCCATCGGTTTCAGCGAGGATTTCGGATCGAACGTCATCCGGGATTCCATCACCGAATACCACGACAACGAATCCTCCTACATTCAGACACGATTCCCTATTGTCGTGGACAACTACCGGGGGCTTCATATCCAGTTCAAATCCCGCTATGCTCTGGAGGCCGAACGTGATTTCGTCTACGTGGAGGGCTCCGCCGACGGTGAGAATTTTTCCGTTGATTTTCCGTTCACCGGAGCGTTCACCGGTTTTTCGAATGGGGTCGAAACCATCAACGGATGGGGCGGCGAGGAGACGGTCGATCCTGAATTTTACCTTCGGTTTCGCCTGTCCAGCAATGACACCGTCAATTTCGACGGCGTCTCCATCGACGACATTCGACTCACTGGGATTCGATGGGTGTTTACCGGCGACGAGTACGGCTATAAAAGCGGCACCTCCATGGCCGTACCGGTGGTGGCGGGGGTGGCGGGGCTGGTGTGGTCCCATCGCCCGGAATTGACCCATCTGGAGGTGAAACAAGCCATTCTGGCCTCGGTGGATCCTCATGAGACGCTTGTGACGACGGTGGTGAGCGGTGGAAGCGTCAATGCCGCCGCCGCGCTCACGGTCGAGCCGGACGATGATGGAATGGAAAAAACGTTTGACGATGACGGCGGGGGAGGGTGCTTCATAGACACCGCTGCTTTTTCCCGTCGTACGCCTTTCTGACGAATACGCTCAAGGCTTGAAATCCAAACCTTCGAATGATGTCGGCCGAGACTGAAAGGAGATGTGGAATGCGCGCGGCCTCCGGTTTTTGGCGATGGACACCCTTGATTCTGATATTGTGCCTGGTTTCAGGATGCATTCCCGGGAAAAAACGCTATCTGTACGATGAGATTCGAAAGGGATATGCTGACGGCTTCACGTCCGTTGCCCCCGTCCAGTCCGATCCCGAGAGGGAGACGACCGACCGCATCGACCGGCCGGTTACGCTTGCCGATGCCATTGAAATCGCGCTGAAAAACAGTCCCGACAAAAAAATCGCCGCAGCCCGGATCCGGAAGGCCGGAGCCGATGTTCAGGAGGCGAATGCGGCGTTCTACCCGCATCTGGGGTTCTACACCGAATATACCGCCGCCGATGCCCCGTCCGCCTACCTTTTCAAGACCATCGATCAGCGCCGGCTTCCCGGCGACGCGGATTTTAACGAACCCGGAAGGCTCGATAACTTCGAGACGGGTTTCCAGGCCCGTCTGAATCTCTACAATGGGGGCCGGGATTATCTGGGGCGGCAAATAGCCGATGCCGGCGTGAACATTTCCCTCCTGGATCAGGCAGCGGTGGACAATGCCCTGATTGCCGCGGTAATCAGCCGGTTTTACACAGCCCTGGCGGCCAGGGCGTTGATCGGGATCGCCGAGGAATCGGTGACCACCGTCCAGAAACAGCTGGAAATCATGCAGACGCGGTTCGAGGGCGGCGGCGTTCTCCGATCGGATCTCCTTTCCCTGGAGGTGCGACTGGCGGAATCCCGGGAAGAACTCGTACGCAGCCACAGCCGATATCAAAACGCGCTTGTCAATCTGGCCGACATCATGGGGGTCGCCTTCGAGCCGTCGGTCCGACTGGAGGCGGCGGGAATGGATACACCGACCATCCCTTCGGACTATTCCTCCGGTTTGGCGTATAGTTTCACTCACCGGCCGGAACTTGAACGGGCAAGGGTGTCCGTCGTCCGATCCCGGATGGCGCTCGACGCAGCTCAAAGCACCTATATGCCCACCCTGGATCTCACGGGACGCTATTATTTCGACGATGAAAAGATGGCCTACGATATGGATCGGAAGAATTGGGTGGTGGCGGTGATGCTCAACTGGGATCTGTTTACGGGATTCAGCACCGGGGCCGCCATGAAACGCGCTGATGCGATGGTTGCAGAGGCTTTTGCCGAGGACCATCGAACCCTCCTCGCCGTTCGTCGTGAGGTCAAAAGCGCCTATCTCAATCTCGACGAGGCTCGGGCGCGGCGCCTCGTCGCTCAGCGAAGCAAAATTTTGGCCGAGGCATCCCTGGAACTGGTCCGGACGCAGTACGAGGGGGGAGCGGCCAATATCACCCGGTACCTGGAGGCCGAACTTGACCGGAACAGAGCGGGCGTTCGGGCTGCAGCCGCGTTTTATGATCAGGAGACGGCCAGGGCGGAGGTATGCAGAGCCGTCGGCTGCTGGGTCAATGGGCAAGAGCGGCCTCAACCCTCTGATGCCAATCCGTTGCAAGCGAGGTGAGTCATGAGTTCATTCAGAATCCTTTCCTTCCGGTCGCTGGTCGGGGCGTTGATCCTCTTCCTGTCGTTGGCGTCAAACGCGGTGGGCGGGGACGCTGTCGGCGAGGTTCGCGCCGTGATGGAGAGCGTGACGGACTGGTATGAAGCCGTGGGGACCATTCGACCGAAGACGGCGTCGAAAATCGAGGCCCAAGTCACGGCCGAGGTTCTTGACGTAAAGGTACGCCCGGGGGACAGGGTTGAAAAAGGGCAGGTTTTGATCATCCTGGACAATCGGCCGTTGACTTCCAGACGTGCTCAGGCGATTTCCGCGCTCGAGAGCGCCGTTGCGGCAAAAAATCAGGCACACCAGGGGGTGGCTGCCGCCGAGGCGGCCTTCAATCAGGCATTGGCCCAGGTCAACCGGATTCGGGGCTTTTTCCGGTCTGAAGCCGCCACGGCCCAGGAACTGGAGGCCGCCGAGTCGACTTATCGGCAGGCCGAGGCTGGACTGCACCAGGCCAGGGCGGGGCTGGCCGCCGCGGATGCCGGCATCCGGGGGGCCGGGGCGGTCGTTCGGGAATCGGAAATTTCGTTGGGATACGCCGTCATCACGGCGCCCGAGGAGGGAGAGATCCTGGGGCGGCTTGTGGAACCCGGCGACCTCGCAATGCCGGGAAAGCCCCTCCTCGCCATTCAGACCGGGCGCCGCCTCAGGATGGAAGCTTATGTCAGGGAAGGCGCTATTGTCGATGTCGCCCCGGGATCCCGTCTTTCGGCGTATATCACCGCCACAGGCCAATCGTTCGATACCGTCGTCGAAGAGATCGTGCCTTACGCCGATCCAATGACCCGAACCTTCCTGATCAAGACATCCCTCCCTGCCGCCCCTGGTTTGTACCCCGGAATGTTCGGCCGCCTCCGAATTCCCGTCGAGGTGCACAGCGTCGTCGTCATTCCCGAAAACGCCGTGAAAAGGGTCGGGCAGCTGGAAATCGTGGAGGTCCGGGAGGCGGATGCATGGGTATCACGCTATATCCAGACCGGAGAACGACATGCTGGGGGCATCGAGGTGCTGTCCGGCCTGTCGGGCGGGGAAATACTCCGCTTGCGGGGGGATGAATAATGGCAGACAGCCTGGAGCGACCCTCAGGGATCATATCGGGTATCGTGCATGAATTTCTGACCTCACATCTTTCGATTATTCTCATTATCACCGCCGCCTGTATGGGCGTTGCCGCCGTATTGATCACGCCGAGGGAAGAGGAACCTCAGATTGTGGTGCCCCTGGCCGACGTTTATGTCCAGGCGCCGGGTGCCGATCCCCGGGAAATCGAAAAGCTGGTGGCAACCCCCCTCGAACGGCTGCTCTGGCAGATTGACGGGGTCGAATATGTCTATTCCATCGCTCGCCGGGACATGGCGCTGGTTACGGTGCGATTTTTTGTCGGAGAGGATCGCGAGGCTTCCCTGGTCAAGCTTCACAACAAGATCATGATGAATATCGACCAGGCCCCGCCCATTGTTCAAGGCTGGGTGATCAAGCCGATCGAGATCGACGACGTTCCCATCCTCAACCTGACGCTATATTCCGACCGTTACGACGACTACCAACTCCGTCGCATCGGAGAAGAGGTGCTGGCCCGCCTGTCTGAAGTGGAAGATATCTCCCGAACCGAGATAAAGGGCGGGCGTCGTCGTGAAATCCGAGTGGCGTTGTCCCCCGAGCGGATGGCGGGATTGGGCATCTCCCTTCTCGATGTCCAGCGGGTCCTGTCGGGGGCCGATGTATCGCTCATCGACGGGCGATTTTCACGGTTCAACCGGGAGTTCAGCGTCGGCGCCAACGCATTCCTCCGATCCGCCGAGGAGGTGGCGACGCTGATGGTGGGCGTCCAAGAAAACCGGCCTGTCTATCTTCGGGATATCGCGGCTGTGGCCGACGGACCCGAAGAGGTATCCGGTTACACCCATATTGGATTCTCGGACGCCTGGCGCGCGGAAAATGATCCTCGGGAGTCTTCAGGGACACGTCCGGCAGTCACTCTGGCACTGGCCAAAAAACGGGGAACCAACGCGGTGGTCGTTGCCGAAAACGTTCTCGCCCGTCTTGAAACCCTGAAACAGGATGTCATACCCGCGGACGTAGCGGTGGTGGTCACCCGAAACTATGGAGAGACGGCCCAGGAGAAGGTCAATGAACTTCTGGCCAATCTGGGGGGGGCCATCCTCACCGTCGTGGTCCTCCTGGTGATCACCCTGGGATGGCGGGAGGCGCTGGTGGTCGCTCTGGCGGTACCCATCAGCTTTTCCCTGGCCCTGTTCGTCAATTTTCTGCTGGGATATACCATCAACCGTGTGACCTTGTTTGCCTTGATCCTGTCTCTGGGGCTGGTGGTTGACGATCCCATCACCAATGTCGACAACATTCAGCGCCACATGTTCGCGGGCAAAAGACGGCCTGTCGATGCCGTGCTGTTTGGGGTGAACGAGGTGCTGCCGCCGGTGATCATGTCGACGCTGGCCATCATCGTCAGCTTCACCCCCCTCTTTTTCATTACGGGCATGATGGGCCCCTATATGGCCCCCATGGCCGCCAACGTACCCATCACCGTCATCTTTTCGACCTTGTGCGCCGTCACCATCGTTCCCTGGTTCACCTACATCCTCCTTCGAAACAAGGCGGACCGACGGACGGCTGAAAAATCGGATGCCCCCGGAAAGACCGGGCGTATTGCGGGAATATACCGCGCCGTCGTCGCGCCATTTCTCGACTCCCGGGCCCACCGATGGCTGCTGGCGGCGGGGATCACCGCGCTTATGGCCCTACCCGTGCTGCTCGTGATCTTCCGGATGGTGCCCCTCAAAATGCTGCCTTTCGACAACAAGAACGAATTTCAAATCGTTGTGGACATGCCCGAAGGTACGACCCTGGAAACCACCCGTGAAGTGGTCCGGGCCTATGAAGACTACCTCGAAACCGTTCCGGAAGTGACGACCTTCATCTCTTATGTGGGAATATCCTCCCCCATCGACTTCAACGGATTGGTCCGTCATTATTATTTGAGGACCGGTGCCGACATGGCCGACATTCGGGTCAATCTTCGACACAAGGACGATCGGAAGATGCAGAGCCACGCCATTCTGCTTCGCCTGAGAAAGGATCTTACCGCCGTCGCAGCGGAATACGGGGCGTCCGTCAAGCTGGTCGAAATGCCGCCGGGACCGCCGGTGCTCGCCACCGTTACCGCTGAAATTTACGGTGACCCCGGTGTCTCTTATGAGCGGCTTATCGAAGGGGGGCGGCATCTTCAAAAGATCATGGAGACGGAGCCGTTTGTGGTGGATATCGACGACATGACCGAGGCTGAACGTCCCCGGATCGATTTTGCCATCGACAAGGAAAAGTCGGCCCTGCACGGGGTTGGCGCCGATGCGGTGGTCCAGACCCTGAGAATCGCTCTTGAAGGGGCGACGCCGGCGACGGTCCACGTTCCAGACGAACGGCAGCCGCTCCTGGTGAGGATCATCCTGCCGCGGGCCAAACGGTCCGGCGTCGCGGGACTCAGTCAGATCCCCATCAAAACGGCGTCCGGGACGATGGTCCCTCTGGCCGAGCTGGTCATCATCACCCAGGCCGTGGAGACCCAGCCCATCTATCACAAGAATCTGGAGCCGGTGGTCTTCGTGATTGCTGAAATGGCGGGGCGAGCCCCGGGCGAAGCGATCCTGGACATGCAGAAAAAGCTTGAGAAGGATCCGATGCCCCCGGGAACCCGGGTCGATTGGGCCGGTGAAGGGGAATGGCAGATCACCCTTCGGGTCTTCCGGGACATGGGCATCGCTTTTGCCGCAGCTTTGATGGGGATCTATATTCTTCTCATCATCCAGACCCATTCCTTTTTCATGCCGCTGTTGATCATGATGGCGATTCCCCTTACCCTCATCGGCGCCATGCCGGGATTCTGGCTCCTCAATCTGGTTGCGGCCGAGTCTGTCGGGGGGTTTGCCGACCCCGTGTTTTTTACCGCCACCGGCATGATCGGGATGATCGCCCTCGGCGGGATCGTTATTCGGAATTCCCTGGTGCTCATCGAGTTCATCCAGGAAGCTCTGAAGCAGGGCCTGAGGTTTCGGGAGGCCATTCTCGAGAGCGGGGCCGTCCGCATGCGGCCCATTCTGTTGACGGCGGCCACCACGGCCATGGGCGCTTGGCCCATCACCCTCGACCCCATCTTTTCAGGTCTGGCGTGGACGCTCATTTTCGGGTTGTTCGCCTCGACGCTCTTTACCCTGGTGGTGATCCCGGTCACTTATTTCGCCGTTTACCGCAAGCGCTATGAAGGATAGCGGCCCAACGCGCAGGGCGACCTTTCGTCAGGTCTGTCGAGGCCCGAAGACGATCGTCCCCAGACGGATCATGGTGCTGCCTTCCTCGATGGCCACCCGATAGGAGTCCGACATGCCCATGGAGAGAACCGTAAGATCGAGCCCGGGCACTTTCAGGGAGCGGATGTGATCGAAGATCTGGCGGGTTTTTCGAAAATAGGGGCGTATGGCCTCGGGGTCGTCATAAAAAGGCCCCATGGTCATGAGCCCTTCGAGACGAAGATTCTTCAATCCTGAAATTTCCCGCGCCAGTTTTTCCAGGACCTCCTGTTCGGGTGGGACGCCTGATTTTGCGGATTCCTCGCCGATGTTGACCTCGATGTAGACCGTAAGATGCTTTCCCACCGCCTCGGCCCGCTTCTGGATCTCCTGAGCCTGCTTGAAGGAGTGGACGGTTTGGATCACGTCGAACAATCGCAGGGCCTTGTTGATCTTGTTTTTCTGGAGGGGGCCGATCATATGCCACCGAACGGCCCCGCTCCGCTCGCCCAGAGCCGCCGCCATGCTTTCGGCTTCCTGGACGTAGTTGTGCCCCAAATCCGTAGCGCCGGCGTCGATCGCCGCCAGCACTTCCTCGGGGGTTCGCGTTTTGCATGCCAGCAAGATGTCGACGTCTGCCGGCACCGTTTTCCGGATTTCTCTATAGGTGGATTGGATGCTCATTTCGGATTCCGTCCGTTGTGTGTTCCGGCGTTCCGTCAGATCTCTTTTCGGGTCTGCCAGTAAGGGTTGATGAGATCCTCGAATATGGCCATGGCGGATTCGGCGCCCTGGCCCGAAGCGGTGACGATCTGTTTATAGCCGCCCTCCACATCCCCCGCGGAGTACACCCCGGGAACGTTGGTGCGGTGCCGGTCGTGTCGGATGTAGCCTTCCGCCGTCAATTCGACCCCGATCTTTTTCGCCAGATCGACGGCCGGCTGGTATCCGATGGCCAGAAAAACCCCTTTGACGGGCAAGGTCGTGGTTTCGCCGGTCTGGTTGTTGATCAGCAGTGCCGCCTCCACCGATTTTTTCCCCAGGATCTCTTTAACCTCGGTGTTCCAGAGAATGGGGATGCCTGCCGACTTGAGGTGGCCGACGAGAACGTCCTGGGCCCTCAAGGCATCCCGACGATGGACGAGGGTAACCTTGACGCCCATGTGGTGGAGATGAAGGGCCTCGGTGACGGCGCTGTTTCCGCCCCCCACCATGATGACGTTCTTGCCGACAAAAAGGGGACCGTCGCAGGTGCTGCAGTAGCTCACCCCTTTTCCGGCAAATCGTGCTTCGCCTGGAATCCCCAGATGTTTGTGGGAGGCGCCGGTGGCCAGGAGCACGGCGCGGGTGTGAAACTTACGGCGGCTGGTCTGGACGACCATGGGGTTTCCCGGCGTGATGTCCAGTACCGCCTCGCCCTGGAAGATCTGGGTGTACTGGAGGGCGTGGCTGACCATGATGTCCACCAGGTTTTTCCCCCCGACCTGGCTGAAGCCGGTGTAGTTTTCGACGATGGGCGTGGTCGCCACCTGGCCGCCAAGGGCGTCCCGCTCGATAATGGCTGTTTTGAGGCCGCTGCGGACGGCATAAATGCCCGCTGTGAGGCCGGCAGGGCCGCCGCCCACGATCACCACATCGTTTTCCACCAGCTCGGCGTCCACCTCCGGAATGAAGACCGATTGGGGCTCCAGCTTCTTGAGGGAGGCGCAGAAGAGTTCCTGGGATTGGGCTCCCATGCCGATCAGAACCTCGTTGGCAAAGGTCTGGGGAACGCTGTGTGCTGAATACTGGTCCGCCAGACCCGGGTTTGCCTGGATATCCACGATCTCGAGAGATATGAGATCGGGGCGTTCAATTGCCGCCTGAATCCCGTTCAGTGCCTGCTGAGGGCAGTAGGGGCAGGTCGGACTGACAAAGATCTTGACGGCTCTGGGGGAGTCGATTTTCTGCAGGACGTTTTTCGATTCCGCGTTGAGGTGACTCTTGCCCATGCCGACCATCATCATGGTTTCCAGAAAGATTCGCCCTTCTTCACCCATGGGGGCGCCGAGCCATCGAATGGCGTATCGATCCGGCGCGATCAACAGCGTAGGGGAATGGGTGACGTTCCATTTCCGTGCGAGGTCGTGATCAAGAGGGTATTCGCGAAAGGTGATCTTGGATGTGAGCTCCCGGAAAATCCGGACGATCTGACGGTTGGTCTGCGCAAAGACATCATCTCGTGCGCGGCTGACGAACATGTAGATCGGAATATCGTTGGGCATCTGCGAAAAGGCTGCCCGCAACTGCGCCAGAAACGCCGCTTCGCTCATGGTCTCCTGCGGATCGTCCATGTCTCTGGTGTCATCCATTGTGAACCTCCATTGAATAAGTCGTATGGATCGGAATCGTTTATCCTGGATCATTCCGGTTTTTGTTTCATATTCTAAGAAAAGGGACGGCGGGTGTCAACAGCGAGCGAATCCCGGGGGGTTTTGATGCCTTCAGGATCAGGATCTTCGGCCGTTCGACGGCAATCCTTCAGGTCTCGGACGAATTTAGATCAATCACATATTGCTTTTTTCCCAAAAATCGCTTATCGTTTATCAACTCAACTTTCGACTTTCATGATGGTGACCGGAAAGAGGTGCCGGGAGGCTACGGCCCGAGCCCCTTGAGCGGTGAGTTTTAGTGCCGCTTAAGCGCCGCGGAGGATCAGCGGCCCGGACTGTTTGAGCGCAAGCGAGTTTCCGGGCCGCCCGGAGCAAGCTTTAGCGGCACTTGAACGAAACCGCGTGGGGCGCGGGCCGTAGCCTCCCGGCACCGGCCTATCTAAGTCGAAAGTTGAGTTATTAAAAAATTCAACTTTCGATATTTATGACGGTGGCCGGATAGCGGGGCACGGGCCGTATCCTCCCGGCACCGACCTGTGAAAATCGAAAGTTGAGTAAAAGAAATAAAATCGATTGCCGCCCGACCCGTGAAACCGACTGCGAATCTACGATATCCTCAGAGCCTCCCGCGATTCGATAACGAATTGTCCACGCAAACGCCGATCGTTTTTCCCGACGAACTTTCTTTTTGACCCGGATGGTTTGGGTTTGATGATATGAGGATCCGTAAAGAATTCGGATCAAAACCGCAGAAACCGGCAGGATATGGAGAAAGGAGGGGCAGATGACCAAACAGAAGGTGTTGGTGCCATACAATTTTACCGAGAACGATCGGAAGGCCGTTGACTTTGTCATCCGCATGTTTGCGCCCCGGGAGGATGTGGCGGTGACATTGTTCAGTGCGTACACGCCGGCGCCGGAAATCGAAACCCGGAACAATACGATCATGGAAAAGATGCGTCAGAACCTGACTTATCTGAGACAGCGGATCAGCGAGCAGGAGGACAAGATCAAGGCGGTGCGGGACCGCCTCGTTGAAAACGGATTTTCCAGGGATCGGGTCTCCTACCTCTTCACACCCGTTAAAAAAGACATCTCACAAGACATCGTCGATCTTGCCCAATCCGACGGCTTCAATGTCATTGTCCTCAACCGGACATCCGGCAAGATCTCCCGATTTTTTACGGGACACGTATTCCAGAAGGTCGTGATGGGCGTTGAGGACGTGGTGGTGCTCATCGTCACCTGAGATCCTGCGGAGGCGACCCGGCCTACGGAGGCATTGTGAGATAATCTTATCGGCGTGCAGCAGTCCTTGGGCGGCTGCCATGAAAGAAGAGGAGGAATTCATGACAGACAACAACAGAATAGACATTGGCGTCCTCAAGCTTCTCTTTGATGCCGTTACCGGATCAACCGAACTGGAAATCATGGCCAACCGGCTGACCCAACTTCTGGTCGGCACCCTCGGCATCAAGGGTGCCGCCGTCTACATGGTGAACCCTGAATTCGAGGCTCTGGAGTTGTTGGCCTCTTCCGGGCTGAGCATCAATTATATCAATAAGGGACCGGTGCTGGTGGATAAAAGCATCAAGCTGGCATCCAACCGCGAACCGGTCGTCGTGAGCGACGTCTCCAAAAGCGACAAACTCCAATACCCCGAAAATGCCAGGGCCGAAGGTATTCAATCCATCGTATCGACGCCCATATCCCTTCACGGCGTGATCATCGGCGCACTCAGGCTCTATGATGCCGTTCCGTGGGCGGTTTCGGAGCACGATGTGGAGTATCTTCTGGTGTTGGCCCAGAATCTTGGGATCACGATGATGTATTTCCGTCTGGCCAACGCACTTCTGGCCGTCAAAGACAGCGTGGACGCCATCCATTCCGTGTGGCTGCGTCCCACCTACTGAGTGCGACGGTTCCCATCCTATCCTTTACGGACATGTCGGAGGGCGACCATAGGTCGCCCTCCGCGTTGGTCGTCCGTCCGGTTTCCATTTCATCATCCAGGTTGTGTGGCGATCGCATGCGTGATATAGCCGTTTTCGAAGGAATTCCATCCTGAATTGGAGTGGATGGGTTTCACGACAACCGAAAGGGGTCCGGATCGGAAACGAAAATGACGGATGACCGCGAGAATGTTGAAGCGAAGTATCAGCGGCTCAAAGCGCATCTTCAGGGATTGGGACGGGTGATCGTCGCTTTTTCCGGGGGAGTGGACAGCACGCTTCTGCTCCGCGTGAGTCGGGATGTCCTGGGAGAGAATGTCCTGGCCGTCTCCGTGGTATCCGAGACGATGCCTGATCGGGATCGGGAAGCGGCCGCCCGGTTCGCCCTGGAGATCGGCGTACCTTACATGACCGTTCCGACGGATGAACTCTTCCACGAGAGTTTCAGGACCAATCCCGTGGACCGGTGCTATTACTGTAAGCGATTGCGTTTCGGGCACATTGTTCGGATAGGGGCGAAAAAGGGCGTTGCCCATATCCTGGACGGCGAAAATATCGATGACTTGGACGATTACCGGCCCGGTCGGCGGGCCGCCCGGGAGTTGGGGATTATCAGCCCTCTCCGGGAGGCGGGTTTCTCCAAGAAAGAGGTTCGAATCCTGGCGCGCCGGCTGGGACTTGGCGTCTGGAATCGCCCCGCATCCGCCTGTCTGGCTTCCCGAATCCCTCATGGTATGGCGATCACTGCGGAGAGGCTCCGGCGAATCGATTGCGGTGAAATGTTCCTTCGGGATGCCGGAATCAGCAGTGAAATCCGGGTGCGGCTGATTGATGATCGATCGGCCCGTATCGAGATTCCCACCGGAGACCTGGACGCGATCGTTCGGGAGCCTTTTCGTTCCCGGGTCGTCGCTTTTTTCAAGGACCTGGGCTTCCGCCGCATCGCCGTGGATCTGGAGGGCTACCGTACGGGAAGCCTGAATCCTGAAAGGTCGCCGGACGGCGTGGGGGAAGCGAACGCCTCAATTCTTGCGGACAAAGGAGGGATGTCATTATGAAGGTTATCGGATTCAACGCCAGCCCCCGAAAGGACGGTAATACCTTCCGCCTCGTCAACACCGTTCTGGGCGAGCTTGAGAAAGCGGGCATCGAAACCGAACTGGTGCAGATCGGCGGCAGGAAGATCCAGGGGTGTATCGCCTGCTATAAGTGTTTTGAAAACAAGGATCGGCGATGTGCGGTCACTCAGGATATGCTGAACGACTGCCTCGAAAAGATGATCGCCGCCGACGGCATGATCCTGGGATCCCCCACCTATTTTGCCAACATGAGTGCGGATCTCAAGGCGCTCATCGATCGGGCCGGCCTGGTGGCCAAGGCCAACGGGGAGATGTTCCGGCGTAAGGTGGGGGCTGCAGTGGTGGCGGTTCGCCGCGCCGGATCCGTGCACACCTTCGATTCCATCAACCATTTTTTCACCATCGGCCAGATGATCATTCCCGGATCCAGCTACTGGAACATGGGCATCGGCCTCGACAAGGGAGACGTGGACAAGGATGAAGAAGGCCTCCAGACCATGAAAACCCTGGGCCGGAACATGGCCTGGCTGTTGAAGAAAATCAACGCCTGAATTGGAATCTCTCTCTCGCTTCGCGGAAACAACAAAGCGTCCCTTCCCGGCGGGATCAAGCCATGCCCGGGGGTGTCACGATACCGACGCCAGCAAGAATCGCCAACCGAAAAAGGCGACAAGTCCGACGGCGATGGTTGCCAGAAGATTCTTCGTGAACGCACCAATGCCCACGGCGGCGAGGGCGGCGATCAGATAAGGGTTGGTGGGGGAGATGTACCACTTTCCCTGGGGCAACAGTACCGCCGGCAGGGTAATGGCCGTCAGAACGGCCGGTGGAACGTACTGCAGGGAGGATGCCGCCCAGGCGGGCATCCTGATCCGGCCGGCCAGGCCAAAGAGCAGGTAACGGCTGCCGAAGGTCACCCCCGCCATGCCCAGGATGAGCAGCCACTCATACACGTTCACGCAACGCCTCCTTTCCGGTTTTTTTGACGATTCTCGCGGTGATCAGGCCTGAAAAGATTCCCGTGAAGGCTGAGACGATGATGCCCAGTTTGTAAGGCAGGCTGAGGGTCAGCAGGGAGGCTGCCCCCGCGCTGAGAACGCAGACCGCCATGGGAACGTTCTTGACAAAAGGGATGATCATGCCGATGAAGGTGACCGGCATGGCGACGTCAAGCCCCCATCCGGCGGCGTCGGGGATCCGGTCTCCCAGAACCAGACCCAGACCGCACCAGAACTGCCAGTTGACATACATGGCGATGGACGATCCCAGCTGATACCAGTGCTTGAAGCGGGATTCATCCTCCCGTTGGAATCGCCGCACAGTGACGGCGAAGGTCTCGTCGGTGAGCCAGAAGGCGAGGGGAATCCGCCATCTCTGGGGGAGATGTTTCAGGTGGGGGAGCAGTGTGGCGCTGTAAAGCATATGCCGGAGGTTGACGATGCAGGTCGTGAGGATGATGATCGTCACAGGGACCCGGGCAGCCACCAGGCCGACGGCGATAAATTGGGCCGATCCGGCGAAGACCAGGAGGGCCATGATCATCCCGGCGGCGGGCGAGAGGCCCGATGTTGTCGCAAGGGCGCCGTAGATCAATCCAAAGGGGAAGGCCCCCAGGAGCAGTGGAAAGCTGTCCCGGGCTCCGGATATGAATTCATGTTTACGCGTCGACAAGGTTGCAACTCCATTTCGTGTCCGGAAAACACTGCGATGGACGGACAATGCATGGTTGTCCATATGGCTTCGTTGGCGAGTTTGTGCTTTAAAACAACGGGGAGGAGCTTAGCGGATAATCGGATCGAGGTCAAAAAAAAACATTCCGGCAAAGACCGGATTCTGAACCCGAGGCGTCAATCCGAAAAACAGTGGAAGGATGTCCGGTTCAATGGTATGGATCCATGGTGCATAAACCGCCCCTGTTGACCGCCAACCCAATGGAACGCTTATGACCACAGATGCAATGCGCAACGTACTGCTCTATCGATGGCTCATCTTTATCCTTCTCTCTTTCGGGTATATTCTCGTCTACTTCCATCGCCTATGCCCGGCGGTCCTGGCCGTCGACATCATGGAGGATCTCTCGGCCGGCGGCTCGATGACGGGGCTTTTGGGGTCTGCCTATTTTTATCCCTATGCCCTGATGCAACTTCCCGCAGGCCTCATGTCGGATTCCTGGGGGCCGCGCAGGACGATCACCGTATTTTTCGTGGTCGCGGCCGGCGGCGCTGTCGTGATGGGGTTTTCCACGACCGTTGCGTGGGCGATCATCGGCCGGACCATCGTGGGCGTGGGGGCGGCCATGCTCTTTGTCCCCACCCTCAAGATTCTGGCTGAATGGTTCCGCAAACGGGAATTCGCTTATATGACCGGACTTCTCCTGGCCATGGGCGGTGTCGGCACGCTGATTGCCACGACGCCCCTGGTCTGGCTCAGCAACCGGGTGGGATGGCGCAACGCCTTCACTCTGGTGGGCGGCCTGACGCTGATAATGGCGGTCCTCGTCGGGATTTTCGTAAGGAACCGACCGGGGGACCTTGGATGGCCGTCGCCGCTCGAACCGTCGCCGTCGGCAGGGTGTCCGGGCACCGGGCTGGCCGCAGGGATGAAAACCGTCCTCACGTGTCCCGCCTTCTGGCCCCTGGCCGTCTGGTTCTTTTTCGATTTCGGAATTTTTTTCGCCATCGCCGGCCTCTGGGGGGGACCCTACCTTGTTCATGTTTACGGCATGAGCCGAGCCGAGACCGGTCACATCCTCGTCATGCTGGCCGTCGGGCTCGTTGTGGGCGCCCCTGCCGTAAGCTGGCTGTCCGACCGGGTTTTCCGGCGCAGGAAGCCGGTTCTGATGCTTTGTGCGACAGGCATGCTGCTTGTGATCGGAATTTTGGCCCTCAAAACCGCTGCCATTCCGCTATGGGGGCTCTACGGAATTTTCTTTTTCATGACCTTTTTCGGCAATGCCGCCGGCGTCATCGCCTTCACCATGAACAAGGAATTGTTTCCCATCGGGATCGCCGGCACGGCCACAGGTCTCGTCAATCTGTTTCCCTTTGCCGGAGGCGCCGTTTTTCAACCCTTGCTGGGATACATTCTCGAACAGCGGAGCGGCGCTGCGGAAGGATTTACCCCAGCGGGGTACGAGGCGGTTTTTTGGGTGCTGTTCGTTGCCGCGCTCATCGCTTTCGGGGCGGCGTCGCTGACCCGAGAGACCCTGGAAACCGTTTGAATCCCGCCAAAATTCTTGACGTCATCGATATCCTGTGCTTGTCTACCCTTTTTGGCTCGGCACCAGACGTCAGGAAGATAGAATGAACCCGATAATCCCCGCCCTCCCGTTTCAGACATCGGATCCGGCTCATAAACAATTCCAGTACCTGGAGGACCTCGCCACGGCTTATTGGTACTCCGAGGTGCTGTTTGCCGCCCTCGATCTGGACCTGTTCAGCTGGATCGAAAGAGGCGCGGATCGGATCGACAAACTGGCTGATGCCGCTGGATCTCGCCCCGAGGCCCTCGCCCGACTGCTTCGGGTACTGAAGCGAACAGCCCTTGTGCACGCAATCGACGGCCGTTGGGTCAACAGCCCGCAGGCCCGAATGTTTCTTGTGGTCGAAAGCGCGGATTACATGGGGGATTTCTTCCTCTACCGCCGATATATGCAGCCCCGGTGGTCCCTTCTTGCCGAAAGGGTCTCCCTGCCGGACCGGCCCCGGCAGCCGCCGATAACGTCCGACGCGGATTACCGGACCCGAAACGAACAGTATGTCCGGTCCATGGATCGACTCGTCCGCCGAAAAAGCCCCGAGATCCTGAGCATTCTGGAACATGAGTCCTGGCGTGGGCCCTTACTCGACGTCGGAGGCGGCGCCGGCAGCCTGGGCCGGGCGATCCTCAAGACGCGTCCAACGGCGTCAGGTGTTCTTTTTGACCTTGCCGAGGTGATCCGTGCCGGCCGCCGCATCCATCCTTGCCCCGGCGATTGGGCCCGTACACTGTCCGTTGCCGGTGACTTCCGTCGCCATCCTTTTGCGTCCGGCAGCTTCGGGCTGGTGATCATGAGCAATTTTCTCCATGCCTACGGCCGAAAGACGGCTCGGGATCTGCTTGCGGCGGCGGTGATCCTGCTTCGACCGGGCGGTCTGATCCTGATCCACGACTATTTCCCCGACCGTTTGGGAATCCGTCCCCATAAAGGGGCTTTTTACGACCTCAACATGATGCTCAACACCTACGAAGGGGCCTGTCATGAGAGCCGGGACATCGTCGGATGGCTCGATGCCGTGGGCGTCAAGCGGGTGGTGGTACGTGATCTGGAAACGGACACGTCGGTTATTCTGGCCGGCGGCGATGTCGGCGGGGGGGACGGCATCGACGATCCGGAGGAATGGACTTCAGTCGCCCGGGAGATCGGCTTCGTCGATGCCGCCATGACCACGCCTGCCGATATCGTGACGGCCCACTGGCCCGCCTGGAAATGCCGGTTCGGTTGCAAAGGGTACGGCAGGCATCGACAGTGTCCGCCTTATGCCATGCCGGTTGAAGCCCTGCGGTCGCTTCTGGCCGAATATTCCCGGGCCGTCCTCGTTCAAGGGAGCCCGCCCGGAAGGGATTTTCATCACCGTCTTCTGGCGCTGGAGCGGGCCGCCTTACTGAAGGGCTTCCCCAAAGCCCTGGCCTTTGGCGCCGGCCCTTGCACGGTCTGCGACAGGTGTCCCGTCGACGATGTCTGCCGACATCCCGAAAAGGCCCGCCCCGCTATGGAAGCCTGCGGCATCGACGTCTACGCTACGGCCGGGCGGGTGGGGTGGCCGCTTCGACCGGTGCGGGACAGGGGCGACTGGGTGACCTATGTCGGCCTGCTGTTGTTGGAGTAACCCATGCGATTTCTTCTGGTACAGGTTCCCACCTCCCATCTGGGGGCGGGAGAACGGGTCTATCCGTTAGGACTGGCGCGGCTGTCGGGGCTGATCCCCGAGGGACATGACAAACAGGCCCTTGACATGAACCGCTCTCTGGACCCCTGGCAGGATCTCAAAGCGCGGCTGCTCACATTCCGACCGGACCGGGTTCTGCTCTCGTTTCGGAACATCGACCCGCTGGCCGGTCAGCAGACCTCGTATCTCGCTTCTCTCAAGACCGCCGCCCGCATGAGCCGTCTCCTTGTCCCGGACGCCCGGATCTGGGCCGGCGGACCGGCCTTCTCCCTCTTTCCCGAGCGTCTTATGACCGAAATTCCGGAGATCGACGTGGGGCTGGTGGGGGAAGGAGAACGCGCCTTGCCGCAGATGACGGCAGGCGGTGGAGGCGTTCCGGGAACGCTCTGGCGGGAAGGGGGAAAGATCCGACGCAGCCCGGCGGGCGCTCCGGTGGACATGAACGCCCTGCCGCCCCCGGATACGGCCGCATTTTCACCGGCCGACTACCTGGAGGGCAACCGCTATGTGGCGGTCATGGGCATCGAAGGCAAGCGGGGGTGCGACCTCTCTTGCGCCTACTGCGTCTATCCCGGCCTCGGCGGGAGACGGATGCGCCTCCGGGACCCGGAGCGGATCGTGGATGAGATGGAAACGCTCCACCGCGGCTTCGGCGTCGAATGGTTTCACTTCACCGACGGCGCCCTCTGGGTATTGACGCTGCCGCCGGGAGGGGCGGCTCATTCCCACAGGCCCTTTTGGTTTCGAGGGCGCTCAATCCGTCGTGACGTCGCCGGATGTCGAAGAAACGCGGTCGGAGATTCTTCAGAATTTTCCGGCTGAACTTCGCATATAGGAAAAACTTGTGGAATCAGCTTCCAAAAAGCACATGTACCGATATTTGATGATGCTCACCATCGCATCGACGGTGGGGCTTCAGGGCTGGCGGACCCTCTTCGACAATTTTGCCGTCAATGCGGCGGGATTGGACGGGCACCATATCGGCATCATCCAATCGATCCGTGAAATTCCGGGTTTCATGACATTTCTGGTGGTGTATGTCCTGTTGATCATGCGGGAGCATCGTCTGTCGGCCCTCTCGGTTCTGATGCTCGGGGTAGGGATCGCCGCCACGGGATACTTTCCGTCCTACGGCGGGCTGATCCTCACGACCTTCGTCATGAGTCTGGGGTTTCACTGCTATGAAACCACCAACCAGTCCCTTACCCTCCAGTATTTCGATCGGGACACGTCCCCCTGGGTCTTCGGCAAACTCCGCAGCATGGCCGCGGCATCCAATATCGCCGTGGGCCTGTTCATCTACCTGGCGGCCGGGATCATGGATTTTCAACAGCTCTTTCTCCTGCTCGGCGGTCTCGTCGCCGCCGTGAGTTTCTGGGGATTTTCCCAGGATCCCACCGACAGGGACATCGTTCCCCAGCAAAAGCGGATGGTTTTCAGACGGCGTTACGGTCTCTATTATCTTCTGACCTTCCTTGCGGGAGCCAGACGGCAGATCTTCACCTCATTCGCGGTCTTCCTGATGGTGAAGAATTTCGGTTTTTCGGTTCGGGAGATTACGCTTTTGTTCGTCTTGAACAATATCGTCAACTATTTTCTGAGTCCGTTCATCGGCCGGTGCATCATCCGGTACGGGGAGCGTCGGGTCCTCTCCCTGGAATACGCGGCACTGATTTTGATCTTCGCGGCGTACGGCATCGTTCAGGAAAAATGGATGGTGGCCCTTCTGTATATCCTGGATCACATCTTTTTCAATTTCGCCATCGCCATCCGGACCTATTTCCAGAAGATCGGCGATCCCGCGGACATCGCCCCCAGCATGGCCGTGGGCTTCACCATCAACCACATTGCCGCTGTTTTTTTCCCGGCCCTGGGGGGCATGCTCTGGATAATCGACTATCGGATCCCTTTCTGGTTCGGAGCGGGCTTGAGCCTCGCCTCGTTTTTAGCGGTACAGAGAATCCGCATTCCGATGCGGATTGAAGCGCTGCCGATCAAGTCCGGAACAGATCGGAAAAAGACGTCCCCATGATGGATCAGGCCTGTGATTTCAGGGATGCCAGACTGTCTGGGAACGGCATCGACGGGATGCCGCGTCAATCCGTTGCGTCGTGACGGCTGGAAACGGCGATCTCATATGATCCGTCGGCTTTCGCGTCGAAGGTAATGTCAACCTCCAGAAATTGCTGGATCACATGGGCGTTGGTGCGGGTATGACGGGACGGGGGGAGCGTCCGGAAGCGGCCCCTGCCGGCCAGGGCCAGGGGGACGAGCAACTGATCGGCCAGGCGGCGCCCCACGGGGACGTCCGCAGCCAGATATTCACGGGCCTCGGCGACGACCGCCATGGCCACTTTCTCGGCGGGCACGCCGCGACGGCCGAAGCCCGAGAAGATCTCGGTGACGGCGTCGCTTTCCACCGCCAGGGTCACGATATTGCCGGGACCCGGCGAATCGGAGACCTCGATCACTGAAAGGCAATCGTCTTTAAGCGTGATATGGCGGCGGATCACGGCGAGCTCTCGTTCGGCAATGTGACGGGGAAGCTTCGCCGTGACCGCTGCGGCGCTGCAGCGATTGACGCTTCCTCGCTGAAGGAGATCGAAGCCGTTCAGTCTGAGACAAGGTCGAATGTCAACCTGAAAGCGTCCGCCGCCGGCCGGAAAGAACCCGGGCCGGGCAAGCGTTGCCGTTACCTCGGGCCCCATCCGTCGGATCATGGGCAGGAACGTCCGGTCGAGAAAGTCGAAAGGCGGGGCGAACGGGTTGTGGGTGCCCCCCTCGAGAATCAGCCGGGTGTCGCCTTCTGCAGTGAGCAGGGGCGGCAGGATCGCCTGGAGGACCAGCGTGGCGCTGCCGGCGCTGCCGACGTCAAAACGATATCGGCCGGGATAAACCCCTTCGGGCTGAAAGGTGAGGCGGCCGGCGCCCAAGGCCGCGCCGATTGTCCGGGCATGCCCGACGGCCGTGGCGGCCGAAACCGCTGCGAGGTGCTGTCGCATGAGTCCCGGGCGGTTGCGGTTAGCCCGGATGCGAGTGATGGTGAACGGCGTGCCGGTGGCCAGGGACAACGCCAGCGCCGTTCGCAAAATCTGCCCTCCGCCTTCGCCGTAGGCACCGTCAATCTGGATCATCTGCCGTTTTTCGCTTCCTGCCGCCGTCCCACAATGGGTTCAAGGCGCGCCGTGTAGGGGTGGGGGAGGGTCATCCTCGGTCCGGTGTTGCATTACCTCCGCCTGCAATGCTTTGAAGGTCGCCAGTTGATCGGGGGTCAGGATTTCAGAGAGTGCGCTTTCGGTTTCCTGCTGGATGTCGTTCATTCGTGTCCGAAATTCCGTTTCGGTAAGACGGTCTTTCCAATGTCGCCGGAACAATTTCCGCTTCTTGCGAAAATCCTTTCGAAGGATGACCTGAACCTCATCCCACGCCGTGTCGCTCAAATTGAGCTGTTGCTTCAATCGCATCCGAAAGGATCGTGCTTCCGAATGCCTTGGGGGTCCGAATTTGTCGTGAGGCCTCAGCCACCGTTTCCGGAACCGGTGAAAATCGTTTCTGAAGCTTTCCAGCTTTTCCTGCTGATCGGTTGAAAGGTTTGCCTTCAGCATTTCAAAATGGCGTTCGATGATGGCGTCCAACTCACCGGCGTGTTTTTTTCTGAACTCATAGAGGGCTTCCTCGAGGTCACCCAGAATATCCGAGGTTTTTTTCTGCTGCTCCGGTGTCAGGCCCAGTTCGTTCCCGATCTTCTCCATGAATCGGGGAAACAGGAAGGCGGCCGGCCCCCGGACCATCCGTTCGAACTGGCGTTTGGCATAGAGATGGGTTCCCACGGTCCCGAGGACGATTCCCGCGAAAAAGACCAGCAGGATTCCCGCTATCATCTTGAGTTTAAGGTGGTTCATCTAAAAAATTCCCATGGATTGCACCAGACTGAATTCGAGGGGATCGCCGATGAACAGACGGGCCATTTCGTATTCGGTCTGGAAACCGTCTTGAAAGGCGACCACCGACAGCATCACAATGACCAAAACGCATGCCGCGGCGGCGAACCGCCAGGACAAGCCCGTGAATTCATATACGACGCGGGCACGCCACGCCAATGCCGAGGGAAGGACGTGGATGCGTTCCATAACCCCTCGCTGCCACCCGTCCGGAACAGGAGCGGCTGTTTTTTCACGGTAGGCCGTTCTCAGAACAGCGTTCAATCGATTTCTGTAAACGGGTTTCATCGATCCTCCTCGTGTCGGGCCAGCCCGATGAGTATCTTCTCGAGTTTCTTTCTGGAGCGAAACGTTCGAACCTTTACGTTGGCCACGCTCCAACCCAGCAGACTTGCGGCTTCCTTCCCTGTCAGACCTTCCAGGTAGACCAGTTCCAGCACCATCCGATCCTCGGCGGAAAGCCGGCCGAGAGCCTCCTCCAAAACCTCCCGGGCTTCCTTCCGTCGTCCCAGATTTTCATGATCGATTTCAGCGTCATTGGAAAGGGTTTTTTCCAGCCACTCCGCCTGGGCTTCCGTCAGAGAGCTCATGGGCATCTCCCGGTTCCGGTAGTGTTTCCGCCAGAAATCGTAACAGGTCCTGACGGCGATGGATGACAACCAGTGCTTGAAGCTGCCGGTCTGTTTGAAGCCCGGCAGGGATTGGTAAACCTTGACAAAGACCTCCTGAGCGGTTTCCTCGACCTGATCGTACGGAAGGTGTCTCTTCAATATCCGCAACACCGGTTGTTCATAGCGCTTCAGGAGCGTTTCGAAGACATCGGCATTCCCCGCGATGATCTGCTGAATAAGAGCCGCGTCGCTTTCAGTGGTGGCGATCTGCTGCATAATGAGAAGTCGGGTGTCGATGACCGGCCGGAGCCGGGGCAATGCGCCCCGGACCCCGGCATATGATCCTATTTAATGAGGGCGTCCAGTTGTTTTTCGAATTCCGTCCATCGACGACCGGAGTTATCCTGCATCCTTTGATGACGGCGGTTCATATTTTCCTTGACGGCGGCGAGCTGCTCAGCGGTGAGTATCTTTTTGATGTCGCTCACCATTTTGAAGCGGAGAACCATCATGGCCTCTCCTGCCGTCGCCGCTTTCGCGTGGGCCTTCCGGACCGCCGCTTCGTCCGCGTCATCCGCCATCAGGGTCTTCATCATGTCCTGGCGGGCCGTTCTCACGGCATCTCTCTTGGCGTTCAGGTCGGTCGCGTAATTTTTAACGATACCGACGACCTGCTGCATCTGGTCCTCGGTAAGGTTCGCGTCCCTCAGAAATCCGAGACCCATCATGCCGTAACCGCCGTGCTTTCCGCCGTGTCGGCCATGAAACCCCATATTGCCGTCACAGTTTTTCCAACCGCCCCCGCGACCGGCCATGGCCTGGGAGCCGAGGGTGAAAATCATGGCAAGCGCCGCGATAATTGTCAATCCTTTGTTGATCTTCATAGTATCCTCCATGTATCGAATGATAAAAGTGATGAATGGTCGTTGAAGCTTCACGACTGTCGACGGTATTGCCGCCTTATGATGTTATCATCGTTGCCGCGGGGGAAATGGTTACAAAAAAAATGACCGAGATCGGAGGCACCGGATTGTCACTCATCCGGCGGAAGGTTATCGGGTACTTTTGAAAGCGCATGCCGTGCAGTGGGAGTGGGGCTGACATGTTGATTTTTATCCGGAGGCGACCTATAGAGGAGGGGCGTCTCGGGCGTTCTCTCTCAACCTTTTAAACATTTCTGGAATGGATATCGACAATGCAGGATTTCAAGATCACCAGACCCATTACCGTCCGGATCGGGGAAATCAATTACGGAAACCATGTCGGCTATCAGCATTATCTCACCTACTTCCAGGAGGCTCGAATCGCTTATCTCGCCCACCTGAGCTTTACGGAAAAGGATATCGGGGGATACGGCATGATGGTGTCCGAAGCGACCTGCCGTTATCGCCGTGAGCTGTTTCTGGGGGACCGCATCGAGGTCGGATGCCGCATAACGGTCATCAAGTCCAAGGCTTTTGTTATGGAATACCGGATTGAAAAAGCAGACACGCTCTGTGCGTCGGGCAGTACCACCAACATCTGCTTCGATTTTGAGAGCGGGAAGGTCGTTCCGCTTCCGGAAGCGTTTACGACGGCTGTTAGGGCCTTCGAAGGTTATGTATTGTGACTCGACTTTCGACTTTCATGATGATGACCAGATGGATGTGCCGTATCCTCCCGGCACCGGCCTATGAAAGTCGAAAGTTGAGTTGGATTGTGAATTAAGCCGAAAGTTGAATCAAGCCCCTTTCCGTGACACCTGAAACCGTTGACGCATGGGGCGCCGGACGACCCGTAAGCTGCATTCCAGTTCATCGGCATGGGGAAATCTCCGGCGCCGCATGCAACGGCTCAGTTTTTCAGAAAGGCATGGGCTTCTTCCGGGCTTTCGAAGATATGGGGCGCCACACCGCGCTTTTCGAGGGCGTCGCCCAACTTCATTCTCAGAAAGGCGCTGGTGGTGTATCGACTGACCCGTGAGAAGTAATGGCTCTGCAGAGACTGCTGCATCGCCGAATAAGGGTCGATCAGATCCGGATCGATGACAAACTGATCGTAATTGCCGATGGCTTGGACCTTTCGGCCGAGAGGAGAGATAAGTCCTGAAATCGTATTCTCGACTGCCTTGACGTCATGGATGGATTTGACCGAATATCCTGCGAGATTCGCAAACAGGGTATCGCTAGCGGGATCATAAATGATCCGGTCCTCCGGGGAGATATTGAGAAGATCGTCTTTCAACGCCATCCTTGACGGAAAGAAAATGCGGTCATCCATCTGTTTGAGGGGTTCCCGGACGACGGGCATGAAATCCATGTGAGCAAGAATGTCCTTCTCAAGATCGATGCCGGGAGCGATTTCAGTCAGCTCGGGTCCCCGGTCGCCCAGTTCGAAGACGCAGCGTTCAGTGATATAGAGGATTTTCCGTTTGGATCGTGCGCCGTAGGGGCCGCTGAAGGTGATGTGGCAAACGTGGTCGACAAACTTTCTGAACCGGCCTTCCTTCTGAATGGTGAGACGACCGTCCTCGACGGCATAAGTCATGCCCCCGGCCGTGAAGGTCCCCATGAAGACCACTTTTTTGGAATTCTGGCTGATGTTGATGAACCCACCGGCTCCGGCCAGCTTGGACCCGAATCGGCTTACATTGACGTTGCCCTCGCGGTCGGCTTCGGCCATACCCAGGAAAGCCACGTCCACGCCTCCGCCGTTGTAGAAATCGAACTGGTAGGGCTGGTCGATGAGGGCGGCGGCGTTCACGGCGGCTCCGAAATTGATCCCGCCTGCAGGCAGCCCGCCGATGACGCCCGGCTCGGCCGTCATGGTCATAAAATCGAGGATTTTTTCCTCGTTGGCCACACTGGCGACGCCTTCGGGTACACCGATACCCAGGTTTACCACACAGTTCGGTTTGATTTCGAAAGCGGCCCTCCGGGCGATAATCTTCCGGCAGGTCAGATCCATCGGCGGGATAGCGTTCATGGGGACCGCCACTTCCCCGCTGAAGGAAGGATTGTAGATTTCTCCAAATGTCTGCCAGTGATTTTCAGGCCGGGCGACCACCACGCCGTCCACGAGGATGCCCGGGATCTTGACCTGGCGTGAATTGAGGGTTCCGGCCTGGGCTACCCGCTCCACCTGAGCGATGACCAGTCCGCCCGAATTTCTCGCCGCCATCGCGATGGAGAGGGACTCCAGGGTCAGGGCTTCCTTTTCCATGGTGATATTGCCGTTGGTGTCAGCCGTGGTTCCCCGGATCACCGCTACATTGACCGGAAACGTTTTGTAGAAAAGATACTCTTCACCGTCGATGTCCATGAGTCGGACGATCTCCCGGGTGGTTCGCTCGTTGAGCTTTCCCCCGCCGTTGCGGGGGTCAACGAAGGTTCCCAATCCGACATCGGAGAATATTCCGGCCTTTCCCGATGCAATGTTGCGGTACATGTGGCTGATGATGCCCTGGGGCAGATTGTAGGCCACGACCTTGTTTTCCACCGCCAACCGCTGGATTTTGGGGGCGAGCCCCCAGTGACCGCCGATAATGCGCTTGAGGAGACCTTCATGGGCCAGGTGGTTGAGGCCGAGGTTACTGTCGTTGCCGGGGCCGGTGGCCACGGCGAACATGAGCGTCAGGTCTCTGGGGGCGCCGGTATCGAGAAAGCAGCGCTCCAGTGCGGCGGCGATTTCCTCGCACGCGCCCACACCGGCAAAGCCGCCGAACGCTACGGTGTCGTTGTCCCGGATCATGCGGACGGCCTCCTCGGCAGTCACGACTTTGTCCTTTTGGGTAGCGGTGGACTGAAACGGGTTCAGCAGGGTTTTAAACGTTCCGATTGGGGTCAAAGGTTTTTCCATCTTGATCGAAAATCTCCATTATGCTCCGGGATTACCGGAGCATATCCATGGGGTTGCATTGGGGGGCGGCTTTTCTCCGGGAACGCCTATTTCATCTTGCCAAGAATAGTGCCGGCAATGGTATTCTTCTGAATTTCCCTGGTACCTTCGTAGATCTCGCAGATCTTGGCGTCCCGTGCGTACCGCTCCACTTCGTATTCCAGCATGTAGCCGTATCCGCCGAGGAGTTGAATAGCCTCGTCACAGACCTCCACCGCACATCGGCCGGCGGCCATTTTGGCCATGGAGGTGAGCTTGGGGTCGATGCGGCCCTGATCGAAATTCCAGGCGGCTTTGTAGGTCAGCAGGCGGGCCTGTTCGATCTTGGTGGCCATGTCGGCGATTTTGTGCTGATTGACCTGGAATCCGGCGATCTTCCGGCCGAACTGCTCACGGGATTTAATGTACGAGAGTGCCCGGTCGAATGCGCCCTGGGCCGTTCCCAGCCCCTGGGCTGCGATGAGAATCCGGCTTTCATCAAAAAATTCAAGAACCTGATAAAAACCCCGGTTTTCCTGACCAATCAGATTTTCGGCCGGAACCCGGACATCCTTGAAATTTACCTCGGCCGTATCCATCATACGGATGCCCATCTTGTGGCCGACGCTGTGGGTGGAAACACCCGCGCGGTCGGCTTCCACAAGGATCAGGCTCATGCCGCGGTGGGAGGGGACCGCATCGGGGCTGGTCTGGCAGAGCACGGAGTAGAAGCCCGCCAGGGGGCCGCCGTTGGTGATAAAGACCTTGGTGCCGTTGATGACCCATTCGTTGCCGTCCCGGACTGCGGTGGTCGTCATGGCCGTGATGTCCGAACCGTGATCCGGCTCTGTAAACGCCCCGCAGGAAAGCACCTCGCCTTCGGCGACTTTGGGCAGCCAGGCCGCTTTCTGGGCATCGCTGCCGAAATGGAGAATGATTTCAGAGGCAAAGCCTGCCAAGAGAAGACAGGCGCCCACTGAAGAATCGCCCTTGCAGAATTCCTCGGCGACGATGATGTTTTCGAGGACGCCGAGTCCCTGGCCTGAATATTTTTCGGGAAAATGAATGCCGATGAAACCCAGATCCGCGGCTTTTTTCCAGATGTTTCGGGGATAAGCATGGGTTTCTTCAAGCTCGGCGATGACATCTTTTTTGAATTCGCCTTTGACGAAATCTCTAACCGCCTGCTGGATGCCTTTCTGTTCCCGGTTCAACTCGAATTCCATCTTTAACTCCTCATGTTTAATCATGGTGCGTTCGTTAAAAACCGCTTCAACCAAATTTTGCCGCGGCATTTACAGGCTGAAGGCTATAGGCTACAGGGGTGCGCCTGTGGCGAAGGGGGTGCTTTTATGCCCCTCCGGTCTTCGGCCTTCAGTCTCCATCATGACAGTCGGGTTGCGTTATGAACAGACTTCCGCTGAACGGGGCATGGATGCTCCTCCCGACAATCGATGCAGGTAATAGCAAGGTTTGTGCCATGAGGGTCGCAGACGATGATTTTCTGACGATCCGACCGGCGGCAATAATTACATCGGGCTGGGCGTTTCAATTTTAACAATATGATTTTAAAGAAATAATTGTTTTGATGAAGTGGCGGTTCAACGGTCTTGAAATCGTTGTGCAGGTGCAAAAGGTTCAGGGGATAACGAAGAGGGGTTAAAAAGGAGAAAGATAAAACGAACAAAAAAATCCTGCCGAAACCGGCATGAATATCTTGGTATAAGGCTATAATTGTCTAATATTAGATTTAAAATAAACACATGCCAAAAATGGCACGAATCATGCCGATGATATGTCGAGGGCCTTGAGCTTTCTGAAAAAAGTTCTCACGGGAAGGCCGAGGCGTTTGGCCGCTGCCTCCCGATGCCACCGGCTCTGCTCCAGGGTTTTCAGAATCAGCGCTTTTTCAAAGCGGCGCACGGCTGTCCGGAAATCCGGGACGTCCGCCTGCTCTTCGATCGGTCCGCGAAAATCGGGGAGGCGACCTTCCGGTTCATGGGCATCGGTGTCGACAAGATCGAGCCGGTTCAGCGTGGCGTATCGGTGAAGCACGTTCTGGAGTTCACGGACATTGCCGGGCCATTCGTAGCGATTCATAAATTCCAGAACCCTGCCTGAGATCAACTCCCCGTGATCCTGTTTGTCATATTTTTTCAGGAAATGTTCGATCAGGAGCGGCAGATCTTCCTTTCGCTCCCTGAGCGGCGGCAGATGGATGGGAATGATGTGGATGCGATAGAAAAAGTCCTTACGCATCAGCCCCTTCTGTACAAACATCTTAAGATCCCGGTTGGTGGCTGCGACGATCCGGATTTCCGGCCGAAGGACTTCGTTTCCACCCAGAGGCGTATAGCCGCCCTGGTCTATGGCTCTGAGCAGTTTGACCTGCATGTGGAGACTGATTTCTCCAACCTCGTCCAGAAACAGGGTGCCCCCCTCGGCCATGTCGATATAGCCTTTCTTGGCGACATGCGCTCCGGAAAAGGCACCTTTCTTATAGCCGAAAAATTCGCTTTCAAACAGGCCTTCAGGGATGGCTCCACAATTGACCGGTACGAAATTCCTTCGGTTTCGATCACTTGTATCATGAATGGCCCGGGCCACGAGTTCCTTGCCCGTGCCGGATTCGCCGTAGATGATCACATTCGCGTCAGAGGCTGCAGCTTTGAGAATCATCTCATAGATCTGCTGCATCGCAGGGCTCTTGCCGATGATGCCACAGAATTGGTACCGGTCCTTCATGGAACTTCGAAGCCGGATATTCTCCTGGACCAGAGCCTGCTCAGACCGTTTCTGGTCGGTGAAATCGGTGATGAACCCCTCGAGGGCGACAAGTTCGTCTTCGGGGGAAAAGACCCCGACGCCTTTCTCCCAGACCCACTTTTCACCGTCGTTGTCGGCGAGACGGATTCGGTATACCATTTCGTAAGCACGGCGCTGGGAAACCGCTTTTTGAATGACGGCGAGAACCATCTTCCGATCGTCGGGATGGATGAGATCCGCGTAGCCGCCGGCATCCGCACCCGTCAAAACCGCCGGGTCCAGGCCGGTCAATCCCCGACATCCCTGGCTGAGAAAGGTCATGGTCCGACGGGCGTCGTTGCTGCCCCGGTATGCCATGCCCGGCAGATTGCCCATGAGGGTCGACAGCCGCCGGTCACTCTCCCTAAGGGCCTGTTCGGTCAGTTTGAGGGAAGTGATGTCCGTAAACGAGGCGACGCTTCGACGGGTGCCCGGGATCATGCCCACTTTCATGTAGATATACTTCAGTTGACCGGTTTTGGTGACGACCGTGCATTCGTATTCTTCCGGCGCCTTGTCCTCACGGATTCTCCTGAGGGTGTGATAGCGAACCATGCGCTCCCGGTCTTCCTCCACGAGAAACTGGGGCCACTTCAGCCGACCTTCGATTTCGGTCTTGGTGAAACCGGTGAGCTCCTCGAACTTGGGGTTGGCCCTGGAGACGAGCATGTCATTTTCAATGATGATGGCTGGAGCGCCCGAGTTGTCGAAGACACTCATGTATTGTTGAAGGGCCTTTTTTTCCGGCCGTTCATTCGCCTGCTCGAGCCTGCGAATCTGCTGCACCAGAAGATCCAGATCCTTCAGGTTCTGGATGGTAATAGTGTTGTCGTTCTTCATCCAACTGCGATTCCATGGGGGCAACCGATAAGCGAAGTGTCGCCGGCCCTCTCTGCATCAGACCGTCTCCGCTTTGGGGCACCGATGTTTTGACGGGGTTTGACGGTGAGCAACGTTGTGGAAATGGGGTGCATTCGTCTATTTTATTTCAGGTTCATTTCAGGCTCATTTCAGGCTCATTTCAGGTATTATTGCGAGCACTGACCGAAAGTATCGACGTCAGTTGTGGACGCCGTTAATGCTCGCTTCCGATGCAGGGCACTCGGTGATGGACTCGATGTGAAGATACCAGAACTCCTTGGTGAAGCGCTGCTCTGCGTCCTTGAAGTCTTTGGCAAAGCGATATCGTACCCTTTTGACGTTATCACTGTTATAGCCGGTCATCTTGAATGCGCGCATCAAGATCCTCCATTGTTGGCGTATCGCTGGATGACTGCCGCGAAGTGGGTGGGGTTTCGGTTGCGGTCGTCAGAATTTCATACGGGAAACCCCCGATAGAATACCATTGATTAATATAAGTCCAATTGGATGAAAACTCAAGCCGGCTTTCATGACGGGGTGTAAAATTTCGCGGGTTCCGGACGCCCTGACTCAAGTCGCCTGCAGGCTGCCCTTGGGTGTAACGGAAAGGATGCCTATATTTCGGGATATAATGACGGCGGAACCCCGACGAAGAAAGCGCGTCCTGCAGGGGCGGCGCGATTTCGCCGTTATGGATGAAAGGAGTTGACACCATGAAACCCGGGTTTCTGATGATCGCCGCGGCGTTATTGGCACTGATGGGACTTGGCATCCTTCGCCAGGCCGACGGCATGAGGGTTAACGAAAAGAATATGGAGAAAACCAACATGACGAATACCCCCCACAACCTGAGGAAAGCCACATTTGCCGGCGGATGCTTCTGGTGCGTCGAATCGGATTTCGAGAAGGTCGACGGTGTTGTCGAGGTGCTTTCGGGTTACACCGGCGGCGACCTGGAGAATCCGACCTATGAGCAGGTATCGTCCGGATCGACCGACCACCTGGAAGCCGTTCAGGTGGTCTATGATCCCGGGAAGATTTCCTACACCGAACTGCTCGATGTGTTCTGGCGTCATGTGGATCCGACGGATGCCGGCGGTCAATTTGTGGATCGAGGGCCGCAGTATCGGACTGCGATCTTTTATGAAACCGAGGCAGAGAGACAGCAGGCCGAGGCTTCCAGGGCGGCGCTGGACCGGTCAGGACGTTTCGCCCGGCCGCTTGTGACGGAGATTCGCAGGCTGGACCGATTCTACGCCGCTGAAGCATATCACCAGGATTATTACAAGAAGAATCCGGGCCGTTACGGACGTTACCGGAGCGGTTCCGGGCGGGATCAGTTCATTCGGAAGGTCTGGAAGGACGATGACCGCAGCCTGAAAAACGGCGCTTCGAAAGTCCGTTACGCCAGACCCGATGATGCCGTCCTGCGCAGGACGCTGACGCCGCTTCAGTACACCGTGACGCGGGAGGAGGGGACCGAGCCGCCTTTCCACAATGCCTATTGGGACAACAAGAAGGCGGGCATCTATGTCGACGTGGTTTCCGGCGAGCCCCTCTTCAGTTCGACGGACAAGTTCGACTCCGGCACCGGATGGCCCAGCTTTATCCGCCCACTCGAACCGGACAATGTCATCGAAAAGGAAGATCGCAGATTTTTCATGGTCCGTACCGAGGTGAGAAGCCGTTACGGCGATTCCCATCTCGGCCATGTCTTCAACGACGGACCGGAACCCACGGGCCGCCGGTATTGCATCAATTCGGCGGCCCTGCGATTTGTGCCGAAGGCGGATCTGGAAAAAGAGGGGTACGGGGAATATCTCCGGGTGTTTGTATCTGAGCCGTAAACAGCGCCTGCGACGCGTGGGTGCCCGCGTTCGCTGTGACTATTGACCCAGCCGGATCCTGACGGAATGGGCGTGGGCGCCAAGTCCTTCGGTCTCCGCCAGGCGGATGACGTCCGGGGCATCTTCAAGGAAGGCTGTCTCGCTGTAAGAGATCAGGCTGGTCTTCTTGATGAAATTATCGACCGAAAGCGCCGAGGAAAACCGGGCGGTGCCCGCTGTGGGCAGCACGTGGTTGGGGCCGGCGATGTAGTCGCCGATGGGCTCCGGCGTGAACTGACCGACAAAGACGGCGCCCGCGTTTCGGATCCGTCCGAGATGCTCGAATGGCGCCTCGATATGGAGTTCCAGGTGTTCGGGAGCGATCCGGTTGGCGAGTTCGAAGGCGGCCGGGATGTCCGACACCACAAAGACCGCACCGTAATTCTCGAGGGATTTCCGAGCGATATCCTTACGGGTGAGATGCGCCGTCTGCCGCGTCACCGCAGCGACGACTGCCTCCGCCAGCGGTCGGGAGGTGGTGACCAGAACGGCGGAGGCGAGCGTGTCGTGTTCGGCCTGGGACAGAAGGTCAGCCGCCGTGAATTCCGGGTTGGCAGAATCATCGGCAATGACCAGCACCTCGCTCGGCCCCGCGATCATGTCGATGCCGACGGTGCCGGAGACGATTTTCTTGGCAATGGTGACATAGATATTGCCGGGGCCGACGATGACGTCGCATCGCGGAATCCGTTCGGTCCCGTAGGCAAGGGCCCCTATGGCCCAGGCGCTGCCGACTCTGAATACGGCATCCACGCCCACCCGACGGGCCGCCGCAAGCATGTAAGGGTTGACGGTGCCGTCCCGGCGGGAAGGCGTAACCATTATGATACGGTTGACCCCCGCGATCCGAGCCGGAATGGCGTTCATGAGAACGGTGGACACCAGCGGTGTGTCCCCCCCTGTTCCGCCGGGCACGTAAACGCCCGCCGTCTCCACGGGGTTGAAGATCTGGCCCAGCAAGGTGCCGGGCCGATCGGTGGTAATCCAGGATTTCCGAAGCTGCTTCCGGTGGAAACCTTCTATCTGTTCCGCCGCCCGCTCCATGGCCGCCATGAAGGAACCCTCCACGACGCTTTCCGCCGCTGAGAACTCCGCGGGTGTCACCTCCAGGTCCGCCGCCGTCAAGTCGGGGGCGTCGAACCGGTTGGCGTAGTCCACCAAAGCCGCGTCTCCGCGCGAGGCAACATCTTTTAAAATGGTCTTGACGTTTTCGAACAGCGCTTCATCGAATGCGACGCCCCGCCCGGCAATTGCTTTCAGACGGCCTGTCGCCGCATTGGATGGGTAAGTGTATATCTCCATGGGTCCTGCCTTTTTCAGTCTTTATTGCCGTTATCATCTTGACAAGTCGATAGCCTTTTGAAAAAAGAAAAGTTTCTAATTACCACAGGTGAGTTTCTCACACAATATTCAATTATGATCGGAGGCGCTTATGAAGGAACACCGAATTTACAATTTCAATGCCGGCCCTGCGGCCCTTCCCCTGCCCGTCCTTGAGGAAATTCAGGAAAATTTTCTCAATTTTGCGGGGTCCGGCATGTCTATCACCGAGATCAGTCACCGTTCCAAGTGGTTTGATGCCGTTATCGAGGACGCCATTGCCCGCACGCGACGCCTCCTGAAGCTGGATGACCGGTTCCATGTCCTTTTTCTGCAGGGCGGTGCCAGTTTGCAGTTCTGCATGATTCCCATGAACCTCCTTCCTGAGGGCAAGGCGGCCGATTACGTCAATACCGGAACATGGTCCACCAAGGCCATCAAGGAAGTCAAAATTCAGGGAAAAACCGTCAACGTGGTGGCCTCCTCCGAGGATCGGGACTTTGCATACATCCCCAAAAACATTCCCTTCAACCCGGATGCGGCTTATGTCCACATTACCTCCAACAACACCATCAAGGGCACCCAGTGGGCCGAATTCCCCGAGACCGGCAGCGTGCCGATCATGGCCGATATGTCCTCGGACATGATGAGCCGTCCCTTCGATCCCAACCCCTTTGGGGTGATTTACGCCGGCGCTCAAAAGAACATCGGACCGGCAGGCGTATGTATGGTGATCATCCGGGAAGACATGCTGGCGCGGGTTCCCCAGAATCTGCCGACCATGCTCAAATACACCACCTTCAGTGAAAAGAACAGCATGTTCAACACGCCGCCCTGTTTCGCCGTCTACACGCTCCAACTGGTCATGAAATGGCTGGAGGAGACCGTGGGGGGCCTTGACAAGATGGCCGCCATCAATGAGAAAAAGGCCGGGATGCTCTATGATTTCATGGATCGGAGTGAATTTTACCGGGGAACCGCCGACACCGACAGCCGTTCACGCATGAACGTGACCTTCCGCCTGCCCTCCGAGGCGTTGGAGCAGAAATTCATTCAGGAGGCCACTCAGGCCGGCTTCGGCGGCCTCAAGGGCCATCGCTCCGTGGGCGGATGCCGGGCATCCATATACAACGCCACGGGGATCGACGCCGTTTCGGCGCTGGTGGATTTCATGAAAACCTTCGAGAAGAGAAACGGTTAGGCCGAAGCCGTCCTTGGCCGGGAAAGCGAACGAGACATACACCGCCCCGCCGGGAATTCGGCGGGAGCGGGGTGTTCTCAGCCGTCTGGAATATATGGGTTGCCGCTGTATCAGCAAAGGTTCGACGCCCCCTGGTGAGCATGGCTTTGACGCCGTCTCCGGCCGGTCATGCATTGCTCTCGATTTCGACGGAACCCTCATTTTAGAGCATGTCCCGATCGTATGGGTTCTGTTCCTCCTGCGCTTTTCCAACTGGACGCTGACACGCAGATTGGCGTTCATGGTGAAAAGTGCCGTGCGAGGCACGGCGGCGCTGATGCTCTCCCGGGGGGCTGCATGGGCTCCCTGGGCCGTCCGGGCGACCTTCGGCGCATTCAAGGGGGTTGAAGTCGAGTCACTGGCCGCCCTGGTCCACGGCGCGCCGATGCCTTCGACCCCGGGATCGGCCCATACGCTCCATCTGAATCCATCAGTGATGACGATTCTTCGCGCCATTTTGTGTTCATTCAGGTCGCATCCTGAAGTTCACGTCTATTCCCAGGGCTCTTCCCGGGAGGTTGTCCAACAATTTCTTGACAGATCCGATGTTCGAAAGTGCTTTGATGAGATCGGCGTTTCGCCGGCCGCCATTGTCGTTCATGCCAACAGGATGATCGCAGACCGGAACGGCTGTTTTACCGGCGGGGTCGAAGGCATGATTCTGACCAAATTCAATCGCCTTGACATGATGCCCCATCAGACGGTGTTTATCGGTGATGACGCAGATGAACGTATTCTCAATAGATTGCCCCTTGGGAAGACGATACGATTCATTAATTGGCGGCGGTGGGAAGGGCTGAAAACGCAAGCGGGCAGGGCTTGACCCCCTGCCCGCTGTCTGGTATTGGTGCTGCTATTCGCTTTCCGCACCTGATCTTTCGAGGGCTTCCATTCTGTTCCGAATGTCATCCAGCGTGCGATTCAGCTCTTCGGATTCGGTCCTGAGCATCTCCAGTTCCTCCGCTTTGCTCATGGTGCGGGCCGAACTCCAGCCGGCGGGGAAGGGGCTGCCACCCCGTCCCCGTCCGGCACCCCATCCGTGGCCCAGACCAAAACCGAAGCATCGTCCGCCGCGGCCGAATGTCCTGCCGCCGACACCCCGACGGATGTAAGGTTGACCTGTGTTGCAGAAGCCTCTGCCCCCGCCTGTCATGGGTCCCCGACCTATGGGACCGGTTCCGTCATAACCCGGCATGATTTGCCTCCTTTTCATAAGATTACGATTCGTTTTGAGACCCCCAATCCCGATCGACACGTCCGGTCGTGGCGGTCCGGCCGCCACGGCCTTTCCTGCCGAAGCCCGAAATATTTTCGGGTTCATTGCCTCGACCCCGACCATTCCGGCCGCAGGAGCCGTTACCGCTTCCTGACGGTCCTCGACTGTCGGGACCGGTTCCATCACCTCTCGGCATACACGCCTCTCCTTTCCGGAGTTCCGCTTCGCTGTGCCCTCGGCGTCCACACCGTCGCCGATGTCTGCCGCGGCCTTCCCGAAGCTGATAGTTGCCCCCGCCGACCCGAAGCACCTTGCCCGTCAGTAGCGCATGGGTGACGGTATGACGGGCTTCTGCCAGAATCCTGCCGTAGGTCTGGCGGGAGATGCCCATGAGAACGGCCGCGCCGTCCTGATCCATCCCTTCATCATCGGTGAGTCGAAGCGCCTCCATGCCTTCCACGGAGAGATGGACCTCGCCGGTAGGGAGGGTCTCCATCGGGCCGAAAGAGGGCACCAAAGGGTGTTCAGACACCAGTCGCGGTTTTACGGGTCTCGGCATGACAATCAACTCCTGTTATGGTCATTTGACTAAAACATAGTTGCTTTGATGCTGGGTGTCAATGGGAAATAATGGTCAAATGACAAAAAATGTTCTGTTTGTCGACAGACCATCCTGAGAAAAATCTGACAGGGCAGGCGGAAATATCCGCCTCGGGACGATGGCGGCGTATCGGCGGTGAAGACTGCGAGGAAAAACCTTTCCGCAACCATGCCCGCAACCGCATTTTGCAGAAAGTTATTATCTATCTGATTTAATTTATATACTCAACTTTCGACTTTCATAGGCCGGTGCCGGGAGGATACGACCCGCGCCCCTTCAGCGGTGAGTTTTAGTGCCGCTTAAGCGCAGTGGAGGATCAGCGGCCCGGACTGTCTGAGCGCAACGAGTTTCCGGGCCGCCCGGAGCAAGCTTTAGCGGCACTTGAACGAAACCGCGTGGGGCACGGGTCGTATCCTCCCGGCACCTCTTTCCGGTTACCATCATGAACGTCGAAAGTTAAATTGTATAATGGAATTTTCTCCCCCGCCACCATGGCGGGGGAGCGAGAAGAAGAGTAAAAGACCCCCAAGGAAAGTTGGAGGGTGTCACAGAATTAGCAGGTTAATTCCGTAAAAACAATCGGTGAAAACACCCATTTTACCTAGGTACAAATACCTATGGACATAGGGCTTGGGCCCCGGTCCAAAAACACCGAAAGTTGCGTGTCGAGTTTTTAACCGTCTTAAAATCACTTATAAATCCGGAATATTATCCCTTCACAGGACATTCCCCATCAGCGTTCGTTCAAGGGTCTCACTGAGGCTGTCGGGTGCGGTCTTGATTTTCTCCATGCACTTGGAACATAAATAGATGAAATTATCGGATCGATAGATAATACCTTCCGGATCTTTCATACCGCAGAGGTCGCACTGGGTGTTGCTGTCCTTCAATTGTTCATACATGCTGATCACCTTCCGCAGAAAAGAGGTTAGGACCTGAGGGGCGGCTCGTCAAAGTTTGTCAACTGATCATCCAGACCGTTGTTTTGCCGGCCAGTTGAATGACTTTGTTTGTCACGCGTCCCATGTGGAATTCTCCGACCCTGGAGTGGCCTCTCCGGCCGATGACAATAGTCCCGTACCCTCCCGTCATCGCTTGGGCAATAATGGTCCCGCTCCTGGTGGCGACACCGGAAACGATTTTTGTGGTGATGCGGCGGTGATCGAAGCCGGTGTCTGCAAGGATTTTGACCGCCTTCTCAAAAGCAGCGCGCACTACATGCGCCTCCCGGGATTCCTCCGTCCATTTCGCCCCCTCGGGGGGTGCAAAGAAATGTTCATCGGGACCGGGGAGCCTGAAATCAAAACTCCGAATCACCTGAAACAGGGTGATATCGATGTCGGCGCCCGCTGTCATTTCTCCCACGTATTTTACCGCTCTCAGGGCGTTATCGGAGCCGTCTATGGTCACCAGAAGTTTAAGCGGGGCGCTGCTGTCGAAGCTGACTTCGGTCCCCATGAGCCAGAGGGGAACCGTCGTCAGGCCGGCAATGAGTTTTGCAGCGACGCTTCCGATGACGAGACGCGTGATGGGGTTCATGCCCTGTCGCCCGACCACGACGGCGTCATAGCCGGATTGGGCTTCCCGGATGATGTCCCTTGCAATCCCGATCCGCTTTTCCTGGCTTTTAATGAGGAGGTCGTCCGGTGGAAAACCATATTTCAGAAGCGTCTTACGGGCGTTTTCCAGAAACTCGCCGATAGCCCTCTTGTGCTCAAGCTCCCACAATCGGCCGTCGTCGGCGTTCGCATCGATGAAGGGATCCTCTTCGGTGTCCCAGAACCGCTCGGGCCGTTTGGTGTAGACACTGAAAAGAACGATCGTTGCGGTGTTGCGGGGCAACACCCGAGCGAGGTAATGCACCGCGTTGAAGGAATGATCGGAACCATCCAGGGCGACCAGTATTTTTTTACGATTTTTCGCATCCATCGTTCACAATGCCTCCCTTGATCGATTTGCGGTTCGATACCGCCAAACGTGTTAAAGACCTGTCACGAGCTTCACGGAGTCCCGATACTACAGAGATCTATGAAGGATGCGGACGACCAAGTCAAGAGAATCTTCCGTTGCATGCTGCCTCGCGGCTTTTGGATGGGGTGCCGCTGTCGGAACGGCGGGTGCTGCCGTGGTTGCGGTATAGTGTGTCGGCATCGGAAACGGCTATTTTAAGTTTGAAATCTTCAAGATAGATGATTAACCTCCTGAATTATAAGACCTTGAATACGTCCTACATCTCCTCACAGGACATGTGCATGATTTTCCCATCGGTCCGGCCGCCCGACAGAGGATCCCCTGCAAGAGACGGCCATCGTCCAGGAAAAGATCGAAAACCGCAGGTATATAAAAGGCGGCACCAAAATGGCTGTCTGGTAAGAATCTCATGATGAACTTTACATCTATAGAAGAAGCGCCATAAGGGGGATGCTCATGAAAATGATGAAAGGAGCGGTTTCTATCGGATTGATGGCGGGTATCATCGGATTGTCCTGTTTCACACCGAAGCTCATGGCGTCCGAAGTCCCGGCTCCGTCAGTTCCATCCGGTCCATCGGCCGGCGATGGGCTGCGCCTGGAAGATCAGGCCCGCCTCCCTGATCTGATCGTTTATGCCTACGAACAGAATCCCGCAATCCAGGCGGCTCGGGAGGCATCGCGGGCCGTGGTGGAAAAATACCGCATGAGCACGAGCCTGCCCGATCCCCAGTTGATGGTCACGTATTTCCCCGATCCCATCGAGACCCGTCTCGGTCCCCAGGACTGGAACGCCTCGATCTCCCAGAGGTTCCCCTTTCCCGGCAGGCTTTCCAAGGAAGGCGAGGTGGCGGCGCAGGAGGTCCTCATGGCAAGGCTCGATCTGGACAGGACCGTCCGGGATGTATCGGTGGCGATCCAGGAATCCTACCACGAATTACACTATATCCGCCAGGCCCGGTCCATTGCCGGTAAGAACGCCGGCCTGCTGGATGAACTGAGAAAGATCAGCGAGACCGCCTATGCCGAGGATCAGGCGACCTTCCTGGATGTGGTGAAGGCACAGTCCCAGACAGGGCAGCTCAGGTATGACATGCTGCTCTTGGAGGAGCTGGAAGATACCGAGCGAACCCGGCTGAACGGACTGCTGAACCGGGCGCCCGGGGCCCCCATCGGTGAGCTGGCGCCGGTTGCCGTTCGGCCGGTAGTCTACACCCTCGACGACATCTATGCCATGGCAGAATCCCGGCAGGAGGAGATCCGCACGGCCGATGCCCAGGTGTCCCAGGCGGAGCGCCGCATCGAGCTGGCCCGATATCAGAATCTCCCGGATTTCAGTGTGGGGCTGTTCTATGCGGGCATCGGGCAGCCCGACGTGACGATGCCGCCCCCCGATGCGGGAGATGATGCCGTGGGGATCCAGTTCGGGGTAAGCATTCCCCTTTGGTTCGGCAAGAATGCCGGCCGGATCCGGCAGGCGACGGCGGACGCCCAGAGAGCCCGAGCGATGAAGGCCGAGCGGATCAACCAGAGCCGGACCCAGATCCGCGCCCTCTATTTCAGGCTTCGCAATGCCGAGCGGCTGATGACCCTCTATGGGAAGGAGATGATCCCCCAGGCCCTGGCCTCCATGGAAACCGCCGAAACGTGGTTCCGGGAAGGGCAGGGCAGTTTTTCCGACTTTGTGGAGATTCAGGCGACGGTCTATAACTTCCAGCTTTCCCTGGCCCGGGCCCGGGCGGACTACGGCAAGGCCCTGGCCGGGCTGGAGCGCCTCGCGGGGCTCGATCTGACCCGGCAGGAGACGGCATCGGCAGGGGAGATCAAGCCGTGAAGACGATACTACGTGTGATCGTTACGCTGTCGTTTTGCGCGACCGCTGGCTGCAGCAGCAATTATCGGGAGATGTCCTCCGAGCTGGACAATTACCGGCCGCCGTCCTATTTCCAATCGATTGCAGACGGCACGAAAGCTGCGGCGTCCCTTTCGACGGAACAGGATTTATCCCGTGATGAAGGCCGGCGGCAGCTTGCCGGGATGCGACAAAAATGGCGGAAGGTATCCGGGGCCTCCGGAACGGCGGACACTTTTTACCGGCCGGAGCCGGAGCGCTTCCGGAGGCTTTCGACCGCCGCCCGAAGCGATGCCGGGGCGGCCGGCGTCCTGAAGAGGGGCTACACCCTGGAAACCCTCGAGATGCTGACCCTGATCCGGAACCCTGGGATTCACGCCGCGGAAAAGCGTCTTCAGGCGGAGCTGCAGGCGTTCAGCCAGGTGGCGGAGATCGATGCCGTTCTCGAGCAGTATACCGCCTTCACCGAAGGCCTGATGACCGGCGTCGGCCCCATGAAGGGCAAGGACTCCGTGAGGATGAAATTTCCGTTTCCCGGCGTGACGGCCCTCAAGGGCGAGGTGGTGGATGCCTCTGTCCGGGCTGCTGCGGAATCCCTTGAAATCGCACGCCGGGATGCCTTGACCAATGCAAGGAAAACCTACTGGAACCTTCTCTATGTCCGGAAATCCCAGAGCATCACGTCTGAGACGCTGTCCCTCTTTCAGCGTCTCGAATCGGTCGCGCAAACCCGTTACAAAGCCGGGAATACGAGCTTTCAGGATGTCATCAAGGTGACCATCGAAAGCCGAATTCTGGAGGAGGATCTCGTCACCCTGACGGAGCGCACCCGCAACCTGGAATCGATGCTGCTGGATATTCTGGATCTGCCCCCGGACACCGCCGTCGGACCGCCTGTGAAAGAGACACCGGACCGGCGCCTGCCGGCCCTGGACCGGCTCCACCCCCTTGCACGGGACCGGCGCCAGGAACTCCGGCGTCTTCGTGCCCAGGTGGGAAAGATGGAGCGGATGCTGGAGCTCGCCGAAACCATGATCCTGCCGCCGTATTCCCTGGGCCTCTCCTATTATGACGACGAGGCGGTCCTTCAGGCGGGATCGGCTGCCGTGAAGGCGTCCTTTTTCGACCGGACAACGGCGGCCGTGGGTGCGGGGCTGCCCAAATCACCCTGGTTCGGCACCAACGACGCCTGGCTGAAGGGAACACGCAGTTCCCTGGCGGCGCTGCGGGCCGATCTCAGGAAAGCGGCGGCAGCGACGGACAACCATGTCCGGAACACCTGGTTTGAGATGGACCGGGCCGTCAGGGAGGAAATCCTCTACCGGGAAACGGTTGTGGATCTTTCGAAGTCCGCTCTGGACGTATCCACCCGCGGATACGAGTCGGGCACGGTCTCCTTCGCGGACGTCATCGCCTCCTATACCAACTGGCTCAAGGTTCGCCTGGCACTGGCACGGAAGATTTCCGATATCGGCGTGGCCCGGGCCGAACTGGAGCAGGCGGTCGGCGTATCTCTGTGAGGCGCCGCACCGCGATATGTTCAAGTTGCGATGGCGGCACGCCGCGGCCGGGCATACCGCTGAACGACAGGTGTCGACGGCATGACGGACTCCTGATGGGATGAAGGACCCTTGATCATGGAAAATGAAAAAGAGAAAAACGCTTTAAACCGGGAACGTCGGGTATCCGTAAAGACGCTGTGGACGACGGTGATCGTCACGGCGGTTGTTTCCGTCGCTCTCGCATGGGCGGGACTGCGACTGTTCGGATATCACGCTCCGCACTGGGTGAGCCTCGAAGGGGCTTCAGGTGAGGGCGCGTCCGAGGAAACCCAGCTCTGGACCTGCGGCATGCATCCTTGGATCATCACCGAAGAACCGGGGCTCTGCCCCATCTGCGGGATGGAACTGGTCCCCAGGAAAAGCGACGCGGCACCCCAGGCCGCCTCGGGGGAGCGGTCCATCGCTTATTGGCGGGCCCCCATGGACCCCATGGAGATCTACGATGTTCCGGGCAAGAGCAAGATGGGAATGGATCTCGTACCCGTGTATGAGGACGAACTGGTGGGCGGGGTCGACATCCGTATCGATCCGGTAGTCGAGCAGAATATGGGTATTCGAACGACACGGGTGGAGAAGGGACCGCTGGTGCATACGATCCGGACCTATGGGCACATCACCTATGACGAAACCCGAACCGCCCAGGTCGCGCCTAAGGTCGACGGATGGTTCGGTCGCCTGTACGTCGATTTCACCGGAGAAATCGTCGAGGCGGGACAGCCCCTGTACGAGATCTATTCTCCCCAGCTTCTGGCCGCCCAGGAAGAATACCTGACGGCCTTTCGCAACGCCCGGCGGATGGGCGGTGCGAGCCGCGAACTCCTGGCATCGGCCCGCCGACGCCTCAGCTATTTCGATGTAGCCGAAACCGAAATTCAGGCTATCGAATCGGCGGGGGAGGTTAAAAAGTTTGTGATGATCCGCTCTCCGTTCAAGGGCGTGGTGACGCACAAAAACGCCCTGGAAGGCGGATTTGTCAAGGCGGGGACCACGGTTTACACGGTGGCGGACCTTACCCGGGTATGGGTGGAGGCCCATATCTTCGAATATGAGCTGGGGTGGGTGGGTGAAGGGCAGGAAGCCGTGATGACACTGCCTTACCGGCCCGGGAAAATCTATCGGGGGAAGGTGGCCTACGTCTATCCCTATCTCCAGCGGAAAACCCGTGATGTGGTGATCCGGCTCGAGTTCCCCAACCCGGACCTGGACCTGAAGCCCGAGATGTATGCCGATGTCCGCATCGAAACCAGCGGTAAGGGGGAGGGATTGATCATCCCCAACGAATCGGTGATCCGTTCCGGCGAACGCAACGTGGTTTTCGTGGCCAAGGGCGACGGTCGCTTCATCCCCAGGGAGACGGTCCTGGGCATGAGCCTGGACGGCGACAGTGTTCAGGTTTTAACAGGGCTTGCAGCCAACGAGACCGTGGTGACGTCCGGCCAGTTCATGCTCGACTCGGAATCCAAGCTGAAGGAGGCCGTCCGGAAGATGATGCCGCGCGAAAAGCCGTCTGCACCATCGGAGCCGGAGTCGAAGGGGGACGCCGACTTTTTTGAAGGTATGGGAACACCGCCGGCGGCGGATGATCCATTCTTCGAGGATATGGAATGATATATTTGCCGACATCAGCGAACATTCGAGCGTGAATGAATCGTGACGGCAAAGAGGGGTGCCCCGGATGATCGAGAAAATTATCGAGTGGTCGGTGAGAAACAAGTTCATGGTGGTCCTGGCGACGCTCTTCGTGATCGCAGGGGGCGTGACGGCCATGCTGAACACCCCGTTGGACGCTATTCCCGACCTGTCGGACGTCCAGGTCATTATCTACACGGAATATTCCGGCCAGGGTCCGCAGGTGGTGGAGGATCAGGTCACCTATCCGCTGACCACGGCCATGCTGAGCGTGCCTTACGCCAAGGTGGTCCGGGGGTATTCCTTCTTCGGGCTTTCCTTTGTGTACATCATCTTCGAGGACGGCACCGATCTATACTGGGCGCGCTCCCGTGTGCTCGAATATCTCAATTTCGTTTCCGGCCGCCTGCCCCAGGGGGTGACGCCGAGCCTTGGACCGGATGCCACCGGCGTCGGATGGGTTTATGAATACGTGCTCAAAGACACCACCGGCAAATACGACCTCCAGCAGCTCAGGAGTTTCCAGGACTGGTATCTGCGGTATGAGCTGACGGCCGTACCTGGTGTCTCCGAGGTGGCCGGGATCGGCGGGTTCGTGAAACAATACCAGGTGACGGTCGACCCCAACAGGCTGCTGGCGTACAACCTTCCCATCCAGAAGATCCGTCAGGCGATACAGCGTTCCAATGCCGATGTGGGCGGGAAGCTGATCGAGATGGCGGAAACCGAGTTCATGGTACGGGGGCTGGGATATATTCAATCGATTGAGGACATGGAGAAAATCGCGGTGGGCGTCGATGCCGCGGGCACGCCGATCCTGCTCAAGAATGTCGCGAATATTCAGATCGGCCCTGATCTGCGGCGAGGCATCGCCGAATGGAACGGAGAGGGGGAGATCGTCGGCGGTGTCGTCGTCATGCGGTTCGGAGAGAACGCCCTCGAAGTGATCCGAAAGGTCAAGGCCAAGCTAAAGGCGTTGGAAAAGGGATTGCCCGAAGGCGTGATCATCGAAACGGCCTACGATCGATCCGGGCTGATCGAGCGGGCCGTAGCGACGCTCAAGAAAAAGCTCGTCGAAGAAATGACGGTGGTGGCCGTCATCTGCGTCATTTTCCTCCTCCATCTGCGGTCGGCGTTTGTCGCCATTTTCACTATCCCGGTGGGTATTCTCATCTCGTTTCTGGTCATGTACCGGCTCGGGATCAATGCCAACATCATGAGTCTCGGCGGCATCGCCATCGCCATCGGCGTCATGGTGGACGCTTCGGTGGTCATGGTGGAAAACGCCCATAAACACCTCGAGCGGGACCGCGGAAACGCAACCCATGCCCAGATCATCATCGACGCCTCCAAAGAGGTGGGGCCCGCTTTGTTCTACAGCCTCCTCATCATCACGGTCTCTTTCCTGCCGGTCTTCGCCCTGGGGGAGCAGTCGGGCCGCATGTTCAAGCCGCTGGCCTACACCAAGACCTTCGCCATGGCCGCCTCGTCGATCCTGGCCATCACCATCGTGCCGGTGCTGATGACCTTTTTCGTCCGGGAGCAGCCCCTTGATCCGACCCTGTCCCGGAAAAAAAAGCGCTGGATTTCCATACTTTCGGTCGCGGCCTCGCCCCTGCTCGTTTCAGCAGCGGGAATTCTTGGCCTGGATCTGCCCGACTGGAGCCTCGCAGCCGCTCTGGGCCTCTCTCTTTTCATCCTGGTCTGTCTCATTCCGCAGCCTGTCACCGCCGAGGCAACCAATCCCATCAGCCGGTTTTTCATTCGGATGTACCTGCCGCTGATCAAGCTGGTCCTGAAATGGCGGAAAACGACGGTGACGTCAGCAGTGCTCATCATTCTTGTTACGGGGTATCCAGCCTCCCGGCTGGGGAGCGAGTTCATGCCGCCGCTGAACGAGGGGGACCTCCTCTACATGCCGACGACCCTGCCGGGCATCTCCATCACCAAAGCCAGGGAGCTGCTCCAGCAGACCGACAAGATCATTCAGGCTTTTCCCGAGGTCCACCACACCTTTGGGAAGATCGGCCGGGCGGACACACCGACAGACCCGGCGCCCCTGTCCATGATCGAAACCACAATCATGCTGAGGCCTCATGCCGAATATGAGGTAATCCATGTGGACCGCTTTTTTTCGGATTGGCCGGGTTGGCTCAAATATCCCCTGACATGGCTCTGGCCCGAGGAGAAAAACGGAAAACTTCTCCACGAGTGGCGGCGAAAAAAGGTCGACCGATGGTTCTCGGACTGGCCTGGATGGCTCAAAGCACCCCTGACGTGGATATGGCCGGAAAAGCGATACATGACCACCGATGAATTGGTTGACGATCTGAACGCCGCCATCCAGTTTCCGGGCCTGACCAACGCCTGGACCATGCCCATCAAGACCCGCATCGACATGCTTTCCACCGGCATCAAGACACCGGTGGGCATCAAACTCATGGGGTCTGATCTGCAGGTGCTGTCCGACCTGGGAGAACGGATCGAGGCGGTGGTCAGGGACATCCCCGGCACCCTGTCGGCGTTTTCCGAGCGGGTGACCGGAGGAAATTATTTCGATTTTAATATTCGGCGAACCCAGATCGCCCGCTACGGGCTGACGGTGAATGATGTCCAGGAGGTCATCATGACAGCCATCGGCGGCATGAACGTCACCTATACGGTGGAAGGGCTCGAACGTTATCCCGTCAACCTGCGATACGACCGGGAACTCCGCGACAACATCGATCGGCTCCGGCGGGTTCTGGTGGCCACGCCCACCGGCACCCAGGTGCCGTTGGCTCAGCTCGCGGAGATCTCCATCCACAAGGGACCGGCCGGCATCAAAAGCGAGAATGCCCGTCGTTCGGCCTGGATATATGTCGACCTCAAGGGTGTTGACGTGGGCACGTACGTCGAGACCGCCAAAAAGATCGTGGACGAGGCTGTAAAGCTGCCGGCCGGCTACTCCATGGTCTGGTCCGGACAGTATGAATACATGGAACGGGCGAGAAGGACCCTGAACATCATCGTGCCCGCGACCCTGGCGGTGATCTTCATCCTGCTCTACATCCATTTCAACAGCATCGTGGAAGCGACGGTGGTGATGGCGAGCCTGCCTTTCGCCCTGGTGGGCGGGGTTTGGCTGATTTATCTTTTAGGCTATAATCTTTCGGTGGCGGTGGTGGTGGGGTTCATCGCCCTGTCCGGGCTGGCGGCGGAGACCGGCGTGGTCATGCTGGTGTATCTGGACGAGGTGTATGCCAGGAGACGGGCCCAGGGCGAGATGGGTTCTCCCGAAGACCTGAAAGCGGCCATCATCGAGGGCGCGGTGGACCGGGTGCGCCCCAAGATCATGACCGTAGCCACGACCCTCATCGGCCTCCTGCCGGTCATGTACGGTTCGGAAACGGGCTCCGAGACCATGAAGCGGATTGCCGCTCCCATGGTCGGCGGGCTTGTTTCATCCACCGTCCTGACACTCGTCATCATTCCCGTGGTGTATGACATCTGGAAGCGATGGGAACTCAAGCGGGCCTGGCGGGAAGAAGATTCGGCAGGTTGACGGGGAAACCCGTGGCGCCGGTGTGCAGTTCGGGAAAAGACGCGAGAGAACGTTGTGATCAACAGCGGTAAACTTCGCCCACCCGGGCGGGGAAACAGAAAAAGGAGACATTGACCATGAAAAAATACATGTATATCGCAGCAATCGTATTTGGCGTGATGATGGCCCCGGCCTGGCCTGTGTTGGGCGCCGGCGGCGGGCATGGCGGAGGGGGCGGTCACGGAGACGGTGGAAGCGGCCGGGACATGGGGCAAGGCGGCCATATGATGGACGGTTCCAGCCAGGGCATGGCCCAAGAAGGGCCAGGCGGCATAAAAATCCACACCGCCACTGTGGAGGGCTATCATCTCAGTTACGAGCTTATCGATATGAAAGCGCGGATGAAGGGCATGGAAAATATGCCGGAAATGGAACACAGCCACCACCTGATGGTGTATGTGAAGGACAAGGACGGCAACGCCGTTGAAAACGCCAGAGTGGGATACCTGATCAGAGGCCCCGGCAACAGCGAACAACGGGTGATGTGCATGGGGATGGGCGCCGGATACGGCGCCGATGTGAATTTGGCGGAAAAGGGCGCCTACACCGTCAACACCAAGGCGGTCGTCGGTGACAAAACCCTCCTGGACAGTTTTGAGTATGAATTGCGGTAGAATCCGGAAATCGGTATCGTCGATCGATCTATCTGTCAATCTTCAGGAATCTCGCGTTGACGGCGACAATCACGGTGCTCATCGACATGAGCACCGCGCCCACGGCGGGAGACAATAGAACGCCGTAGGTGTAGAGCGCTCCGGCTGCGAGGGGAATGGCGAAGGCATTGTATCCCGTGGCCCATACAAGGTTCTGGATCATTTTCCGGTAGGTGGCCCGCGAGAGATCCAGGATGGCCACTGCATCCATGGGATTGCTTCGCACAAGGACGATATCGGCCGTCTGGACCGCCACGTCCGTCCCGGCGCCGATGGCGATGCCGACATCCGCCTGTGCCAGGGCGGGCGCGTCGTTGACGCCGTCTCCCGTCATGGCGACCACCAGGCCGCTGTTCTGCACCGCCTTGACCTTTTCGGCCTTGTCCTTGGGAAGGACCTCCGCAAAATAGTCGTCCAGCCCGATCTCCTCGGCCACCCATTTGGCAACCAACCCATTGTCTCCAGTGAGCATCATGCACTTGATGCCCATCTCCTTGAGCTTGGAGACGGCCGCCCTGGATTCTTCCCTGATGATATCCGCGAGGGCGATCGCACCCTTCAGTTCTCCGTCGACCAGGATGAAAACGACGGTTTTCCCTTTTGAATTGAAGACATCGATTCTGTCGTCTTTCATTGGAATCTCGTTTTCCTTGAGATAGCCGGGGCTTACGACCTTGACGTCCCTGCCGTCCACCTTCCCTTGGGCCCCTTTCCCCGGAATGGCCTTGAACGCCTCCATGGGTAAGGCTTTTTCCACCGCCCCGGCGATGGCCCTGGCGATGGGGTGTTCGGAATGCGCCTCCACCGCAGCGGCGTATTCGAGCATCTTTTCCGCCGACATGTCGTCGGAGAAGACGACCGTATCGGTGACCCCGAATTCGCCCTTGGTCAGCGTGCCGGTCTTATCGAAGATGATCGCCTGGATATTTCGGCCCTTTTCGAATGCCGCCCGATCCCGGATGAGAAGGCCGTTTTTTGCGGAGAGCGCCGTGGAGACGGCGACCACCAGCGGTATTGCAAGCCCCAGGGCGTGGGGGCAGGTGATCACCATGACGGTTACCGCCCTCTCCAGGGCGAAGGCAACTTCACGGTTCATAACCATCAGCCATAAGATCAAGGTGAGGGCGCCGGCGCTGAGCGCGATAATCGTGAGCCACAGCGCCGCCCGATTGGCCAGGTCCTGGCTTCTGGACTTGCTCTGTTGCGCCGCTTCCACCAGGTCGACCATTTGGGAGAGGAAGGCGTCCTTGCCGGTTTTCGTGACCTCGACGGTGATCGCGCCGTCGCCGTTCACGGCGCCCCCGATCACCGCCGAACCGGGTCGTTTATCCACGGGTTTCGATTCTCCCGTCAGCATGGCTTCGTTGACCGAGCTTTCGCCGTCCACCACTTCACCGTCCACCGGCACTTTTTCCCCAGGCTTCACCAGCACCCTGTCCCCGGCTTTCAGTTCCACTATCGGCACATCCTGGGTGCCGCCGTCTTCAAGAACCTTGTGGGCGTCCGAAGGCATGAGCTTGGCGAGCTCCTCCAGAGCGCGAGAGGCCCCCATGACCGATTTCATCTCGATCCAGTGGCCCAGCAGCATGATGTCGATCAGCGTGGCCAACTCCCAGAAAAAGACCTTGCCTTTCAGACCGAAGACAACCACGCTGCTGTATCCATAGGCCGTGGCGACCGCGACAGCGATCAGGGTCATCATACCGGGCTGCCGCTCCATGAGTTCATCGAAAAGACCTTTGAGAAACGGCCAACCGCCGTAAAGAAACACAAATGATGAGAGCGCCCACAACACGTATACGTCTCCCGGGAACCCGAGCGTTCGCTTGAAGCCCAGAAATGTCTGGATCATGGGCGACAGGGCCAGGATGGGGAGGGTCACCCCCAGGGAGATCCAGAAACGTTTTCGGAAATCCGCCACCATGTGGGCATGGTGATTGCCGTTTTTGTGATTGTCGTGGCCATCGTGGGCGGCCTGGTGTTCGCGGTCATCGGATGTGTTGTTGGATGGATCGCGGTGGGACTTTTTGTCGGTTTGCTGTTGTTTGGCCATGGTTTCTCCCTTCTCTCGAATTTCGAGGTTTCCCTTGAGCCGCTATACGGTATTGAGAAAAGTCACGCGTTTCCAATTTGCGCTTCATGCACCCACCGACAGCGAATGGATGAAAATTTCATGAGGGAGAGGATCGATTGATGTTTGGTTAGCAATTATCCTGTTTCTCATCAAATACATTATACGATATGCATGTTGCATGAATTGTTTCAATAAGGCGCATTATGTATTTTAACTCAACTTTCGACTTTCATAGGCCGGTGCCGGGAGGATACGGCCCGCGCCCCACGCGGTTTCGTTCAAGTGCCGCTAAAGCTTGCTCCGGGCGGCCCGGAAACTCGCTGGCGCTCAAACAGTCCGGGCCGCTGATCCGCCGCGGCGCTTAAGCGGCACTAAAACTCACCGCTGAAGGGGCCCGGGCCGTATCCTCCCGGCACCGCTTTCCGGTGACCATCATGAAAGTCGAAAGTTGAATTTTAAGAAAAAGGACGCAACTTCTGTCTCAACACCCTGAAAGTCGAGTTGAGTCAATTCAATTGCGTTACTGAGGGAAAATTAAAGCCCATCGAGAGGCCGAAATCGGCGAGCTTCGGCACATTGTCTTCGCTTCCAGGTTGAAAAGGCGGAAAGGCGAAGCCGCCAAAGTGGCTGCCCCGCCTTTCCGGGTAATGGATCCTAAAGGAAGAAAGCGTTGGTCTCTTTATTCCAGGATCGTGTAGTCATCCACTTCAACGGATACCTGACCCTCTTCTTCCAGGACGGTTCCCTTGATCTGGATTTTCTTGCCGATCATGGACTTCACTTCCGATCCCTGACCCGTATCGGCCAGTTCATAAACATAGCCGTTGTCATCCACGAGTTGGCTGCTTTCATTGATCATTCCGGACACCACGATCTGATCGCTGCCGGGCATAGTCTCCTCAGCAGCGGTCCCGGGGTCCTGGGTTTCCGTAATGCCGGACTTCTCGGTTTCAGTCTCGGACTTGTCTTCTCCGAACCAACCGGCATACCCCGTACCGAACATGGTCAGTGATAGTGCCAATACGATTGCAACGACATGCCATGCATACTTTCTCTTCATGGTGAAAACCTCCTTGGTAAAGGGTTTAACGGCGAATCCCCTGACTAAAGCCGCTTCCGGGATCTGCCGTAACGCTTCGAGCAGCAGAGCCGCTCATTGCAGTTTTGAACAGCAACAAGCATGCCATATCTATTAAAATTAAAATAACAACAATATAAACAATATGTTATGTTTGAACCAAAAGAACACTCGTTGGATTCATGTGTAGGTGAAACCCTGCAATATCCACGTGCGGCCTTTCGCGGAGACGCGCCAAGCTGCGGCCATCCATGCCGATATCCACTGAAGGATTTTTCCTGCACCGGGTGGGGTTCGTCGAGATACCTGCAAACCCGGTCGTGCATCTTCCGGGGTGACCCTCGCTGTTGTAAAAAGTGTTATTTCGTCTGCAACCCTCATTCTGAAGGTTGCGACATGGATAGAAAACGAACTCTTCGGAAAGATTGAACTGCCATGCGTAAGATGGACGGGATCGGTCGCCCGGCAAGCCCTGTAACGAATTACAGGTTTCCCAAGGGCATGATACATTAATTAAGGTATACACCCAAAGGCGTTCATTCACTAGTTTAAGAAATTGAAGACGTAACATCTGTATGAAAAAAAGGGGGCATTGACGATGATCCTGGTTGAAATCGGGACGGCAATCATTATCGCCGCTATCTTTTACGGCGTATTTCAGCTGATGCACCATCGGGAGCGGAGACGGGGGGCGCTGTCCATATTTCTCATCATTCTTTTCGGCGCCTGGGCCGGTGGAATCTGGCTCACGCCGCTGGGCCCCTCTTATGGTTCGATCTACCTGCTGCCGTTTATCCTGGGCGGCGTCGTTGTCTCGCTCATCGTTCTGGCCTTTTCCAGAGATCCGCAGCCCCGGAATCGAGAGGAAACGCTGGATCTGCTGGATCGGATCGAAGCTGAAAGAAACGTGGAGAAGATCGCTTTTATATCCATGAACCTCTATCTGAAATGTCTCATGATTTTTTTGATCCTCGCGGTCGTTCTTCGTTACGTTCTTGCATAGTTCCGGAACCGCGCCGTCGGTGGGAATTTCTCGCGCTGTGAAGAAAGACTTTTTCGAATGGCGATGCTTTCGTCCCCGTCTTGTCGGTGGTGGTAAAATGAAGGAGAGTGTTTTATGAAAAAAGATTTTTCATCGCTCGAAAAAACGGCCTGGAATCGAAACTATTTGTGGCGGCTGATGATTTGGATCGGCGTCGTTTTTCTGTTCATCATGTGGATCCGGCCTGGTGCGCCGGAAGTCTCCTACACCCTGTTCAAGGATGAACTCAAGGCCGGCAATGTGGAAACTCTCCGCATCACCGGAGAGCACATGCGCGGCAGCTTCAAAGAGCCCGTCGCCGTGGGGGAAGGGGAGAACGCCCCGAAGATAACGACGTTTCAGACCATCGTTCCCACTTTCGAGAATCCGGTTCTCCTCCGGCTCATCGACGATAAGGTGCCGACCGTTCGGGTGGATTCAACGGAGAGTTCCTGGCTGGGAATCCTGCTCATCCAGCTGTTGCCGTGGATCTTGATTATCGGCGCTTTTGTCTACTTCAGCAGGAGATTCCAGAACGGACTTCCGGGCCAGGGCGGTATATTCGGGTTCGGCAAGTCCAAAGCCAGGCGGTACCAGCGATCCGAGAGCGACACCACCTTCGATGACGTGGCCGGCATGGAGAACACCAAAGCCGAGTTGCAGGAGATCGTGGCATTCCTGAAGGCACCTGAAAAATTCAGCCGGCTTGGCGGCAAGCTTCCCAAGGGGATCCTGTTGGCCGGACCTCCCGGCACCGGTAAGACGCTCATGGCGCGTGCCACGGCCGGTGAGGCGGATGTGCCCTTCTACGCCATCAGCGGCTCCGAATTTATAGAGATGTTTGTTGGCGTGGGGGCATCACGGGTGAGGGATATGTTCGCCAAAGCCAAGAAGGAGGCGCCGGCCATCATTTTTATCGACGAGATCGACTCCATTGGACGGGCTCGCGGAACGGGACTGGGCGGCGGTCATGATGAGCGGGAACAGACCCTCAACCAGATCCTGGCGGAGATGGACGGGTTTTCCCCCCACGAAGCGGTGGTGGTGATGGCCGCCACCAACCGTCCGGACATTCTGGATCCGGCCCTGATACGCCCGGGTCGGTTCGACAGGCGGGTCACCATCGAGCTGCCCGACCGGAGGACGCGGGAGAAAATCATCGAGGTTCACGCTCGCAAAACCCCCTGCGCCGAAAGTGTCGACTTCGCCGAACTCGCCGCTCTGACCATCGGATTTTCAGGCGCGGATCTGGAGAACCTCGTGAACGAGGCCGCGATTATCGCCGCACGTCAGGACAAGCAGCGCGTGGACAAGGACGATTTCGACGTTGCTCTGGACAAGATCAGACTGGGGCCCGCACGCGAGGACCTGCTCAATGAATACGACCGAAAGCTCGTGGCCTACCACGAAGCCGGCCACACCCTTGTGGCCAGGCATCTGGAGAAGGCCGACCCCGTCAAAAAGGTCACCATCATTCCCCACGGCCAGGCCCTTGGCCTCACGGAGCAGATTCCGGAAGAGGATCGACGGAACGTGAGCAGAAGCTACCTCCTGGATCAGGTGACGGTTCTGATGGCCGGACGCGCCGCAGAAAAGATCGCCCTGGATGACATTTCATCCGGTGCCGCCGACGACATCAAGAAGGCCACGGCGCTGGTCCGCCGAATGGTCTGTCGCTGGGGGATGAACGATGCCCTGGGACCGGTACATTACGGAGATCGGAACGGACATCCGTTCCTTGGAAAGGAGCTTTCGGACATGAAGAGCTACAGCGAAGCCACCGGCAAACGCATCGACGAAGAGATCCGGAAGATCCTCATCGAATTGGCGAAAACGGCCGAGGCGCTGCTGGTCCGACATCGGGACAAGCTTGACGAACTGGCCCGGGAGCTGATGATCCATGAAACCCTGGAAAGCGAAGATCTCGATAGAATACTTGGAAGTAAAGACGCCTGATCGAGGATCCCCGCGCAGGGAAAGCGTTCGCACGCCCAATCGGGGTAGGCGGCCGTCTGGTTGGCATACGCATGACCGAAAGGCGCCATCCCCATCTTTGCCCATCGGGTAAGGGGAAAAGGGCTTTGCATGTTGAGCGAGGAGGATGCTATGAAAACATATCGCATGATGTTATGGGCTGGAGCCTTGTTGACGGCGGGGTTGCTTTATCCGGTGCTCCCGGCATTTCAGCGACACTTACCGGATCGACTGCACCAAAGCGGCTTCAAGGTTCAAGGCGTGCGGCGGTGAATGATGCACCGACAGACGGCAGACCATATCGCACGTGTCATGAAGGCCGTCCGCCGTTGTCCCGGAACCCCTGTTGCCAGGGGCGAATTGACGCTGGACCCGGCGTTTGCACGAAAATACCTGAAATGGCGGTTCCGCGATAGTCGGACGGAATCCCTTTCGGACACGGACCTTCTCATTGAGTGCTGCAAATGTCTTGAACTCGATCTCATCTGTCTCCAATCGGAAAATGTGGCTGAGAGCGGTGCGTGTTCACCGGTGGCCCTTGACGACATCCGGCATATTGCAGGCGCCGGCCTGTTTGTCTTCTGGGTCGTCAACGGCGCTTTTCAGACGGCGATGACCCAAGGGGATATGATGGCATTTCTGATGAAGACGGCCGCCGCCCCCAATGCGATCGCCGCGGCGCTCGAAAGGATATCCGGCAAGGTGACCGACGTCATGGCCAAAGGCGTGGCTGCAGGCGCCCACGGGATCATTTTGGCCGATGATATCGCCTACCGGCAGAGCACTTATGTATCGCCGTCGTTTGTCGAACGTCATCTTCTGCCCCTCTGGCGAAGACAGGTCGCCTTTGCCAAGGATCTGGGGGTGCCGGTATTCTTCCATTCCGACGGCAATCTCAAGGCGATCCTGCCGTTTATCGCGGCGGCCGGATTTGACGGCCTGCAGTGCGTGGAATCCTCGGCCGGTATGGATCTTGGAGACATCAAAAAGGGTTACGGCGGGCACCTCTGCCTGATGGGCAGCATCGATCCCGGGCTGCTTTGCGAAGCGGAGGGTGTCGATGATTCCGACAGCCGTTATGCGTGTCTGCGTCGCTCGGTGGCCGATGCAATGGCCGCAGCAGGCGACGGCGGCGTTATCCTCGGAACCTGCAGCGGACTTCATGCCGGAATGTCGCCTCGTCTCGTCGATACCCTGTATCGCCTGGCCGCTGAGATGGATCCGATGTGCCGGAAGCGCTTCGCGGCGGCAGGGCCGGCATCACGTACAGAAATCGAGAAATGAAAGATAACGGGTGGTGAGAATTCCCGGCATTCAGATGGATGCCGACCGTCGCATTTTTTCTTCTTGACACGCCGATCGCAGTTTAGTAGGGCTATTATATATTGAATATAGAATTGAGCAACCTGTTAATATACATACCATAATCAAACCAATCTCAGCTCAGATCATTTTCGGAGAATGCCCATCGTTCGGATGCCTGGGGATTATAGCAGGATACACGATTCCCCAAAATGGTGTCATTTCTTTTAATGGGAAATGGGCCGGTGTTACACTACATAAAAACCAATAGACGCTTTAAATTTTCCATGTAGTGATGCATCTCTGTCTGCTCGGATATGAACTGCCGCCACCGTCTCATCTCCGTCCCGATGTTACACTGCGCTCAGCCTTCTATTATCGCTTACGCAGCATCAACCTGCACCGCGTAACGTCAGATGAATCTCCGACCGGTTCTTTAAAGTCGATTCGTATTGACAGCCTGAAGGTGACCCGCATTTTCATTCAAATGAAAAATTTCGCACGCCTGATATCGGGTTGAACGCCTGTTGTCCGGCGGCACCTCTATCCGGTCGCTGTCATGAAAGTTGAAAGTTGAGAAAAAGAATTGTAGCTTCACCCTGAACAACTAAATATTTGTTTTAATTCAACTAATTATGGATGGCCTTGAAAGGGCCGCCCGTCGGTTGAACTACCATCGGAGCCAATGGAAGAAAACCTTTAACTTGGGGAGATGTCTATGTCTGAACAATTAAATTGGAGCTTTACGGTTCAAGTTGTCGGCGGTCCGACGCTGGCGGCCTCGGGCAAACAAGTCGTCGACGCTTACAACAAGTCCCAGGTTGTGGTGCCGGCGAGTTCGAACGGGACGGCCGGGTCGATCGAATTGACCCTTGATACGACCGGCGCATCCATCCTCATTGTCAGGGCCAGCCGGTACGTTGATCCTGATACGCCCGCAAACCGGTTGCAATATGCCGTGACCGTGGAAGGTACCACCGCGGATCCGGTCGATTTAACCGGTCCGCTTGTCCTGATTGGCGAGAGTGCCGTAAGGTTGTTGGGCGATCCGGTAGCGAGCCTGACCTTCACCAATCCCATCGCATCGGATATCACGATAGATACGCTTGTCGGCGTGGATGCAACACCCTGACAACACCCCAATAACCATAATTTGATGAATGCAGGGGGCTTATTATGGCAACAAATCCAACCTATCCCGGCGTCTACATAGAAGAAGTGCCGAGTGGTTCGCGCACGATAACAGGCGTCGCCACCTCGATTACGGCGTTCATTGGTCGGGCGCAACGCGGTCCGGTCGACAGCCCCGTACTCATCAGCAGTTTTGGTGAGTTTACGCGTCTGTTCGGCGATCTATGGGTCAAGAGTGCCCTGGGGTACAGCGTGCAGCAATTTTTTATGAACGGCGGCGCACAGGCCGTCATCGTGCGTGTCGACAACGGCGGCGTTTCCAGCAGGATTGAACTTGAAGACGACGGGGGGACGGTTGTGCTTGAGCTCGAAGCCGCCAGCCCCGGCGAATGGGGCAATAACCTGCGTGCAATCGTCGATCATGACACCCGTGACGGCACCCAGGATCAATTCAACCTCATCATTCAGGAATTTGATCCCACAACAGGCGACAGTTCGGCAACGCCGCCCGTCCCGCCCACGACCGTTCAGGAAGAAACCTTTCTCAACGTATCGATTGACGAAGAAAATCCACGTTACATCGGCAAGATTCTTGAGACATCTCTCCTCGTCAGGCTGTTGACGGATCCGCCGCCGGCGCGTCCCGCAGAGACGGGTACGCCCGCCGATGAGAATGCCAAACAGGCTGAAGGCATCGGCACGGACGGCAATGACATCACGGCCGACGAAATTGCCGGAGCGAACCTGGAAGCCGATCGCAGAGGCATTTATGCGCTGGAAGATGCGGATATTTTCAACATGATGGTCATTCCGCCCCTGACGCGCACCAATGGGGATGTCGACTTCGATACCATATATACGCCGGCGCTCAACTATTGCGAGAAGCGGCGTGCCATGCTGATTATGGATCCGCCGACATCGTGGACGCGTCCCGACCTGGCGGTCGGTGCGGCTCGGGGAGGAGATTATCCCAAGCATAAAAACGCGGTGTTGTATTGGCCTCGCGTGCGGCTGGCCGATCCCCTGCGCGAAAATCGCATCGAGGAGTTTGCACCCAGCGGCATGATGGCCGGCATTATGGCTCGCACGGATGCACAACGCGGTGTCTGGAAGGCACCTGCGGGAACCGAAGCAACCCTTGCGGGTGTGCGGGAGCTGTCGTATCGCATGACCGATGCCGAAAACGGGCAGTTGAATCCACTGGGAATCAATGCATTGCGCACATTTCCCGTCATCGGTCGAGTGGCATGGGGGGCACGCACCACACGCGGTGCCGACCAGTTGGCCAGCGAGTGGAAATACATCTCTGTGAGACGACTGGCTCTATATATTGAAGAGAGCCTCTATCGCGGCACCCAATGGGCCATATTCGAACCCAATGATGCGCCGCTATGGGCGCAGTTGCGCAAGGCGGCAGGCGGTTTCATGCAAACCCTCTTCCGTCAGGGCGCCTTTCAGGGGTCGACCCCTGCCGAAGCATATCTGGTGAAATGCGACAGCGAGACCACCACCCAGGCGGACATTGACCGGGGCATCGTCAATGTGATTGTGGGTTTTGCGCCGCTCAAACCGGCTGAATTCGTCATTATCAAGATTCAACAACTGGCACGCGAAGATTCGTGATTGGAGGGGGTGGCATCATGGCACAGTTTTCAGTCAACTCGGATCGCTTTGATCCCTATAAGAATTTCAAGTTTCTCGTCAAGTGGGATGGTCGCACGGTTGCGGGCGTCAGCAAGGTGGGCGCACTCAAGCGCACAACCGAAGTCGTTGAACATCGCGAGGGCGGCGATGTCAGCACCACGCGCAAATCACCCGGACAGACCAAATACGAGGCGATTACCCTCGAACGGGGTGTAACCCACGATCCCGATTTTCAGAATTGGGCCAACCAGGTCTGGAATTACGGTGCATCTCCGCCGTCCAGCGGCAGCGGCGGCGGTGAGATGTCCCTGAAAAACTTTCGCAAAGACATCACCATCGAGCTTTACAACGAAGCGGGACAACTGGCGATCGCCTACAACGTGTTCCGTTGCTGGGTATCGGAATACCAGGCGCTGCCGGAACTTGATGCAAGCGCCAACGCCGTGGCCATCCAGACCATCAAACTGGAAAACGAAGGTTGGAGCATAGATGAAGGCGTCAGTGAACCGTCTGAAAAATAACCCCTGCAGGGGGGAAGAGAGTCGTTCAATCCCGATGGTTTCAATTGTGTTCCGGGACAACTCAGGGACAGGGTATTGAGGGTATGAGAGGCTATCCAGACATCGCCGCCTTGGACGTACGCCTGCCCAATGGTCTGTGGCTGGATGAGCAGTGCCTTCAAACCGCTGGATTGCGACCACCCACCGGGTATGACGAAGCGCACCTGCTGGCCTTGAAAGGGTGCGTATCCCCCGCCCGCTGGACAAGTGAAGTGCTGGCACGCTGTGTCACGCACATCGGAACGTTGCATCCCGTCAGCCTGGAGGATGTGCAATCACTGACTGTCGGAGATCGCGAAGCCCTGCTCCTGCATTTGCGCCGCCTTTCGTTCGGGGAGACGCTCTCCTGCATGTCAGACTGCTCGGCATGCGGCGAAAAACTGAGTATTGATTTACAGATCAGTCAACTGTTGTTGCCGCAGACGAAAAATCCGGCTTACTGGTATCGGGCAGGCTTGCCGGGAAGCAAGGTACAGGCAACATTCCGCCTGCCCACCGGCGCAGACCAGGAAGCGATTGCCGAGCTTGCGGCGCAGGATCCTTCAGCGGCGGCCGGGATGTTGATGAAGGCATGTCTTCACAGCCTGACCGATGGGGACGTGCAGCTCGAGATCTTGCCTGAGGATGCGGTCGGTGATCTGGCAAAACTCATTGCCGAGCGCGACCCCCAGGCCGAGCTCATCCTCAACAGTGCCTGCCCGGAATGCGGCCATCAATTTGATGTTTTGCTGGATGTCGGGACTTTCTTCGCGGAAGAGATCAATCATCGTCTGCCGTACCTCTATCGCGAGGTGCACCTGATGGCATGGCATTATCATTGGAGCGAGTCTGAAATCCTGAGCATGACCCGTTCCCATCGCCGGATATATCTTGATCTGTTGGATGAAACCCTGCGGGAGGCAACACCATGAGCGGTCAATTTTTATTGAACCTCGCCAATCGAAGCGCAGGCAAAACGACAGTGCCGCTTGCGCGGCCCTATTTGCGCCCGCTGTTTATGCCGCCGTCACCGGCCCTGTCCGTCGCGGGTGCACCGCCTGCGCCGCCCATGTCCCAGAAACGGATGCCAACGGCGCAAGCGCGTTCATCACCGTATTCCCATGTGATGCCCGGGCAATCCACCGCAGACCTGCCTCGACCCGACCCAACGCCGCAATCCGTGCCGCCGTCACCGCCGTCAAGCCTTGTGCCGCGGCCGATGCCGGTCCATCCCGTGGAAGCCGAACAGGCGATATCCCCGCCGGCTGAACCATCGTTGGTGCCGACACCCATGGCGAAAATTGAACAGCCTGCAATGCCGGCGGCAAAGCCGACACCCGACCTGCGAGACGATTCCCGGTATTCCGGGCAAAAGCCTGTGCGTCCGGACCCGGTGCAACACCCCGTGGATAAAACCCCATCGCCGCATTCCCAGCCGGATTCTCCGCGCGCTGTTTTAATCCCGCCGCAACCGTTGCCGGCGATACATGATCCTGTACGGCAGCCTGTACGGCAGAAAGACGATAAATTCCAGATTCAATCCGTGCCGGAACCATCCGCCGCGACAAAACACAGCGTTGCGGAAAGCAGGGATAGGCCGTCTCCGGCTCGACCGGCAATGCCGTTGCCCTTCATTCCCAACAGACCGAACCCGCTTTTGACCACGAGGCCCTTCGACGGTATCGTCACGCCTGAACCGCGCCTGAAACGGCAGGCGTCAATACCGGAGAACGCGGTTCCCGGGCCGCCGACGACGGCGTCACAGGCAGCGCCGCCCGAATCGGTTGCCGAGAGCGTCATCCGAAAAACGTCCGTACCTGTCGCGCCTGATGTTCCGCAGTCATCCAACACCGGCAAACCCGAGGGAGGCAGGCGGATAGGATTGGAAGCGTTGCCGCTGACGACCATCATCGCACGCTCAACCGTCCCTGATGCCCCGTCGCCCCCACGGCCGCCCGCGTCACCGGCATCGCCTGCGTCCGCCGGAATCGGGCGCGTCATACCGGCACCCGAACAGCGCCCTTCCCTGCAGTCACAACATGTACAGCGCAACACGCCACAGCCGGTTCAGGTCAGTATCGGCACCGTGGATCTCCGCGTCAGCCCTGCCGAACCCGCCGGGAGTCAATTGCCGTATCGGCGAAAACGGCCACAGGGGTTTGACGCCTTTCGACAACGGCGATCCTATTGGGGGTGGGAGGAATAACCCATGAGTGATTTTCGTGCGATTGCCGGTGTCAGCGCTACGCTGCGTGCGCTCTTGCGTGACCGGATGGAACTGCCCGCGGGCATGGCCGCGGTACCGCCGATTTCAATTGGTACGCCCCTTGTGCCGACGCCCCAGACGCCCGAAGATTTTCAGCCGGAGGCGGCACGCATCAATCTCTTCCTGTTTCAGGTCAAGGAGAGCCCATATCTGAAAAATCAGGATTTGCCCGGACGCGGACTCAGCCTGGCATACGGCAAGCCTCCATTGAGCCTCGAATTGCATTTTCTGCTGACTGCTTACGGCTCGCAACTCATCGGCGAAACGGCAACCGATGAGACCACCGCGCAGTTGCTGCTGGGCAGTGCCATGCGGGTCCTCCACGATTATCCCGTCATTACCTCACAGATACAGACCGTGCGCGAACCCTATGGCCGGCGGATTCTGCACGAGAGCCTGCAAAGAGCGGACGAGCAGGTCAAACTATGCCTGGATCCCATCACCCTTGAAGACCTCACAAAAATCTGGACGGCCTTGACGCTTCCCTATCGCCTGTCCGTGGCATATTCGGTCTCGGTGGTCCGGATAGAAAGCCAGGGAAGCCGCCACTATCCGCAGTTGGTGGGGGAAGGGCCGGAAGCGGGGCTTGGCATTGTCGCCGTTCCGCTTGACCGACCGGCGATCGAGTCGCTGAACGTGATTCGCCTGGGTGATCCCACCGAACATACGACACCCTATGCTCGGGTCGGGGACACCCTGGTGATTGTCGGGCGGAATTTCGGGCGGGCAACCGAAGTCGAAATCAACGGCCTGCGCATTCCCGTGAGTCCGGAATCCGGTACCCGCATCGAGGTAACCGTCCCGGATACGGCAATCCAAGGCACAACCATTCCTGTTGAAAAAAGACTGCAGCCCGGCGCGCAGCCTGTAGAGGTCTTGAGCCGGATCGCGCATGTCGAGAATTTCAGACTGCGCTCGAATCGCGCCAATTTCATGCTCGTGCCGCTCATCAGCGCCATCAACACGACGCCCCCGCGCACATTGAGGATCGTCGGGCAGCGCCTCTATCAAATCGACGGCAATATGCAGACACTTGTCGGGTATGCGCTGTTCAACGGCGATGCCTACGACGAGGCATCGCCGACCGGGATCGGCATCACGCTGCCCGACGTACTGCCGCTGCGCAGTACGGCCGCATTCGTCGGCGCCCCGATCACCCAACTGAACGATATCGATTCGACGCCGGAATTCATGATTTCCATCAACAACAACGGTCCACACGTGCTGACCTTCAGTTCTCAGCCGACAACACGCGAAGAAGCCGCAATCGAGTTGGAGAATCGTCTGAGAGGTGTCGCCGCTGAAGCGATGATTTACAAAGGTGCGCGCGTCACGTTGCTCGATAATCGTCTGGTGATCGTTCCCGGGGGTGGGGCAGGGACCGTGGCCGTTCAGAGCAGCGGCACCAACAACGCCGCAGCTGTTCTCGGGTTGACGATAGGCGCCAACCGCGTCGGCTATCTGAGCGGCAGGCTCGCACCGATGCCGACGCTGACCAGCAGCACACCGGAGATTCGCGTGGAAATGGATAGCCGGACCTTCGATGCGGGTATCGGCCCGTTGGGTGGAAGCGTCAAGGATGCGGCAGGGGCCCTCCAAGCCGCTTTGCAGGCCGGTCCGACCCCGGCCTTCACGGGGACACGGGTGATTCCCGTGAAGGCGCAGCTGCTGATACTGACGGGCGGCGACAGTCCGATTGTCTTCGATGCCGGCCCCGCCGACGACACGACTGTGGGCGAATTGCATCTGCGGCGCAAATATGCGGTGCGGGTGCGCGTCAACGGCGCCGAGAGCATCGGCGGGGTCGGTAGTGTGGAGTTGCCGCTATGACAATGACACCCCCCCTCGAACCGACACAGCTCAATCGCTTTTTTCAGCTTGAATTGTCGCGATTGCGTGCTTTGCTGAAACGGCGCGTGCTGTGGTTGCGCTATCAGTGGAACCACAGTCCGGCTCAGGAGGATCTGAACGGCATCGTCAGTGACCGTCATGCAGACTGGCTCATGGGGGATGCAGATCGAGATGCGGAACAGCGCTTTTACCTGGAAAATCCTTCCGCACATGATCTGACAACCCGTGCCCAGGCCCTTCAGCGTGATGTAGATGCGCTCCGCGGGCAGTTGGGGCCGAAGCAGGCATTGCCGATAGATGTTCTCGGTCATGTGTTCGGGCTTGGCGCGATCGAGCGCGATGTGCTGCTATTGTGCGCCGCGCCTGAATTCGATGCCGATTTTCAGGCATTGTTCGGCTATGTGCAGGATAACATCAAACGGGATTATCCCACGATGCACCTGGCTTATGCGCTGTTGGGTTCACCTCGGGATTCAGTTCCGCAGCTGAGCGCCGTTTTCAATGCCAACGCACCGCTGCGGCGCTATCAACTCATTCAAACAGGGGAGAAGCCCGGGCCTGTCGCACTGCGTCCGCTGTTGCTTCCCGAACGGATTCTGAACTATTTGCGGGGGGTCAACTATCTCGATACGAACCTGCAACAATATATGTTGCCGATGCCGCCGCCACTGCTTTCGCCGACGATCGAGACAGCCGGCCGACATGTTGTACGGGCCGTCAGGCTCGGCAGATCTCAGGGAACGTTCCCGGTCGTCAACATCATCGGCGCCGAGGATGGGGGGCAACGCGAGGTGGCGTCACACGTTGCGAATAACCTCCGCATCAAATTATTCGAACTGGATCCCACATCTCTTGCCGAGCCGGATCCAATGGTTTTGATCGCCCTGATGGAACGCGAGGCCTTGTTGGTTCAGGGGGCATTCTTTATCGACATGACGCGCGCAAACGATGTGTCCGGCCGGCTGAAACGCCTGCTCAACCTGCTCATGACCCAAACCGGCGTTCTGGTGTTTCTGGGGAATCGCGAACGGATCGCGGATGGATCGCGTCTGATGAATGTGCATTTATCGCGTTTAAACAATCAGGACCGTCTGTCCCTGTGGCGGACGGCGTTGGACGATGCGGCACCGTTGCTCGATGTTCCGCGTATTGTGCAGCAGTTTCGTTTCGGCCCGACCGGTGTTCGCCAGGCAGCTGCAACCGCCCGCAACAACGCTGCGATGCACACCGACATCGAAAAATCATCGCAACCCCTCCCAATGGCGGATGTGTGGGCCGCGTGCCGTCAACAATCGGAATGGCAATTGGATGATCTGGCCCAGCGGATCGATCCCGCCTATGGGTGGGACGACCTCGTGCTGGATGCCGATGCACTGGCGCAATTACATGAAATCGCCCAACAGGTTCATTGCCGGCACCGTGTTTATGTAACCTGGGGCTATGGTGCAAAGCTCAACCGGGGCCGCGGCATCAGCGTCCTCTTTACGGGAGCGTCGGGCACCGGCAAGACCATGGCGGCCGAGATACTCGCCGCTGAACTCGATTTGCCGCTCTATCGCATCGATCTGGCAGGCGTGGTCAACAAATATGTGGGTGAAACCGAGAAAAATCTGCGACGTATTTTCACGGCTGCCGAACAGGGCGGCACAATCCTGTTCTTTGACGAAGCGGACGCGCTTTTTGGCAAGCGCACCGATGTCAAAGACAGCCATGACCGCTATGCCAACATTGAAGTCAATTATCTGCTGCAGCTCATGGAAAATTACAGTGGGTTGGCGATCCTGGCAACCAATCGACGGCAAGCCGTCGACCGCGCATTTCTGAGGCGGCTGCGCTTCGTAGTGGATTTCCCCTTTCCCAATACGGACAGCCGACGGCGGATCTGGCAGCGGGTGCTTCCGCAGCATGTGCCTGTGGGCGGTTTGGATTACAACCAGCTGGCGCAGATGGAAATCGCCGGCGGCAATATTCATACGATCGCCCTCAACGCCGCCTTCCTTGCCGCTGCAGACGGCGGTGTCGTCGAGATGAAGCATTTCATTGCAGCGGCGCGCCGTGAATATGCCAAGCTTGATAAATTGGACACCGATGCCGTATTCGGAGCATACTGATGGCACTGCAGCTGGAAATCAAACGACTCCGCATCGATGCGCCCGGCACATGGGCCGGAGGAGCCGGTATGTTTCGCAGCATGCTGGAGCGTGCGCTTCAGGAGGAATTACAGGGCGCCGTAGCGACAGGTCGGATTGACGCCCATGAGATTGTTCGGGTAGACATGCCGCCCGTGACCGTGAGCGATATTTACGACATGCAGGAAATTGCCCGTGAAATCGCCCGTCGCATCGTACAAGCCATTCGGCAAAATCCTGGGTAGGGAGGAGAGGTCGCCATGGCGAAACAAAGACAAAAAAAATCCGGCAAAAGCACTTCCACTGCCCGTCCTTTATCCCGGCGAAAGCATTCCCGCGAACAGGCATCGGGCGGCGTCGGAAATATGTTGCGGCAATATCAGCTGCGTGTCGCGCCCGCCAACGACCAGTACGAGTCCGAAGCGGACGAGATGGCACGGCGTGTGGCCGCCATACCCGAACATCGCGCTGATCAACAGGAAGCCGGAATCGCTGAACAGGTCACCCCTCTTGTTCAACGCCGGGAAACGCCTGACGAAGAGAAAGAAATCCAGCCCAGACGCATCCAGCGGCAGACGGAAAGCGACGAAGAGCAAGAAATCCAGGCCAAACGCATCCAGCGGCAGGCGGAAAGCGAAGAAGCGGAGGAAATCCAGGCCAGACGCATCCAGCGGCAGACGGAAAGCGACGAAGAGAAAGAAATCCAGGCCAAACGCATCCAGCGGCAGACGGAAAGCGAAGAAGAGGAGGAAATCCAGCCCAGACGCATCCAGCGGCAGGCGGAAAACGAAGAAGCGGAGGAAATCCAGCCCAGACGCATCCAGCGGCAGGAACTCGAGGCGGGAGAAGAGGATCTGCAGACCCGCTCCGCTCGGCCGGACAGGGAAGGGCGTCTCTCACCGCAAATGGAGGAACGCATCCAGCAATTGATGCAGGGCGGCGGTCGTCCCCTGGACAAAGAAACGCGCGACTACTTCGAACCGCGCTTCGGGGCCGATTTCGGTCAGATCCGGGTTCACGATGATGCGGAAGCCGCTCGAATCGCCGGTCAGATGAACTCCCGGGCGTTCACCCAGGGACGGCACATCTTCTTCGGGCAGGGGCAATATCAACCCCAGACCAGCGCCGGTCGCGATCTGCTCGCGCATGAACTGACCCACACCATTCAACAGGGTGCAGCCGCTACAACAGGCCGGCAACGGCAACAACCCATCCAGCGCGATGTCATCCAGCGCGCCAATGGTGAAAACGGCGGCGGATCATCCGGGAGTTCCTCGGATGTAATCGCGGCGTCGAGTGACGGTTCATTGGAAGTGAGCAGTGACCCGCTTCCGGGCAGACGATTGCCGCGCATCCATATGGCTGCTCTGTCATTACCCGCTTTTAAATACGACGAATATTTGTTGTCGAAATATCAGCCGGCAAATCAAGGCAATCGTCTGTACCGTGATCACCGCTATCAATCCGCAAGCCGTCCACGTGATGCGAGCGGCAAGTGGGACGGCGCCATGACGCCCGGATCACAACCGTCGACTCCGGCAAATCCATTGCTCGGACTTGATCAGACAACCGTATACACGATCCGCTTTAAACGAGGTGGGGGAGACGCAGGGTATCATGGAACGGCGAGCGAATTGATCTCAAGCATCAAGCGTCCGAAGTGGAACGCATCCGGCGCATTCCAGGAATTCGAAGTAGACCACATTGTCGAATTGCAGGTCTCCGGTGCTTATCCGGGGAACTGGGGGTGGGCGCACGGGAGCGATGTTTTTTCAGAAGACGGCAACGTCATCCTGCTCGACGCTTCAACCAACAACCAGAGCGGTAGTCTGATCGACCAGTATATCAGGAGATCCATCAGCAGGAAACACGGTAGCGTGACGCTCGCAGAGGGGGCCGGTGATACCCGATATAACGATGTCGAGAAAATTCGCACCTTGAATGAAAGAGCGATTCTTGAAAGGTACAATATCTATTTCAAGGATTTCAGCAAGGGCGGCGGAAATAGCGGAACACGCGTCAAATACTGGACATGGGGACAGATACAGCGCGGAGAGCATTTTCAGGTGTTCAACCGCCCTCGCACCGGGCGGAACATCGAAATCATAGATATTAACAATCCAAACCCGGCCAATCCAATCCTGTCGCCGCATCGGGGCATCAGCGAAGAAATATCGGGATCAGACCAGCAAGTTGTCATCTATGGGCGCAACAACGCGCTTTATCGAGCTATTCTACCGGTTCCGGCAGAGAAAAAGCCTCTGACAACCCAGCAGAGTTGGAATGTGGGTGCCGCACGGAAAGATCAGATCGCAGGATTTTCCATCAGTGAAATCACTTTCAATCCCGATGTCAATGCGACCTCAAAGGGGCAAATCGGTGGGTATTATTTTATCCGATATGGTCGCGGCGGCAGGAATCGCCAATACAATCTGGAAGGCGGCGCTGAACAGCCGCGCAATTTCCTGAGCATTGACAGGATCGGCACCTATCAGTACGCCGGTGCCGTCAATCAAAGTTCATTCGATGCTCACCGCCCTGAACTCAGCGTGCCCGATGCGAGTCCCATTCAAATTACGAACATCGGCATCGAACCTGAAAAGGGTGTTTTCATTCAGGGCAAATTGTTGCCGACCATCCCTCTCATCCAACAGGCGGATATCGATGTGTTTGTCGAGGGTGGTGAACTGAGCATCCAGAAGACCTTTGACATCGGCGAGTTCACCATACCGGGCCCTGTCGACGTTACTGCGTCAAGCGTCACGTTGGGCGTCAGCACCGCACAAGGCCTGTTTGTCAACGGCTCGATGGATTTTGAAATTAACCGACTGGGCACCGGGAATATTCGAGGTGGGGCAAGGACCGGCATTCCGGGCGGCCGGCAAGGGGGTTTTCAGCTGGGCGGTGAGTTCAATTTTGATACCGAGCTCTTTGACCCCGCTCGTATTGAAATGTGGTACGCGGATGAAGCGTTCGGCGCCCGCGGGACCATCGGCATCCCGAGCGGCAGGATCAACGGCATCCGCAGCGCGGCGTTCACCATCGGCTATGAAAACGACACGATCACGGCGAGCGGCACGGCGCAATTCGCCGCACCAGGCATCCAGAATGCAGGCTTGAGTCTGACCTACTCCGAAGAAGAAGGACTGATGATCGGCGGCTCGCTTCAATTGGGCGAAGTTCCCGGCCTGCGGAGCGGCAGTCTTGAAGCTGAAGTTCAACGCAGGCCCGACGGCGGTTACAAAGTGAGCGCAACCGGAACGGCGCAACCCGCCATACCGGGCATCAACTCGCAGGTCAGACTCAGTTACGACGACGGTATTTTTGATGCCAACGTGACCGCCGCCTACAGTCGCGGCATGCTCAGCGGCGAATTGACCCTGGGCGCCACCAACCGCCCGGTGGACCCCGAGAGCAACCAGCCCACCGGTGATCCCGAACCCGCCAACGTCCGTGCTTACGGCGGCGGACAGGTGACGGTTCAGCTCACCCCGTGGCTGCAGGGGACGGTCGGCATCACATTGCTGCCCAATGCTGAAATCGAACTGCGCGGCGAGATTGCGCTGCCCAACACCGTCGATCTGTTTCCGCGTCGTTTGGTTGAGAAGAATATCTTCACCATCAATATCGACATTCCCATCGTGGGGGTGGCCGTGGCCGGGCAGCGCATCGGTATATTCGCGACCATCGGCGGCGGTGTCGATGTCAGCGCCGGCTTCGGTCCCGGCCAATTGCGGGAGCTGAGTCTCGGCATCACCTACAATCCCGACCATGAAGACCAGACGCACGTCACCGGACGCGGGCAATTGTATGTTCCGGCGGACGCCGGTCTGCGGCTGTTCGTGCGGGGAGGGATCGGCGCGGGCATTCCCGTCGTCAGCGCAACGGCGGGTCTGGAAGTCAGCGGTGAATTGGGGCTCCAGGGTGCCCTCGAAGCCAATGTCAACGTGGGCTGGATGCCCACCAGGGGTTTGGAAATCGACGCCAACGCCGGCATTTTCGTGGAACCCAGATTGCGTTTGAGTGTCGATGCCTACGTCGATGTTTCCGCGGATTTGTGGTTGACGACGATTGAATTGTACAACGAGCGCTGGAATCTCGCTGCTGTTGAATACGGCAGCAACCTGAGGTTCGGCATCAATTTTCCGATCCATTACAGGGAAGGCGAACCGTTTGACGTGTCATTGGACGATGTCGAATTTACGGTGCCGGATATCGATGCCCGGAGTTTGATTACAGGGGTGTTGGATCAATTCTGAGTTCGAGGAGGCGACCATGAACAATCAAGAGCCGATCCAGGAACGATCGCCCGCGCTGCGGCATATCAACCGCGGTGCCGTCCTGCACGTCAACGGCGACCTCGAAGGCGCGCGCGAGCACTATGAACGTGCACTCGTTTACGAGCCGGAGAATGCCACCGCCCTGAACAATCTCGGCTATGTGTTGGCACAACAGGGCAAAATAGAAGACGCAATGCGCTGTTACCGGAAGGCCATCGACATCGCACCGGATCGGAGCGCCCCATACGGCAATCTCGGCAATGTCTATGCCATGCTGGAAGATTACGATAAGGCGATACATTTTCAACAAAAAGCTATCGAGCGCGATCCGCAAAATCTGACCGCGCTCGACAATCTCGGCCAGCTCTGCATGTTCCGCAATCAATACCCCGAGGCGGCAGACGCCTGGCGCCGCTATCTGGAGATCGAACCGGACAATCCGCGAATCCTGACCCAACTGGCAACCGTTTTAGCGCCCCAGAACCAGATAGACGATGCCATGAAGCTGTTGCAGCGGGCCGTTCGGCTTGCACCGGATGATGCGCACGCCTGGGCCCAGATCGGGGTGCTCCACTTCACCCGGAAGAATCTGGGTTTTGCACTTGAAGCCCTCATGCATGCCGTGGATCTCGACCCGAACCATATCGATGCCCGCCGTCAACTGGCTGTCGTGTTCGCAGCACGCGGGGATCATGAGGCGGCCTGGCAACAGATCGAGGCCCTGTTGGACAGACAGCCCGATCATGTCCCGGCACGGATCGACGGTGCCGTACTCAGGCTCACACAGGGGTGTCCCCGGGAGGCTCTGGATCTCATCGCGCCTGTCTACGAGGCCCAACCCCACGATGTCCGTGTGCGCTACTATATGGCATCGGCGCTCTGCGGTGTTGAGGACCCGCGGGGCACGCAAATGATGCAGCAGGTCGCCGACGCCGATGTTGAACCGTTCAACGTCTGGGCGGCGCAATATCTGCGGAATGAACCGCAACCCAACGGCCAGGAGCGTGACGCGTGACCAGCACCTTTTCACCGCGAAGCCCGCAGGTACTCAAGGGGGCATTTGCCATCTATGCCCCCGATGAAGAAGACAGCGACCCGACGGTGCTGCCGTTTCAGTACAACCCGAATCAGGTGCGGCGGCAGCTCAAACATCGCGCCCCGAGCAACGAGGGCGAGCAAAGGGGCAACAATACCCCCCAGGACATGCGACGCGTGGTCGGCCCGCCGATTGAAACCATCACCATGTCCATCGAGTTGAGCGCCGCCGATGCCCTCGAGGCACCCGAAGACAACGAACTCGTTTCGGAAAATGGATTGATTCCGGCACTGTCCGCGCTCGAACTGCTGATGTATGCACCGAGTTTTCAATTTGAGCAAAACGAGCAGCTCGCAGCCGACGGCGTCGTCAATCTGGAACCGGCCCTGCTGCCGATGGTCGTGCTGGTGCTGGGGGCCTCGAGGGTCGTTCCCGTTCATCTGACCAGTTTCTCGGTCTCGGAAGAGACCTTCGATAGAAACTTCAATCCGATCCGAGCCAAGGTTGACGTCTCGATGCAGGTGCTGACCTACCTCGATGTCATCGAGGGCAACACCCGGAAGGCAATCGATATTTTCGTCGCCTACCAGAAACGCAAGGAAAAACTGGCGGATGACCATCACGGACAGGTCCGGGTGGGCCGGCGCACGCGCAATTTATTACCTGAATAGAGAAGACAGACGGAAGGAAGGAAACGCCATGTTCAGTAAGCAGAGCCGCTATGCAACCGTCAGGGATGCCGAATGGGTGGACGGCAAAGGCCGCAACATCGCATACAAGCGCATTCGGTTTATCCCGCCGGCGCCCCCCCGGCGTGGACACATTATCACCGAAGGCGAACGGCTCGATCACATCTCCTATTTCTATTACAAGGATGCCCGTCGCTTCTGGCGCATCTGCGATGCCAACGCCGTCATGTTTCCCGATGATCTGGCGGGTGACTTCGGGCGCAAAATCAAGATTCCGTCCGCACAGGAATAGAGGATAGGCCGTGGCGACGTTTACCCTGCTGGTGGATGGACAGGTTCTCGATCATGAGTTGCTGGCCCAATTGCAGACGGTGGAAGCCGAAGAGCATCTGCAGATGGCGGATATGCTGCGCCTCGTTTTTAACATCGCCGTGAAGGAAGACGGCAGTGGCTGGCGTGTGCTGGATGATGCCGTCTTCTCGCCGCTCACCCATCTCCAGTTGCAGATTACGGTCGGCAACAACGACCCCGTAACCGTGATCGACGCTTATGTGGTCGAGACCCAGACCGCATTCACCAACAACCCCGGGGAATCGACACTGACCGTGACGGCGATGGATGCCGGCGTCCTGATGAGCCGCCGGGAGGTTGTGCGGACATGGGCCGGGATGTCGGACAGTGATATCGCCGGCACCATTTTCAACGATTACGGTCTGTCGTCCGAAGTCGAGACGACCGATGTGACCTATGAAGAAGACAATACGCTGATCGTCCAGCGCGGAACCGATATGCAATTCCTGCAACTCCTGGCCCAGCGGCACGGCTTCGACGTCTATATCGATGTCGATCCCGCATCCGGCAGCCTGACCGGACATTTCGGGCCGGTGCGGCTGGACGGCGAACCCCAGGGCCTGCTCACGATTCACATGGGGCAGTCCAGCAATCTGAATTTTCTCAATGTCCGCTGGGATATGTTGCGCCCCACAGCGGTACAGGTCGACAACATCGATTTCGACAGCGGGGAAAACCAGACGGGGAGTGCCGGGAGCAGCGATCTGACACTTCTGGGCGGTGAGGATCTCTTCAAGAGCACGACCCCTCGGATGTCGCGTGTGCTGCCCTCGGGCGCGGCCATCGACGCCGAGTTGCTGTCGATTGCCCAGGGGCTCTGCAACCGCAGCAGTCTTGCCGTCGTTGCGGAGGGTGAGGTCGACACCCGTAATTTCGGCGCGGTTCTGCGGGCGAAGCGCACCGTGACCGTGCGCGGGGCAGGGGAATTATACAGCGGCATTTATCTGGTGGAGCGTGTTCTCCACGCCTTCATCGAGGGCGAATACACCCAGAGCTTTACCCTGCGCCGCAATGCCCTGGCGCCCCGTCGCCAGGATGATTTCACACCCGAGGAGGAATAAGAGACGATGCCGGATTTACGTCAAGCCCTGTTCGAAACCGCATCCCGGCAGCGCTATTACGGCAAGTATCGCGGACGTGTGCTCGACAACGACGATCCACTCAACATCGGGCGCGTAATGGTCGAAGTGCCTGCAATCGGCGGCGGCGAACCGCTCGGCTGGGCCTTGCCCTGCCTGCCGTATGCGGGCGATGGGCACGGCCTGTACATGGTGCCCGAAGTGGATGCGCTGGTCTGGGTGGAGTTTGAAGGCGGCGACCTCTCACACCCCATATGGGTCGGCTGCTTCTGGGCATCGGATCAGCTGCCCGAAGGCGCGGCGCCGGGGGTCTTCATGTTGCGCACCGCAGGCGGCAATGTTTTCCGCATCAGCGATGCCGACGAAGCCGTCGATCTGTCCACCGCCTCCGGGCATGTCATCACGATCTCCGACGGCGACGACGCCATTACGCTGAAACACGCCGGCGGCGCATCCATCACGGTCGAGGGCGATACCATCACCATTGACGGCGGCAATACGAAAATCGTGCTGGACGGCAGGGCCGTCAATGTCAACGACGGCTCGCTGGAAGTGACTTAGGAGACCGGCATGAGAAATTATATGGATTATCCGTTTCAAGTGAATGCGCGTGGACGTACAGGCATCACCAGCCGTAACGACCACGTCCGCGACATGATTGAACAGGTGCTTTTCACCAGTCCCGGCGAACGCGTCAACCGACCTGATTTTGGATGCGGATTATTGCAGATGGTTTTCGGGCTGCCCAATGGCGCACTGATCGCCACGGTGCAATATTCCGTCCACGGGGCGCTGCAGCGCTGGCTGGGCGATATCATCGAGGTCCAGGATGTCGTTGTCCGGCAACACGAGTCGCAACTGAGCGTACAGGTGGTATATGTACGGCTCGATACCGGCGAAATACTGACCGACACATTCGAGACGGGATAACTCATGGATGCAAACTACGGCGGTATGGTCTTCGACGACACCGAACGACGGCAGCAATTGCAGAACAGCCGATACAACGGCATCGATTACATAGAGGTGGACACCACGCCGGGCGAAACCCATCAACGGGTGTTGCGGGTCTATTTTATCGCGCCGGGCCCGGGGGCTCCGGCAGGCAAAGTCGACACCCTGCTCGACGACCTTCACGACAACATCGACGCCTTCGAGATTCTTGGCGGGGATCGCGTCCGCAATATTCGAGTGGTATCGGTAACACGGGTTGAAGACCATCTGGAGCTGGGGGTCGATCGTCCCGGCGATTTCAGTGAATATCGTCTGCGGATCACCTATGGGGGCGGCACGCCGCCCGACGATTTCCCCCTCGATCTGTTCTATCGTGAGGCGGCCTTCAATTTCAAAGCCGGCTGCCCGGCCCGTTTTGATTGCCGCAGACCGTCAATCGCGCCGCCCGAATCGGAAGCCGACATTTTCGTGGATTACATGGCCAAGGATTACGACAGCTTCCGACAAGCCCTGGTCGATTTGCTGCCGCGCCTCATTCCCGATTGGTCTGAACGCCGGGCTGCCGATCAGGGCATGATGCTGCTGGAACTGCTTGCCTATGTCGGCGACCAGCTGAGTTACTATCAGGATGCGGTTGCCAATGAAGCCTTCATCGAAACCGCCCGCCAACGTGTCAGCGTCCGCCGGCACGCCCGTTTGATCGATTACGACATGCATGAAGGTCTCAGTGCGCGGACCGTCATACACATCCGGATGGCGATGGGCGGGATGGTGCTTGACGCGCCTTCGGGGGGCGACCGTATTGTGCGGTTGACGACCCAGTCCCAGGGGCTCAAGCTGCCGCATCTCATCCCCTCGTCGCGCGAAGACGACGCGCTCAACAGCGCAGGGGCCGTCTTTGAAATCAAGATCAAAGACCCGGACGTGTTGCGGTTTCACGAAAAGCTCAATACATTGACCCTCTACAACTGGCGTAATCAGGTCGCTTATCTGCCGACAGGTGCAACCCAGGCCGACATTTCAGGGGATTTTGCCGGCGCTTCGGAGTGGCAATTGCGGCCGGGCGATCTGCTGCTGCTGGAGGAACTGGTTGATCCGTATACCGGGGAAAGCCTGACCGCCGACCCCAACCGCAGGCATCTCGTGCGCCTCACCGACGTCGAAACCATCGAGGATACATTCGGAGGCCCGCCCCAGGCGACCGTTACGCGGGTCCATTGGGCCGAGGAAGACGCCCTTCCGTTCCGCATCTGGATCAGCAATGTCACTGATGACGGTATATTTTTGGAAAAGGTCAGCGTCGGACGCGGCAATCTTGCGATTGCCGACGAAGGGCGCACTTACGGTGAGTCGATGAGCGTGGGAAAGGCACGCGATGATGAAAAGCGCCCCCATGGAAAAGATGAATATTACCCCCAACCCCCGGACATGGTCGATTGGAAGGGTTCCAAACTTGGAGAGCGGGCCTTTCGCTTCACCCTGAATGAAGGTCCGCTGGCGCACAGCATACCGCTTGACGCCATGATCCACAAGCCTGCAAAGGCCCTCTTCGATGATGATCCGCGTCATGCGCAACCGGCTGTTCACACCATTCAATCCTACACCGAATCGACCTATCCCGATCGTCCGCGCAACTGGCGCATCGTACCTGAAACCCTCCTGAACAGCGATCGCTTTGCCGAAGACGTGGTGGTCGAGACGGATAATCTCGGGCGGGCGCAATTGCGTTTCGGCACCAATGAATACGGCGCGATTCCCGATGACGACAGCGTCTTCAAGGTGCGCTATCGTGTCGGCAGCGGCGCCCAGGGCAATATCGGCGCGGATAAGCTCAATTACATCGTGCTGTATGACGACATTGGTGCAATGCAGAACATTTCTTCGGTGCGAAATCCTCTGCCGGCATGGGGGCGGCAGCCCGCCTGAAAGCATGGCGCAGGTTAAGCGTCTGGCGCCGGCTGCCATGCGGAGGTCACTCAAACGTGCCGTGACCGAAGACGACTACGCCAGGGTGACGGAATTACATGACCGGGTGGCGCGCGCCGTTGCCCAATTCCGGTGGACAGGCAGCTGGCACACGGTTTTCATTCGGGTCGATCCCAAAGGCACAACCGGAGTCACGCCCGAACTGCGTGCCGATCTGATCCGTCATGTGAGCGCCTACACCATGACAGGCTACGATCTGGAAATCATCGATCCGATCTATGTGCCCCTGGAATTATCCCTGGAGATTTGCGTGGCCCCCGGATATTTCCCCTCGGAGGTGGAACAGGCGGTGTTGGATGTCCTGGGCAATCGTCGGCTGCCCGACGGCCGGCTGGGTTTTTTCCATCCGGATCGGTTCACGTTCGGGCAGACCCTCTATATCAGCAGAATATATGCCGCCGTCGAAGCTGTAACAGGTGTGACCTCGGTCGCGATCACCGGTCTGCACCGGCAGTACGCCGCGGCCGCCGATGCCGAGACCGAGGCCAATCTGGCGCGCGGATACATCGAGATCGGCGAATTTGCCGTGGTGCGGCTCGACAACGACCCTGATTTTCCTGAAAACGGGATTCTCCACCTGAGCATGCTGGGAGGTAATGCATGAATGACGAACGCGAAGAAGCCGAACGCAAGGGGGATTACGACACACCGCGGCCTCTCGACAACCGCGCCGGCCTGGATACGCTGCGCTATCGGGTCGGCACCTTCGACAGCTTTCGCCGCACCATGCTTCGCAATATACCGCGCGTTCAGGTCGAGGCCGACGGGCGCACGATCAAAGCGCCGTTGCGCAGCTGGTCGGCCCGCGACAGCGACGATTACGGCATCGCCCTGATCGAATTGTGGGCATACGTCGCCGATATTCTGACATTTTATCAGGAACGTATTGCCAACGAGGCTTTCATCCGCACCGCCAGACATCGTGATTCCCTGATTTACCTCGCCAATCTGCTGGATTACAAAGCAGCGCCCGGTGTCGCATCCTCCGTCTATCTGGTGTTTCAGATGAAAGACGGCACATCGGCGAGGATTCGCAGGCAATTTCCAGTACAGCATGTGCCGGCAGGCGAAGAGAAACCGCAAACCTTCGAAACCTCGGACGAGCTGGATGCCCGGGACGTCTGGAATGAATTGACACCGCTGCCCGACCCGGCGAAGAATGTGACGTTCCACATCGACGACACGACAACACGTTTGAAGGGTGCCCGTGCCCGGATTGCCGTCGGAGACTGGGTGCTGATCGTGGGGGAAAAACGCGCCGGGCTTGATCCCGACAGCGAACAGTACGAGGTGCGCCGGGTCATCGCGGTCGAACGGGACACCGAAGCCGGCGAGACGCGCATCGTCTTCAATGAAAAACTCGGCACCCGTGTCTGGGGAAACGAAATTGTCGTCGAGGAAGAAGCGGATCTGTATGTCTTTCGTGGACGGGGCGCGCTGTTCGGCCATAACGCTCCTGACTGGCGGACCCTCGGTCCGCTCGCCGCATATGAATATCTGCCGCCGGAAGAGCAGGATGTCGACACGACGCTGGATCCGGGTCCTTATCTCATGGCCGTGACGGCAAAGGTCCGGGAACAGAAAGATTTCCCCAATCAGGAGCTCGGGCTGGGCAAGCACACCCTCGATTTGGACCGTGTCCATGAGAGCGTGGTCAAGGGCGGGTGGATCGTGATGGGGAATTCAGGTTATCGTGAAGCCTACAAGGTGACAAACGTTGAAACGGTCAGCCGCACCGATTACACCCGCACCGCCCAGGTCTCCCGTTTGCAGGTCGATACGGACGAGAATTTCGACAACTACGGATTGGCTGATGATGCGCCGTTCTCCCGCGTGCGCGGGACGGAGGTGCTCCTCGATGCCGAACAGCTGCCCCTGGCACAGGATGTCAGCCCCACACCCGTCTCCGGCATGGAAATCGACGTCAGGGAGGATATCCGTTCGTTACGGCAGGGGCATCTGCTGATGGTCTTCGGCGAAACGGAATCCAACGGCATTCAAGGCGAGGTGGCGGCCGTCAAAGAAACCCAATCCCTGTCCGGCGGCACCCCGGGGAGTCGTATCATTCTGGCTGAGGGATTGAAATACAGTTACGTGCGCGTCAACACCCGCATCTTTGCCAACGTCGTCCCCGCCACCCACGGCGAAACCATCGCCGACGAGATACTGGGCAACGGCGATGCGTCAATACCCTTCCAGCGCTTCGAACTCAAACAATCCCCCCTGACGCATGTGCCCCAGGCAGGTGCACCCAACGGCGCGGCGCCCGCCCTCGAATTGCGCGTCAACGGCGTCCTGTGGAAAAAGGTCCCGAGCTTCTATGGAAGAGCGCCCGACGAAACCGTTTACACGATCGACATCACCGATGAACAGGAGACGATTATCCGCACGGGTGACAGCCATACCGGCGCACGGCCCGGCACGGGGCCCAACACAGTTTCCGCCACATATCGCAAGGGACTCGGAAAAGTGGGCAATGTTCCGGCGAAATCCATCAAGACTCCCCTCGAACGCCCCAAAGGCCTCTGGAAGGTTTTCAATCCGACGGCGTCGAGCGGCGGCGCGGAACCCGAAGCCCTGGATGCCGTGCGCGTGAACGCCCCGAACACCGTTCGTACCTTCGGCCGTATCGTGTCATTGCGTGATTTCGAAGATGCCGCCCGCGAATTCATCGGCATCTCAAAGGCACGGGCATTCATCGAATGGGATCAGGAGTGGCAGGTCGTCAAACTGGTGATCGCCGGTGACGGCGGCACCGAGGTCGTCGGCGAAACCTTCCGGACTTTCGTTGATGATCTCGACGGCCGGCGCGACCCCAATCGCAAATTGAGCGTGGTCAACTACACGCCGGTGGATGCGGCCTTGACGCTTCAAATCTATCCCGACCCCGCCTATCTGTCTGATGCCGTGCTCGCCAACGTGACGGCGGCGGTCGAACAGTTCTTCGCCTTCGATCGCCTCAGTCTGGGACAGGCCATCGCCCTCAGCGAGATTTATCAGGTGGTGCATTCCGCAGAGGGGGTCATCGGCGCCGACATCACGCGTTTTCATCTCCTCGATGCTCCCGAGGCCGTCGAAGATGTCCTGAGAATTGGACGCGACCAGCTCGTCCGCCTCGAAACAGGCGCGTCATCGACCTATGCCGTCGACATTGCAGAGGAGGCGTGATTATGCCCGACACTATTGATATCTATAGCTTATTGCCCGAAGTTTATCGCCGCAAGGATGCCCAGCGGGGATATCCGCTCAAGGCGTTGTTGCGCATCATCAGCGAACAGGCGATGGTCCTCAAAGCGGATATTGATCGTCTCTGGGACAATTTTTTTGTGGAAACGGCCGACGATTGGGTATTGCCCTATATCGGCGACTTGATCGGCAACATTCCCATTTACGCTGCCGCGCGCGGAAGTCGTGCGGACAATGCCAAGACGATCTCCTACCGGCTCCGCAAAGGCACACTCCCCATGCTGGAGGAATTGGCACGCGACGTGACGGGCTGGTCGATACATGCGACGGCGTTCTTCGAGATTCTGACGTGGACACAGAACATGAATCACCTGCGCCGGAATGTCGGCACGATCAATGTCCGCGATATGGATCTGTGCGACCGCGTTCATACGGCGTTTGATGCGGCAAGCCATACCATCGACATACGACCCTTCGCTCCGGCGGCAGGCCTGCATCATATTCCAAGGGTGGGCTTTTTCATCTGGCGGTTGAGCGGCTATGAACTCCGTGATGTGCAGCCGCGCCCAACTGAAGAGAATGATTTCGGCTATTGCTTCAACCCCCTTGGGATCCGCCAGCATCTCTTTCACAGTCCGTTCGCTGAAAGCGACGACACGGGACTTGCCGGCGAAATCCACATTGCCAAACCCATTCGCCGCATGGCCTTCACCGCAGCGCGCGAAACCTATTTCGGCGATGATAAGAGCGTCGGCATTCGCATCGATAACGCCACGCAGACCCCTGCCGACATCGCCTGCATGGATTTGTCGCAATGGCAGCAGCGAACAGACGGCAGAATCGGTGTGGACGTCATCAATGGGCGCTTTTCATTGCCGCCGGAACTCGTTGGTGAGGATATCGATATCACGGTCAACCTCCATTATGGTTTCAGCGCCGATGTGGGGGGAGGCGCCTATGAGCGCCGCGACGACCCGACTGTTCGCGACCCGCGTAATTGGGCGCTGACCCATCCTGATGAACCCGGTGTCGTCTTTTACGTGCCCGGCGATCATGACACCCTGCAGGCGGCGCTCGCTGCATGGCGCCCGGAGACGCATCCCCGGTTGCTGATCCAGATCAAGGACAGTCGGACCTACCGTGAAACCCTGACCTTCAATCAGAATACGAACAATCGGGAAAATGTTCAGATCATCATTCAGGCCGAGAACAAACAGCGTCCGATGATCATCGGCGATCTGATCGTTCCGGATACCCGTAATCCCGCACGCTTGTCCGTCAAGGGCATACTCATCGAGGGGCAGATACAGGTGGCTGCACCCGGTGATCTGACCGTCAACAAGGGGCTTGATCTGCTCGAGGTGTCGCACGCGACGCTCGTGCCCGGCATTCATCTTGACGAAGATGCCGCCCCCCTGCAACCCGAGACACCGAGCATGATCGTGTCCGCCGACAACGACCCTCTCGAGGTGAGGATCGACCACAGTATCGTGGGTCCTTTGCGGATGGCGCCCGATATGCGCTCAGTGCATATCCGCGACAGCATCGTGGACAACCTGGCGGCGATCGGGATGGGACAGGTCTATCCGGCCCTGGCATCCGGGGAGCTCAATCCGGCGGACGCAGCGGCGGCGGCCGGCAAACCGTTCACCGTCCGCATCGGCAGTGAAACCCATACCCTGAGCCTGGCCGCGGCACCGACGTCACTGGACGGGATCGCGGACGGTCTGCAGGCGGCACTCCGTTCGGCGCCGGGGGCGACGCGTGCATTCACCGAAGCCCGGGTCATGAGGCCGAGCGGCATCAACCGGGTCATCATCCTGCAGCATTTCCCACGGCGTATCCACATCGACGACGGCGAAGCCGCCGGGCTGCTGAGACTCAACCCGGCCGGTGCCGTTGAATTGCGTGTATTTGTGGGGACAACCATGGGTGATCCCGCCACGCTGACACAACCGCCGCAGCTGACCGTGTTCAAAGAGACCGTCGTCGACGAAAGCCTTGGCGCAGAGGAATTTACGGTCACCCTGAGCGCGGTGCCCGCCGACGGCCTCGGGGCTGCCGACGACCTGCAGGCCGTGTTGCGCGCCCGTCCTGAACTCGGCACGGATACCGTTGTGCGCTTCGAAGACGACCGTCTTGTCGTCTGTTCGATGCAGGAAGGGGTGACGTTGCGCTTTGCAACGACCCATGCCGATCCATTGGGAGCGGTGGTTCTCGGCCTGCGAAACACCCTGCCGGCCATTGGATACGATGCGGCGGGCATTGTTCCCGCTCCTGAATGTCACATCGAGAACAGCACGGTTATGGGCGCCGTTTCCGTTCGGGCGATGCAGGCGGCATCCAACAGCATCTTCACGGATGCCGTCACGGTGCAACGCCAGCAAATCGGGTGTGTTCGCTTCAGCTATGTGCCTCCCGATTCAGTAACACCCCGCCGCTTCCGGTGCGAACCGGATCGTGCGATGGATTTCGCCGCACGGAACGGCACCGGCACTGAAGCCGTCATCGCCCGTCAGGAGGCCGGCCGGCGCGTACGGCCACAGTTCACGACGCGCCGCTACGGCTTGCCGGCGTATGCGCAATTGAGTCAGGATTGTGCGCGGGAAATCCGGACAGGAGCGGATAATACATCCGAGATGGGGGTTTTCAACAGCTTGATGCAGCCCCAGCGGGAAGCGAATCTGCGTATTCGGTTTCAGGAGTATCTGCCCTTTGGACTGGAATATGGACTGATCTACGTCAATTGAAGCTTTTGACATCAGGAGGATATCATGAAAGCCGATTACTCGCGCTTCCGTTTCAACCTAAACAAAGGCTATACACGCGTTCTGTTGCAGCAGGGGCGTGTGACGCTGGATGCGGACTGGAACGAACAGGTCAGTATCCAGGCCGACCTCGACTGCAAACGCTCCATGGATGTCATCGGGCAATGCGGCGTACCCTATGGTGATGCCGGTTTTCTCGTCGGCATCGACGGATCGGGTCCATCCCATGATTTGACTTTCGGCGCCGGAACGATTTACGTCGCCGGGCGCCGCATCAACCTCGAAGCCCCGGAAAAGTACGGGACACAACCGTTTCTACCCGACCCGCCGGCCATCAGCGATCCAGGCGAAAACAGCCGGGTGGATCTGGTGTATCTGTGTGTACGCGAACGGCATATAACGTATCTCGAAGATGACACCATCCGCGAGATCGCCCTCGGCGGACCCGATACCACAACCCGTGTTCAGAATATCTGGCAGGCGCGTGTCGCGGAAGACGTAAGCCTCAACCGCTGCGGGGAAGACGCCGATATCCTGATGACGGAGGCAGGGGTTGGCGCGGGCCTGTTGACCATCATCAAGGACAACGCTGCAACCGTTGATGAGAATCCGTGCGTAACGCCTCTGGACACCGATTTCCGCGGCCTGGAAAATCGTCTCTATCGTGTTGAAGTGCATCAGGGCGGTACGGTTGCGGGCGGCGCGAGCGTCAAATGGTCTCGGTATAACGGCGCTGTTGCGTTCAAGGTCGTCGAGATCAACGCGAGCAACCGGGTATTGACATTGGCGCGTCTGGGATGGGATCAAATCGTCACGCTTTCCGCCAACAGCTGGATCGAATTGGTGAGCGAAGCGGACGAACTGGCGGGACGCCCCGGTGCGATGCTGCAGATCTCTGCCGATGCGGGCGCCGTCAATGATGCCCAGCGGCAGGTCACTCTCAAGAATGTCGCCGGTATCACGGCCGTCCTCAACGGCTACGATCCTGAAAACGATAATGTCAAAGTGCGGTTATGGGACACGGCGGCGATTGTGCTCAACGATCATTTTGACCCCGCAACCCACACGACCGAAATCATACTTGAGGACGGCATCGGCATCGACATCCGCGTGGAGAATCCGGATGACACCTTCCGTACAGGCGATTACTGGACATTTACCGCACGCGCCATTCAAGGCCGCGTCGAGGAATTGACCGATGCGCCGCCCCAGGGGCCTGAACGGCATTGCTGCAAACTGGCATTGATCCACTGGAATCCGGGTGAAGGCGCCCCAACGACCATTGAAGATTGCCGGCCGCTCTTCCCTGCGCTGACCGAAATGCTCCAATTGCATTATGTCGGCGGTGACGGCCAGGAGGGCAGGCCCGGTGATACGCTTCCGGGCCCGCTTATGGTGCGTGCCGATCGCGGCGAGCATCCCGCGGCGAACGTTCCCGTCATCTTTGAAGTGAAGACCGAGGGGCTGGGCGGCAAGATCTTCACCGATACAAACCCGACGGGCGGCGACCGCATCGTCGTTTATACCGATGGTGAAGGCCTGGCAGCGTGTCAATGGCAGCTCGGGAACAACCGCACCCGATATCATCAACGCGTGACGGCGTTCATCGATGCCCCGGCCGATGCCCGCCGTCACCAGCAGGTGAATTTCAATGCCAATCTGAGCATTGCCGAAGCGGTCAGCTATCTTCCCCCCGAAACGTGTATCAATATCGGCAAAAGCGTGAACACCGTCGCCGGCGCACTGGATGCCCTCTGCGCCATCGAGGCCGACGGCGTCACCTATACGCCGCCCGGAGATTGCACCCGTCTGAAAGATGCATCCACCGTTGCCGAAGCACTCGATGCCCTCTGCACGCCCGCTTTTCACGTGGAGGGGATTTTCTGGCTGTTGGATGATAATGAAGCCGTACATGACCAGACAGTACCGCTGAAGCGGTTCATCGATGGATTGCTCATCGTGTGCGATGACGTGCCCGAACCGGCCACCATAAAGCAGGCATCTGTTTTCGTGACCCTTGAATTGCCGTCGGACACGCTTTCCGGGGTAATGATGTCTTATATCCTGGAAGGGGATCTGGAGGTATCGGGAACTAAAATTCTGTGGAAACCCTCAGCTCGGGCAGAACGATTCCTGACGCAGGACATCGGCCGCGTTGTCGGCACCGGAGGCGTGTTTCCGGCGCGTTTGTTCCTGAAAGGCAGTAAAATCCATGTAGAAGGTAATCCCAAAATCCATATGGACGGCAATGTCGTCAATTCGCCTGACGAACCCCATAACCTGATGCTGCCCAGTGGCAACGGCGTGAAAGGCAGCACCTTTGAAATGTGGTTCAACATCGAGTTCGAAGCGATCGAAATACCGGATGGCATCGATGTCGTCGGTGTGCTGCATCCCGGAAGTTTCATGGGTTTCAAGATAACCTCCAAAGAGAATACAACAATTACAATTGAAAATCTGCCGGCCGTCAATAGCCGCCTGACGGCATTCGATATCGCCTATGGTCATCGGCAGGCGATCCAGGACGCCGGGATCAGTGGATATACGGTTTCAGAAACCTTGCTCGACCGCGATCGGGCGCGTTCCGAGCTCCTCGAAAGCGGCTTCGACAGAGACGGTGACTTTGGGGTCAATGTTCTGGTGCAGGACGAATACGAGCGGCTGGCTGCCGTCATCATTAAAGAATGGCAAACGACGTTCGACGGATTCGGTCTCTCATTTTCCCTGGACACGGCGGCTGGTGAGGGCATTCCCGACGTGTTGCGCGCCGGGAACATCGATGAAGACAAACCACCGATCAGCATCGTCATCTGCGACAGCAACGTTCTCGACACCATCCGTCGGCAACCGGAGCTGGGCGAACCCGACGGCATCATCCGCAATCCGTTTTTTAAACGCGTATAAGAGAGGGTCGGGATGCCGAACATTGCCGTCGAAGGCGACGTCATCGCCATTCCGGGCACAACCCCATATCCGCCTGCGGTTTCCGGCGCATGGGTGCCGGGTCCGGTAACCTGTACAGGGTACTCAACGGTCACCGTCAATGGTGTCGGCGTAATTTACGAGGCACGCTGCACCTTCACTTTTACCGGTGTCGGCCCCACGCCGCCGGGAAATCCGGTCAGCGGCACCGAGGATGTGACCTTGAGCGCCGGCGACACGGCAGTGAACGGGTCGCAATCCTCCGTGCTGCTGGACGGCGACAGCGAGACCGGTTCTTACGGCAATCAACTGCAAGTGGTTGCCCCGGCGAACCCGGCGGCAACCGGATAATGCACGAAGCCCTCCTGAACAATTTGCCCGGGAACCGCACTATTCCGGACTTCGCTTTGGCGGTGCAGGCTGCCGGCGGCAACCGCGCTATTCTTCGGGCAAATGTATTACGAGCACCGGTTTTTTCGATCGGCGCACCACCTTTCGGGCAGTGCTGCCGGTGACGGCCTCTTCGATAATGCCGTGCCCATGGCGGCCCATTACGATGAGATCGCAGTTTCGTTTTTCGGCCTGTTTCAGGATTTCTTCCGCCGGATCTCCTTTCCGGACAAGAATCTCATCGACCACCACGTCCTGGTTTTCAAACCTGGAAAAAGCTTCCAGGACCTCATGAACCTCGATGTCCTCCCGTTTTTTGCCGATCAATGTCGCCCGGGCTTCAGCCTCCCGGCGCTCCTGGAGCTGTCTCCACTGCTCGGCCCCGATGTGACCCATGATCTTGGTCTCGAACCCCGGGATTTCGGACAGGACATGCAGGATGGTGATGCCGGCGCCGTAGAGATTGGCAAGGCTCACCGCGTAAGCGAATGCATGGCGCGCACTATCGGAAAGGTCAGTGGCGTACAGTATTTTTTTGATTTCGATTTTGGGCAGAATCATATCATTTCTCCTATGTCAGGGGTTTCTCTTCCGGAGCGATGCGGCGGGAAGCTTTCCCGATGCATGAAGGTTCAGTCGTCGAACATCGGGGGCGCCATCGCGTATCGCCTTGAAAACGGCGGATGATCGTCCATGGGAATGGGCGCGGGCCGTATCCTCCCGGCACTGCTATCCGGTCATCGTCATGAAAGTCGAAAGTTGCGTTATAGAAACACATGCCATTATTTTTCTCAAGAAAATTATGGGGGCGCGGATCCGTGAGGTCAGGGCGGCGGGCCGCGGAACATTTCCCTTATCGTTGCGGTGATTCATGAACGGATCCGGGTGTTGATCTCTTCGATGTGAAACAGGATTGATTGACATCGACAGTGCAGGTGAATATGATACAAATTCAATTTTCGACTTTCATGACGATGGCCGGAAAGAGGTGCCGGGAGGATACGGCCCGGGCCCCTTCAGCGGTGAGTTTTAGTGCCGCTTAAGCGCCGCGGCGGATCAGCGGCCCGGACTGTTTGAGCGCAAGCGAGTTTCCGGGCCGCCCGGAGCAAGCTTTAGCGGCACTTGAACGAAATCGCGCGGGGCGCAGGCCGTATCCTCCCGGCACCGAGCTGTCCATGCCGCAAAGAAAACACAAAACGGCCTTGACGGTCTCGGGGATATCGGCGCTGTTTTGCTTTGACGGACCGGAGAGCGCATCCAGAACAGAGAAATTTGGAAATGAAAAAACGAATCGTGTTGACCATTGTGGGATTGATCGTCCTGGTGGCGGGCATCGCCGGCATCAAGGCGCTGCAGATCGGCCGGATGGTGGCCCAGGGAAAGGATTTCGCACCGCCGCCCGAGAGGGTAAACGCTTTCGAGGCGACCCGGGAACAGTGGGAAACCCTCATCCCTTCCGTAGGGTCGTTGGATGCCGTCCAGGGCGTCACGGTAACCACGGAGTTGAGCGGTAAGGTCGTCAATATCGCTTTTGAGCCGGGAGGGAAGGTCAAGGCCGGGGATCTCCTGATCAAGCAGGACACCGCATCCGAAGAGGCCCGGCTGCGGGCGGCCGAGGCCGCTTTGAACCTGGCCCGGATCAACTTCCAACGCGCCCGGGGGCTTCTGGCCCGGAAGGCCATTTCGGAATCCGATTACGATAATGCCGACGCCCAGTACAAATCGGCCGCCGCGGAGGTGGACGGCATCCGCGTCCTCATCGAAAAGAAGACCATCCGGGCACCTTTTGCGGGTCGTCTCGGCATCCGATTGGTCAACATGGGAGAATTACTGAGGGAGGGCGACCCCGTTGTTTCCCTTCAGGCCCTCGATCCTGTTTTCGTCAATTTTTTGCTGCCCCAGCAGGAGATCGCCAGGGTCAAGCCCGGGATGACGGTCCGGGTTACCAGCAATGCTCTGCCCGGTCTGATCCTTGACGGGACGATTACCGCCATCAACCCGGAGGTGGAATCGGCGACCCGGAACGTCCGCATTCAGGCCACAATAACCAATCCGGAGGAGCGTCTTCGGCCAGGGATGTTCGTCAACGTGGATGTGGTGATGCCGGAGCCGAAGCCGGTGGTCGTCATCCCCGAGACGGCGGTGTTGTACGCCCCCTACGGGGATTCCGTGTTCGTGGTGGAAACGGCGGAAGGTGATGCCGACGACAAGACCCATATGACCCTTCGCCAACAGTTCGTTCGGCTGGGGGATAAAAAGGGCGATTTTACCGCTGTTTCCTCGGGGCTCCGGGAGGGGGAGCTGGTGGTGAGCACCGGGGTTTTCAAGTTGCGGAACGGTCAGACCGTGGTCATCGACAACACCCTCTCCCCGGTGTTCGAACAATCCCCGACCCCGGAAAACAGATGAGGCGTCCCACCTGATGGGAGTCGGGTGCGAAAGACTTCAATTCCAGCTTGAGAGCGTCATATCATGAGAGCATTCACCGACATTTTCATCCACCGTCCGGTCCTGTCGCTGGTGGTCAGCTTCCTCATCATCATCGCCGGGTTGCAGGCGCTCCGGACGGTCAATGTCCGGCAATACCCCCGCAGTGAAAATGCGGCGGTCACCATTATGACCGTTTATGTGGGGGCCGACGCCGACCTGGTGCGCGGATTCATCACCACACCGATAGAACGCGCCGTTGCCGCCGCCGACGGAATCGAATACATCGAATCCAAAAGCGCTCAAGGGCTTTCGACCATCACTGTCCGTCTCAAGCTCAACTACGATCCGGTCAAGGCCCTGTCGGAGATCAGCGCCAAGGTCGACCAGGTCCGGGGCGATCTCCCGCCCGAGGCCGAGGTTCCCATCATCAACGTCGAATCCGCCGACAGCCAGTTCGCCTCCGCCTACCTCAGCTTCACCTCCGACATTTTAGAGCAGAACGAGATCACCGATTATCTCGTTCGCGTCGTTCAACCCAGACTTTCAGCTGTTGAAGGGGTGCAGCGGGCCGATATCCTGGGCGCCCGAACCTTTGCCATGCGCGTATGGCTCAAGCCGGAACGCATGGCTGCCCTCAACATCAGCCCGGGGCAGGTTCGTGAGGCATTGGCCGCCAACAATTTCCTGTCGGCGGTCGGCGAGACCAAGGGCTCCCTGGTCCAGGTCAACCTGGTGTCGAATACCGATATGAGTACGGTGGAGGAGTTCAAACGTCTGGTCATTCGGGAGCAGGACGGCGCCATCGTGCGCCTCGAGGACGTGGGCGAGGTGGAACTGGGGGCGGAAGACTATGACGCCGAGGTGCGTTTTTCAGGACAGACCGCCGTCTTCATGGGCATCTGGCCCCTGCCCAACGCCAATTCCATCGACGTCATCCAGCGGGTGACCCGGGAGATGGCCGACATCGATCGGCAGCTGCCCACCGGCATGGCGGCTCGGGTGGCCTACGACGCCACGGATTACATCACCAACGCCATCCGGGAGGTGGTCAAAACCCTGGCGGAAACGCTCATCATCGTCGTGGTCATTATTTTTCTTTTTCTGGGTTCGCTCCGGTCGGTGCTGATCCCCGTGGTGACCATCCCCATGTCCCTCATCGGCGCAATCTTCCTGATGCAGGTCTTCGGATTCACCATCAATCTGCTGACGCTTCTGGCGATCGTTCTCTCCGTCGGGCTGGTGGTGGACGATTCCATTGTCATGGTGGAGAACATCGAGCGGCACCTGAGCGAGGGCGAATCCCCCATGGATGCCGCGCTGGCGGGGGCCCGGGAGCTGATCAGCCCCGTCATCGCCACAACCATCATTCTGGTGGCGGTTTACGCACCCATCGGGCTTCAAGGGGGGCTCACCGGCTCCCTCTTCAGGGAGTTCGCCTTCACCCTCACCGGCGCCGTGATCATTTCCACGGTCATCGCCCTCACGCTCTCGCCCATGATGGCGTCCAAACTGCTCAAGCCGGGGATGAAGGAGCGCGGGCTCGCCGACAGGATATCCAGGGGTTTCGACCGGTTCAGAGGGATCTACGGTAAACTTCTCGATGTGACCTTGGATACCCGTCCGGCGGTCTATACGGTCTGGCTGATCGTGAGCCTCCTGACCGTACCCATGTTCATCATGTCGCCGGCGGAGCTGGCCCCCACCGAGGACCAGGGGGTCATCTTCGGCATTCTGGACGCGTCCGCCAACTCGACCCTGGACCAGAACAGCCAGTATGCGGCGGCGGTAAACGATGTCTTCTTCAGCATCCCCGAAACCAATTTCACCTTTCAGATCACCCAGCCGAATTCCGGCTTCGCGGGGATGGTGCTCAAGCCCTGGGAGGAGCGGGACCGGACCGTGTTCCAGGTGATGCCGGAGGTCCAGGAAAAGCTCTCGGCCATTCCGGGCATCCGTATATTTCCCGTTACACCCGCGGCCCTGCCGGGCGGCGGTGACTTTCCAGTTGAGTTTCTGCTGACCGCAACGGCGGAAACGGAGCAGATCCTCGAGCTTGCCAACCAGATCCAGTACAAGGCGATGCAGAGCGGGATGTTCGCCTTTCCGCCCATCATCGACGTCAAGATCGACCAGCCGCAATCCGAGATCGTCATCGACCGGGACAAGACGGCGGACCTCGGCCTCGATCTTCAGCAGGTGGGTTCGGACCTGGCGGCCATGCTCAGTGGAAACTACGTCAACCGCTTCAATATCGCCGGCCGCAGCTACAAGGTCATTCCTCAGGTCACCCGTGTCGACCGCCTCAATCCGGAGCAGCTTCTCGACATCCATGTTTCCGGACCCGACGGCCGGCTGGTGCCCCTCAGCACCATTGCCACCATCAAGAACACCACCACGCCCCGCTCACTGAACCGTTTTCAGCAGCTCAACGCCGTCAAGATCAGCGGGGTTCCCGTCCGGCCGCTGGACGAGGCCCTCAAATTCCTGGAGGCGGAGGCGGCCGCCATCCTTCCCCAGGGCTATGTCATCGACTATACCGGGGAATCCCGGCAGCTCAGGACCGAGGGCAACAAGTTCATCCAGGCCTTCGTCCTGGCGGTCGTTCTCATTTTTCTCACCCTGGCGGCCCAGTTCAACAGCTTCCGCGACACCTTCGTCATTCTCGCCGGATCGGTGCCCCTGGGGATGTTCGGGGCGCTTATCTTCACGTTCCTCAAGATGCCCGACCCCAACGTGCCTTTCTGGACTCAGGGCTGGACCACCACCCTCAACATCTATTCCCAGGTGGGCCTGGTGACCCTGGTGGGCCTGGTCGCCAAAAACGGCATTCTGGTGGTGGAGTTCGCCAACAAGCTTCAGCTGCGGGGGATGGACAAGCGCGAGGCGGTGCGCGAGGCGGCCCTGACCCGGTTTCGGCCGGTTCTCATGACCACCGGCTCCACCATTGCCGGCTACTTTCCCTTGATTCTGGTCACCGGTGCGGGCGCCGAGGCCCGGAACTCCATCGGCCTCGTCCTCGTGGGCGGCATGACCGTCGGGACCTTCTTCACCCTTTTCGTCATCCCGTCCATCTATATGCTGGTGGCGCGCGATCATGCCAAAACGGCGGGATCGGCCGTCGAAGCGGCAGCCTGATCCCGTCAGGTTTTTCCGAAGGGATTTTGAGGTGATCCTGACAGGCCGGGATGCGCCGGCGGCATCAGAAAAAGACCGCCACCGGGTCCCTCAGGATGGATTCGACGGCCTTCGACGCGTTCTTCGACGCTTCCGGGAAAACCTCCCGGAGGGCGACGATATGCCGCAGATTGTCCGCCGTTCGCAGGATCAGTACCGCCATATCGCCTTCGGCCAACTCCGACACCCGCACCACATGCTCCCATGTATGCGCTCCGGCGGCCCAGAGATATACGGAGAGGCAGGGTCTGAGATACAAGGGGCGTACGTCGAAGCCTGCATCGGCCATCTGCTTCAAAAACGGTCCCAATCCCTTGACGACATTCTGGAAGGCCCGCTTCAGGGTATTGGGAACGACCTCCTTCAGCACCCGATCGTCGCATTCCCGTTCATTGACGAAGGCCGCCATCAACCCGGCGATCACGGCCGGATTGTTTTCCGGGAAGACGCCCAGCCGGAACCCCTCGGCGATGGAGAGCGGATGGTCCACCCGTAGCTGCGACGCCCACATGCCGTCGTCCGTCAGCTTGCCCTCTTCCGACACATAACCGGTTTTTTTCAAAAAATCGAGGTGATCCAGGAAGTCGTTCCAGAGCCGGCTTTTTTCCGGCGCCTCCCGTTCGGCCGTTTTCCCCATCTTCCGATAGGAGCGATAACCGGAATCGTGCTCGAGAAGGTAAGCCGCAAAGGATTTTTCGAGCAGCAGCTGGATCTGGTCCGGCGTGTGGGAGAGGAGCAGGTTGAGGGCCATGGAAAAATTGATTTTGATCTGGCTGTAAACATCGGCCGGCGGTGCCGTCACAAGACGCGCCATCAGGCGGACGTCCATGTATCTCCCCGGCAGGACCGCGGCAAACCCGATGTGGTCCATTCCCCGCCGCCCGGCCCTTCCCGTCATCTGGTGAAACTCCGTAGGCGTGAGGGGCATGAACTCCACCCCGTTGAACTTGTCCGAGTTGAGAAACACGATGGTCCTCGCCGGGAAGTTGACGCCCGCCGCCACTGTGGACGTCGCGAAGACGGCGTCCAGAAGGCCCTGGGTCATGAGTTGCTCGACGAGAAATTTCCAGGCGGGGAGCTGGCCGCTGTGATGTGCGCCGACGGCAAAGTGTTCGAGGTGCCGCCGCTGGGGGTGTTTGGCGATATGCGGCACCTGTTCGGCAAAATCGTCGATAAAGGCGCCGATGGCCGCTTTTCGATTCATGTCGGATATGACGTTTTTCTGACATCGATCGAGGGCGTTGTCGCAGTCCGCCCGGGACTTCAGGAAAAAAATGGCCGGCAACAGGCGGTATTTCCTGAAAACGGCGAGGATGTCTCCAAAGGGGGGCAGTTGTCCGGGCCGGGCGATATAGGGCTGGCGTTTTCCGGTGATGAATTCGGAAATCTTGCCGTAGAGCCGTTTTTTTCCGTTGACGACGGCCGTCAACGGAAAGAGTTTGCCCGAGGGATGAAAAAAGAGGGGCACCAGGGGCACGGGCCGCTTTTTTTCCTCCACGACCACGCAGGGTTTGCCGCGAATGGACGAAAGCCATGCGGCGATGCGCCGGGCATTCCCAATGGTCGCGGAAAGGAGGAGCAGAGGAATACGGGTGGGAAGGTAGATCATGACCTCCTCCCAGACAACCCCCCGTTCCTCATCCCCCAGGAAATGCGCTTCGTCGAGGATGACGAAATCCGTACGAATATTCTCACCGCGATGCATGGCATCGTATAGCTGATTTCTCAGGATCTCCGTGGTGCCGACAATGATGTCGGCATCAGGGTTCTCCTTGCGGTCCCCGGTCAGGATCCCGACGTTTTCAGGCCCGAAAATGCCGCAGAAGATCACGTAAATGGAATTGGTGAGCGCTTTCAGGGGGGAGGCGTACCACGTGCGCCCGCCGGCTTCCCGGATTCGCCGGATGGCCTGTTCGGCGATCCAGGTCTTGCCGGAGCCCGTCGGTGCGGTGACCAGACAGTCGCCCTTGTCAATGGCGTCAAGGGCTTCCAACTGGAACGGATCCGGAACGAAGGGCGTCTTTTCAGGAACGCCGATCTTCGCGAACGCGCGCCTGAGCCTTGGATCCATGCCGGGAGAAATCCCCCGTTTTCGGCCTTTTGCCCGGTAAAAGCGCTTTTTCGGCAGGTCCTGGAAGTCCTTTTTCATGAGTCGATCTTGTCCATCATCGCCGCAACGGCCTGGACCGCGGGCCCGTGGGTGTCGTAGGGGGCGATCCCCTCCAGGTCGGCCTCGATCAGTTTGTCGTCGTAGGGAATGAATCCCAGAAATTCGAAATCGCTCAGATGGCGCTTCAGAAAGGCTTCGTCCTGGGGGCCGCGAATTTTGTTGCCGATGATCAGAATCCGCGTCAGGCCGATTTCGGAAGCCAGATGGCGGATGTGCTCGGCGGTGTCGATGCTCCTGCGGCCCGGCTCCACCACGACGAGGAGCTTGTCCACCGCCCGGGCCGTTCCCCGTCCGAGATGCTCGATGCCGGCCTCCATATCCATGACCACGACCTCGTTGCGGGCGAGAACGACATGGGTGACCAGGGCTCTCAGCAGTGTGCTTTCCGGACAGATGCACCCTGAACCGCCTTTTTTGACGCCGCCAAGACGCATCAGCTTGATGTTTTCATACCGAGCGGACAGCTTCTCCGGCAAATCGTCGACCTTGGGGTTCAATTTGAAAAATCCCCCGATGCTCCCGGGTTGGGCCTCGGTCCGCTCGAAGATCAATTCCTTCATTTCCGAGATGGGGACGATCTTCTCCCCTCCCTCGATGCCGATCGCCATGGCGAGGTTGGCGTCCGGATCGGCATCGATGGCCAGAACGTGCCGTCCGGATGCGTTGAGGGACCGGATCAGCATCGATGAAAACGAGGTTTTTCCAACGCCGCCTTTACCGCTAACAGCCAGTTTCATAAGTGCTTCCTTTTCCGCGTGCCATTGGAAGTGGCGCGTATGTGTTTGGTTTCTTGACAAAACAGTATCTATGCGATCTTCGGTGTCCAGGATCACCGTTTTCCGGTTAACGCCTGTAAAACCGAAATATCTTCTTATCTCACTATAACACAGCCGCGGCCATTCACAAGGGGAATCACGATGCGGACCAGGGGCTGTCCCCGGCCTTTTCCGCCTTTGTCCAGGGTCGACTTGGGGCCGGCGGCGGCATTGATTCGCGGGAGCAGGTGACTATTATAAAGAAGTGTATCCCGATCAACAGACTATACCGGGAAAACCACTCATCAAACACGAAGACTGCACTGCGCCTGAATCTCGGGGTGTACACATCGACCATCCACTGCCTCCCCTGGTGGGGAGATAAATATGCATAGGAGGGTATCATGGACGCTCAAAAAATTGTCAACGGGGTCAAGGTCGACGCGCTTTTCGGGACGATCGATGCCGTCAAGAAAGCGCCGGTCATCGCGAAATTCAAGTTCCGCGCCAACAACAAATGGATAAACTGCGGCCACAACCGCACCACCATCAAGAACTTTTACGGAACGCAGCAGGATCATCCCCATGAAACGCATTTCGAACTGGATGCGGACGAACCGCCCATTCTTCTGGGAGAGGACAAGGGGCCCAATCCGGTTGAATACCTGCTCACCGCGCTGGCGGCCTGCGTGACGACCTCCATCGTCTACCACGCGGCGGCCAAGGGCATCACCATCAAATCCATGGAATCGCGGCTGGAGGGAGACATCGACCTTCAGGGATTTCTCGGGCTGCGGGAGGACGTTCGGAGAGGCTACGAGCAGATCCGGATGACGTTCAAGATCGACGCCGATGTGTCGGATGAGGAGCTCGAAGAGCTCATGCGGCTGGGACCGACCTTCTCGCCGGTCTACGACAGCATCACCCAGGGCGTACCGGTGACGGTAACGCTGGACAAGACGTCGTCCCGGGCGGCGGCGGCCTGACGGCATTCGTTGTCCGATGCACCCATGGCGGCGGGTCCGCGGGCCGCGGACCCGCCGCGCTGCCTTGGCATCCGGATTCCGGGTGAAGGCGAATCGTCCAGAAGGTGCTTGATTTAATGCCGAGATAACGATATGTTACAGGCTTTATAATTTGCTTTTAACTTTCATGATAATGACCGGAAAGAGGTGCCGGGAGGATACGGTCCGGGCCCCTTCAGCCACCGGCCTATCAAAGTCGAAAGCTGAGTTTCTTGATGATGACCGGAACGTCTTTTCTATCGTAAATCCTCCATCGCCGAAACGGTATCGATCGCCTGCGGGCGGTCGGCCTGACCGGACAAGGACATGACCCATTGATAAACCCTGAAAAAGCGCCTGAAGCGCTGAACCCGCCGCCGGCCATTATGGCGCCGGCCGGCAACCGGGCGGCCTTTCTGGCGGCACTGGCCGCCGGCGCCGATGCCGTATACTGCGGCCTCAAGGATTTTTCCGCACGGATGGCCGCCAAGAATTTCAACCTTGAAGAGATGGCGGCGCTGACCCGCCTCGCCCACGAGCGGGGAACCCGGGTCTACATCACGCTCAATACCCTGATCAAACCCGACGAGCTGGCATCCTGCGCCGGTCTGGTGGACCGCCTGAACCGTTACGTCAATCCGGACGGGCTCATTCTGCAGGACCTGGCCGTCGCCGAGATCGCCCGGGAGGTGGGGTATAACGGTGAACTGCATCTGTCGACCCTGGCCAATGTCACCTTCCCCAGGGCGCTCGAATCCATTCGCGACATCCCCGGAACCGGTTTTCGTCGGATCGTCCTGCCGAGGGAACTCAACGTGGATGAAATCAAGCAGATGGCCGATGCCTGCCCCGACGGACTGGATCTGGAGGTCTTCGTTCACGGCGCGCTCTGTTACGCCGTGTCCGGGCGATGCTACTGGAGCAGCTACATGGGCGGGAAAAGCGGTCTGAGGGGCCGGTGCGTGCAGCCTTGCCGCAGGCTTTACACCCAGCAGGGGCGGTCCGGACGCTATTTTTCATGCCAGGACCTCAGCATCGACGTACTCGTCAAGGTCCTTCTCACCATTCCGAAGGTGTCGACCTGGAAGATCGAAGGCCGCAAAAAAGGGCCGCATTATGTCTATTATACCGTAAAGGCCTATCAGATGTTGCGGGACCACTTCGGCGACGTCCGGAAGAGACGGGACGCCCTCGACCTGTTGACATGGTCCCTGGGCCGGACCGGAACCCATTACCATTTTCTGCCCCAGCGTCCCCAGAATCCCGTCAACCCGGAAAACCAGACCGGCTCCGGATATCTGATCGGAAGGGTCAAGGGGGCGGCCGAGGGCGCTTATGTGGATACGCGTGAAGCGCTGCTGCCGGGGGATGTCCTGCGCGTCGGATATGAAGACGAACCCTGGCACAGCGTGATCCGCGTCGGCGCGTCCGTGCCGAAAAAGGGGCGTCTCTATATCAAAACAGGCGGGCGGCGGAAAGCGGCTCAAAACGCGCCGGTGTTTTTGACCGACCGCAGGGAGAAGGCGCTGATGGAGATGATCGACGCCCTTTCGTCCGCGCTGCCGAAGGTCACCGTTCCCGAGCCGTCATCGGGCTACCGGCCGGGGATGCCCACAAAGCCGCTGAAGTCCCGTCCGCCCCTCGATCTCCGGGTCGGCCGCCGTCTGGAGAGAAGGACGCGGCGCGGCGCCGCCGGTCTATGGCTCTCGCCGGAGGTGCTGAAAGGGATCCCGCAACAGCGGTTTTCGGATATCTGGTGGTGGCTTCCGCCCGTGGTCTGGCCGGACGAGGAAGACCTCTGGCAGCAGGTGATCGACACGGTTCGGGATGGGGGCGGCCGAACCTTTGTCCTGAACGCCCCCTGGCAGACGGCGTTTTTCAGGGACGCCGGATCCACGGCGCTGTGGGCCGGGCCTTTCTGCAACATCGCCAATCCCCTGGCCGTCCGTGCGGTCGCCGCAGCGGGCTTCAAGGGGTGCATGGTGAGCCCCGAACTCGGCGCCGGCGATTATGCCGCACTTCCCCGGCAGAGCCCCATTCCGCTGGGCATCGTCCTGGCCGGCAACTGGCCGCTCTGCATCTCGAGGATCGTTCCGACGTCCGCGGCGTCCAATCAGCCGGTCACGAGCCCCAGGGGCGAGGTGGCCTGGATCGAGCGATACGGTCAGAATACATGGATCTATCCCAACTGGCGGCTCAACCTCGAAGGGGAGAAAAAAGCCCTGGTTCAAGCGGGGTATCGCGTTTTCGTCACCCTCGACGAGCCGGTGCCGAGGCATGTTCAAATCAAGGATCGGCCGGGATGGTGGAACTGGAAGGTCGGGTTGGCTTAACGCCCGGCCTCGCGGCAGGCCGGGGGACCGCCGGCTATTTTTTGAAGGTGATGACGTATCGGTTCTCTTTTTTGAAAAAAAACTGATCCACGCTGTATTTGAACCGGGGATCGATGGCTGCCTCGATCCGGACCGGTGAATTCGCCCCGCCGTCCCGCCGCACCGAGACGGCCTTCACCAATTCGCCGCGGCCGGGGACGGTGCTGCCGATGTTCGGGGAAAGGCGGGTGTCGGCGAACTCGCAGACCACAAGGGGCGCTGTCTTGCCCTTGACGGTGTAAGCTTTGGGGGGATTGAAGCTGTTCAGTTCAACCGTGATGGTTTCGTGCCCCTCGGGGGTGGTGTCGAACACGATGGCCTCGATCTCCTTCACCACCGAGGCATCGCGGGATTCCGGTTTATCGGCCCCGTCCCGTCCTTCCGTGTCGAAAAGTGTTTCGTGGGCCCACCCTGTTCGACCGTCCGGCAGAAGAATGCGGTACCATTCTCCCTCGACGGCGGCGACCTCGGCCCGGGTTCCCCGGAGAATTCCGAAGGCCGTGGGCGACGCCGTCGACGGTGCGGTTCTGACCCTTCCGGACCGGACCTTGACGACGACCTGAAACCCGTCTTCCACCGACCCGGCATCGGTGTCGGCGTCGTCGTTTTCCGCGGCGACATCGGCTGTTTCAATTTCCGCTATCGTGGGATCGGCAGGCGCATCGCTTTCCATGGGGGGAGGCGTCGTTTCGGCGGATTCGTCTTCGGCTGCGGTCGGGCGCGGCGGGGAAAAATCGAAGAGGGAGTGATGGATCCATCCCTTTTGTCCGTTTCGGGCCTGGATATGGTACCAGTCGCCCTGTTCGGCCAGAACCGTGAAGCGATCCCCCCGGCTCAACCCGAAGACCAGCTCGGCGTCGATGGACGGGTTGCCCCGAACCCGGCCGGAGTCGACCTTCAGAATGCCCTGTCGTTCCGCCGTGTCCCGGGAATCCGTCGGCGACGAACCCTGATCCGCGGGGGCCTCGGATTTGGCCGCCGTCCTCTCCGGCGCGAAGATGCTTTCGTGAATCCATCCCAGGCGCAGGTCGGGCAGGCTCACGGCAAACCATTCGCCCTTCTGATGGAGGAGCATCAACCGGACGCCTTTTTCAAGGGTTTCCATCACCGGCGCGATCTTGACGGGCTGGGTGTAGAGCTTGCCCTCCGCGGTCCGGACGGTGACGACGTCGGCGTCATCGGCCGCGAGGGCAAGGGGATCGATCATGGCCGAAACGGCGATGAACGTTAACAAGCCGAAAAAGGCGATGCGAACAGGTCGAAAACGATTCAGGTTCATCAAAAACTGTCTTTGTGTCGAAAAGGTTGAGGCATCATCACCGAGGCCCGCAGTCGGCGCATCCCGCCGGGCTGCCGCGTTGAAGCGCATGGGAAAGCCGCATGCCGGCCCGGCCCCGAAACACCGTGGACCTACATGGGCTCTTCGGGCCTGACGGGTCTCCGGGAGAGATGATTCTCGGTGTTCAAGGTGGTTTTGGGCTCGATCATGAGGATGTTGACCTCCTGGGGCGCCACCAGCTTATGAGGGGTGTTGCAGGGGATGATGAAAAGATCGCCTTCTCCCAATACGAGGGTGTCCTCCTGGAACTCGATGGTCATCTGTCCTTTCAGGACCAGAAGCATCTCGTCTTCGTCCTTGTGATGGTGCCATTCGAAATCGCCCTTCAACTTGATGATCTTGAGGGGTCGGCCGTTGTATTCGCCGATCAGCTTGGATTGCCAGAATTTGTCGAAGGTGCGAAGTTTTTCGGTAATATTGATTTTTTCCATTGGATCTCCTCGATAAGGATATCACCGCCGGATTTTTAAGGAGGATCGACGGGTTGACGTTGTCAGGCTCCAAAAAGCGCGGGAATTTGTCAATTCGAACGATATTTCTTATAATATCGGCTGTATTGATACACAAAGGCGCTGCGATGGTCAAGGGTCAATTTGTCCAGGACGGCCGCGCCGGCTGGAAACGCAACAGATACTCGATGAACGCGACCGCGTCCGTCGCGACAAAGTCGATCCCCGCGCCGGGGGCGAGGTCCGGATCCGCACCGAAGATCGGCCCTCCGGCAACGATCCGGGTCTCCCCCGGAATCCTGCGGCGGATCTCGGCCAGGGTGTCCACCGTGTCGAACTGGAGCACCGTCAGACCCAGGATGTCGGGCCGCAGGTCCGTGCAGGCCCGGATGATCTCATCGGCGGTCCTGAGAAGCCCCAGACGGACGATGGAGAGCCCGGCAACCTCGCCGTAGCGATGGATCACCTCGAGACCGTGGCCCCAACCGTCGTCCATCGTTGCCGTCACCATCAGGGGCGGCGGGTCCCACAAGCCCGCCGCGCCGTGTTCCTGCTTCCAATCCAGAACGGATTGCGCGGCGGACAGCAAGGCGTTTCTGGAAGGCCTGCGGGTTTTCCGCAGGGTTTCAACCATCTCGGAGATGCGCTTTCGAAGGTCGGCGCCGGTCTGGATCATGAGGTTACCTCGATATACGGCACGGCTGAAGGGGAGGGGATGTTCGGGATACGGCCCCTCCCGGGTATCGCGGGACATCTTAAAGGCTTTGGACCCCGGATTCAAGGATTTTGTGCCGCCTGCCGGACAAGACGGGATTTTATCCCTTTTCCATCCGTTTCATATGGGGTAACCTGGAACGGCCGGCAAGAAGGCATCCAGGCTGCCGACCGGGGGGACGCCAACAGCCGAACCCTTCCGAAACGTCAGGGATGATGCATTTGTCATAAATTCAACTTTCGACTTTCATCTCAGCTTTCGACTTTCATAGGCCGGTGCCGGGAGGATACGGCCCGCGCCCCACGCGGTTTCGTTCAAGTGCCGCTAAAGCTTGCTCCGGGCGGCCCGGAAACTCGCTGCGCTCAAACAGTCCGGGCCGCTGACCCTCCGCGGCGCTTAAGCGGCACTAAAATCAATTTATGACTCAGCTTTCGACTTTCATAGGCCGGCACCTCTATCCGGTTACCATCATGAAAGCCGAAAGTTGAATTTCATGACGATAACCGGATAGAGGCACCTGCCTATGAAAGTCGAAAGCTGAGTCATAAATTGATTTTCAATCGGTTTCCCGCATTACGGTGAAAGGACTTTTTGCGGAGCCGTCGAGGATACGCTATGAGAATTCTGCTGGTGGAGGACGACCGGAAGATCGCCGACTTCATCGTGAAAGGGTTGAAGGCGGCCGGATATGCCGTCGATCATGCCGCCGACGGGGAGGAGGGGCTGCACCTGGCGCTTTCCGAACCTTACGACGCCGCCGTCATCGACATCATGCTGCCCGGGCGGAGCGGGCTTTCCATCGTGGAGACGATGCGCCGGGAAAAGGTCCGCACGCCGGTGATCTTTCTGAGCGCCCGGGGGGAGATCGACGACCGGGTCAAGGGGCTCGAGATCGGGGCGGACGACTATCTCACCAAGCCGTTCTCCTTTTCGGAGCTCCTGGCCCGGGTTCAAGCCCTGATCCGCCGGGCCGGGGAGGTGTCGGAACCCATGCGCCTCGTGGTGGGCGGCCTCTCCCTCGACCTGGTGACGCGCCGGGTGGTGCGGGACGATCAGAAGATCGAGCTCCAGCCTCTCGAATTTTCCCTCCTGGAATACCTGATGCGAAACGCCGGCCGGGTGGTGTCCAAGACCATGATCATGGAACATGTGTGGGACTATAATTTCGATCCCAGGACCAACGTGGTGGAGGCCCGCATCTGCCGGCTGAGGGACAAGGTCGACAAGGATTTCGACCGCAAGCTGATCCACACGGTGAGAGGCGTCGGGTATGTGCTCAAGGAATTGGATTAGCCGGCCCCGCACCCTGGCGTTCCGGCTGACCCTGTGGTACGGGACCATCGTCATTCTCCTCTCGGGCGTGGCCTTTCTACTGTCCTACCTCATGGTGACACGCCTCCTGGAGGAGCGATCGGACCAGGAGCTGCTGAACCAGGTGAGCACCTTCGAGTCCATCTTCAAGGCCAAGGGGATCGACGCCGTCAAGCGGGTGATGATTCTGGAGGCCCAGGCGGCCGGAGAGCGCAAGATCTTTTTCAGGCTGCTCTATATGGACGGCTCGGCCTTCTCGTCGTCCAACATGTCCTACTGGGAGAACATCGCCGTGGCCAGGGACGCCATCCGCCGGTTGATCGAAGGCCGGCCGCATGTGTTCGACACCCTTGTGGACCCCAATGTGGGATACCGGGTGCGGATCCTGTACCGGGTGATCGGTCCGGGCGTCATTCTACAGCTGGGCCAGCCCATGGAGCACGCCGGCCGGTTTATCGAAGCCTCCCGGAAGATCCTCGTGGGGACCCTCGTGACCTTGTCGGCGCTGTCGATCCTGATCGGCTGGTTCATGGCCAAAAAGGCCCTCAGCGGGGTGGGGGAGGTCACCCGAACCGCCCGGGAGATCACCGGCGGCGACCTGGGGCGGCGGGTGCCGGTGAAGCGATGGGGGGACGAGATCGAACGCCTTGCCGTCACTTTCAATGAAATGCTGGATCGTATCGAGGGCCTGGTCGTCGGCATCCGGGAGATGAGCGACAACATCGCCCATGACCTGAAGAGCCCCGTCACCCGGATCCGGGGCATGGCCGAGGTGACGTTGACCACCGCGGGCGACGACCCCGGGGCCATAGCGCAATATCAGGGGATGGCGGCGGGCGTGATCGAGGAGTGCGACGGACTCCTGGACATGATCAACACCATGCTCATGATTTCCAAGACCGAAGCGCGCGCGGCGGTTATCGAACGGACTGCCGTGGACGTGGGCGCCCTGGTCCGGCGGGCCTGCGAGCTGTACGAGCCCCTCGCCGAGGACAAGGGCGTGACGCTGACCCGCCGGACGCCCGAGGGGTGTATCGTTATCGGGGATCCGCGCCTTCTCCAGCGGGCCGTCGGGAACCTCCTCGACAACGCCGTCAAGTATACGCCGGAAGGGGGCTTCGTGGACGTGTTCGTCGTGGGGCTGGATCCCAGCCGGCTGGAGGTGGTGATCGAGGATACGGGCATCGGCATCCATGCCTCGGACCTGCCCCACATCTTCGAACGGTTTTACCGGTGCGACCCCAGCCGAAGCCTCTCGGGAACAGGCTTGGGGTTGAGCCTGGTGAGGAGCGTGGCCGCGGCCCACGGCGGCGACGTGCGGGTCGAGAGCGCCCCGGGCGTCGGCAGCGTTTTTTCCCTGGCGCTTTCCGTCAGCGAGGAACCGGGGCGGAAAACATGACCATTTGGTAATCTTCTCATCATCTTGAGGCAACCTCTCCGCCGTATTATACTTTCCGTTAAAAGCCTTTTATCGTCAATTCAACATAAAATCAGGAGGAAACCATCATGAAATGGATGCGGCACAACAGATATCTTTCGATACTGACCCTCTGGATCGCGGCAATCTTTCTGACGACGGGCATCGCCGTGGACGTTGAGGCCGCCGAGAGCGACGGCACCCTCATGGTGCCCATGAACATCAGCAAGCTTGCCGAAAAGGTGCGGCCGGCCGTCGTGAACATCCGGACGGTCAAAACCATGAGCGGCGGCGGGCGGGTGTTCCGGCATTTTTACGGCAACCCCTTCGGCGGCCGGGACAACCCGTTCAAGGATCTCTTTCCCCAGCTTCCCGACGAGGGTCCCCACGATTTCAAGCAGCAGAGCCTCGGCTCCGGCTTCATTATCGACACGGAAGGGTATATCGTGACCAACAACCATGTCGTCGAGGGCGCGGATGAGATCAAGGTTCGCCTCTCCAATGAAAAGGAGTTCGACGCCGAGGTGATCGGTCGGGATCCCAACACCGACCTGGCCTTGATCCGTATCGCCCCCAACAAGGATCTCGTCGCGCTTGAGACCGGGGATTCGGACAGCCTGCGGGTGGGCGACTGGGTGTTGGCCATCGGCAGCCCCTTCGGCCTCGAGCAGACCGTCACCGCCGGGATTGTCAGCGCTAAGGGCCGGGTCATCGGCGCAGGCCCCTATGACGATTTCATTCAGACCGACGCCTCCATCAACCCCGGCAACAGCGGCGGCCCCCTCCTGGACATGAACGGGCGGGTGGTCGGCATCAACACGGCCATCATCGCCAGCGGCCAGGGGATCGGCTTCGCCATCCCCGTCAACATGGCCATGAACATCGTCGGCCAGTTGAAAAAGAGCGGCGAGGTGACCCGGGGCTGGCTCGGGGTCGGCATCCAGGACCTGACCGACGAGCTGAAGGAATACTACAAGATCGACCAGGAGAGCGGCGTCCTGATTTCCCAGATTTACGAGGGGGATCCGGCGGATAAGGGCGGCATCAAGGTCGGCGACGTCGTCATCGCGGTGGACGGGAACCCGGTCAAGTCGAGCCGTGAGCTGTCGGCCCAGATCGCCAACCTTCCCGTGGGCAAAAAAACGTCCATCACCCTGATCCGGGAAGGAAAGGAAAAGACGGTGGAGGTCACCCTGGGCAAACGGGACAACGAGATTCAGCGTGTGGGCTCGGACCGCCGGAACAACGGAGACCTGGGCCTCGAACTCAGAACCCTCGACCCCGAAACAGCCCAGCGGCTCGGCTTTGAAAGCGATGCCAAAGGCGTTCTGGTCACCGATGTGGCCTCGGGCGGCAAAGCCGAAAACGCCGGCGTGCGCCAGGGCGATCTCATCATCGAGATCAACCGGGAGCCGGTGTCCTCCATCGCCGAATTCCAGAGCCTGATGAGCAAGATCAAGAAAGGCGAAGCGATCCGGTTCCTGATGAAAAGACCCCGGGGCGGCTTCGTGGTCGCCAACATGACCAAATAATTTCTTTACGGGGCGGGGCCAACCTCCCGCCCCTTTCGGCGCGCCGCCCGCCCCGAACCCTCAGACAATCCTCGCCGAATCGTCCCGAGGCGGCTCGCCGATCCCCACAAACTCCGTCTCCTTCAGACATGCGCTGCAAAGCCGGTAAAACCGGACGGTGTCCCACAGGTTGTCTATCACCTCCTCGAGACGGTTGCGCAGGGTCAGGAAGCGTTTCTCCCCGAGACCGGGGCACTCGAAAACGGATTTCTGAACCCGGCAGCCGTATTCGCCTATAATCTTCACGGCGCGCCGCCGGGTCTTGTCGTCGACAATGTCGAAACACACCAGGTAAAACATTCAATGGTCCATGATGAACGGTTTGTAGGGCTTCCCCTCCTCGAGAAGGTGCTCGGCAAACCTTGCGGCCTGGCGATGAATCAGTTGCCTGTAGGCGGTTCGGCAGTCGTCCGGAGGGTAGTAAATTTCCCTGGCCATCATCTCTTCGTAGCTCGCGATGAAGGTTCTCATGATCGGCGGCTTCATCTCGACGGGGCGTTTTTCCTTCATATCCCGCTCGTCAACGAAGGTGTCCGGCGGATTCTTCCGGTATATGAAATCCCCGGGCGACAGCATTTTCCGGTTGACCAATCCGAGAACCATCCGGTCGCCGAGCAGACACCGATATTCCTCCACGAGGTCGCAGGCCAGGGAGGGGCGGCCGTAGCTGATCTCATGGAGCGCGCCCAGGTATGGATCGAGGCCGACGGCCTTGACCGCGGAGAGCACCTCGTTGGTTAACAGCGTGTAAACGAACGAGAGCATGGCATTGACCGGATCCAGCGGGGGGCGCTTGTTCCGTCCGGTGAAGCGGAAGTCCGGATTTTTGATGAGACCGCCGAAGGCGCCGTAATAGATGCGGGTGCCGGCGCCCTCCAGGCCTCTCAATCGGTCGAGATCGGAGGTGCCCTCATCGCAGATATGCCGAATGGCACGGATTCGGGCCGAGGCGATGCGCAGGGCCTCGTCATCATACCGTCTGCCCCTGCTGATCAGGAACCGCGCCATGTTTTCCAGTTTTCCGGAGACGATGCCGGCGGCGACGGGCGGGCCGCCCACACCGCTCAATGTGAGGTATTGGGCGCGGCGCAACTGAACGTGCCGATGGACGTCGCCCCCCAGCCGTGCCCGGAAACGCCCGGTTGCCGTGATAAATACCGTCTCCACCCGCCGGTTGATCAGGAAATCGAGGACGCCGCCGGTGAGAGATACGTAACCCACCAGCATCAGGCGCTTCAATCCGTCCGCCGGAATCCGGTCCACCACCGCTTTCCCTTTGCAGATATTCAGGACCGCACCCTCCCGGCGCAGATAGCATCCCGGCTCGATAACATACAAGGATTCCATGGCATGACGCTCCTTTGTACCCATACCGCCGGCGCGGCATATTCCGGCTCGGATCGATATCCCCTCAGGTCACGAATATCAGGACCTGATCGATAGCCGCCTTGAGATTTTCCAAAGCACCGGAAAGATTTTCCACCTTCTCCGCTCTTCCAACCGAGGAGGCGTCGGTCCACCCATCCACATGCAGCAGCGGATGCCGGTACTTTGATATCCTGCTGAATTCGCAGAAGTCTCCGTCAAACGACATCAGGGAATGAATCCGCTGACATCCCATCGGTGTGCCCCTGAGACGACTCAGCTTGAAATCCACCAGATGGGGATTGTAATCCGGTACGCTTCCCATCAGGTAATGGAGGAGGCGTTTGGCCCGGGGCAGAAACCCGATGGTCTGCAGCAGGACGCGCTCCTCGCGCTGGGCCGGTGGCATGCCGTTTCTGCAGGCGGCGATCACCTGCCCAAGGGGTGGGCATTTTCTTTCCAGCGCGAAAAGCTCCGGGTAGGTTTCAGCCCAGGCCTTCCATCTCGGGTGGATGAGGGGAGGCCCTTTCCCGGGTGAAGAGGTGCTCTCCTTGAGCTGATCCGGCGACAGAAAGCGGACGTGCGAGAGGAAATCGAGCTGGGCACCCTGTGACCGATCGGCGCATTCCGGAAAACAGGAAACCTTTCCCGTGAGGCGATGAACCCCCAGGGGCAGCTTGATGAGATTGCCCAACCCCTTTCCGCCCAGACGGTCCTGTTTCGGAAAAACCTCCAGTGAGAATGCCGAAAGATCCCCGGCCAGGGTCTCCTGGAACCCCGTCAAAAAAAGCCTGACCGCATCGGCGGGCGCCGGAGGTTTGAAAAAGAACCAGAAATGAAATCCCTTTCCCCCGCTGAACTCCACCAGGGTCTCCGTTCCGGCTGCTTTGGCCAGCTCTTTCATACGGGATACCATGTAAACCTTCTCCCGGTGAATCCGGCGGCGGTTTTCCCCGGTCAGCGGCAATTTTCTGAACTCGTTTTTCAGGTCGGCATCGACGGCGCCGAAGGCGACGGTGTTGTCCTCCTTGAGAAGGTAAACGCCATAGGTCTTTCCCCCTTTCAGGTGATCCTCGACGTCCTGGGGCGACAATCCTCTTCGAACCGGCACGTATCCCTGTTTTCCGGCGGCCCTGTCCACCCACTGACGGGCGAACACGTCGCTTCTTCCCGAAAAAATGGAAAGGTAGCGCTCAATGCGTTCCTGCCGGCGTCGAAGGCGTTCAAAGGGACCGTCGGACGGCAATGCATCTTCGGAAACAGGCTGCTCGACCCGCTTTTCATCGCCGGCTTCCATAAACGGTTTCAGGACGCCGTCGTCAAGAAACGCTTTCGCGCTCGCCAGGACTTGGGCCAGTTCCTGATTCCGTCCCAACGCCGTGAGCAATTCGAGGCGAGCTTTCCATGCCGCCTCGTTGTCCGGCGTTTCCCGGTTTACGGCGGCGAGGATGGACAATGCCGTTTCGACCTCGCCGGCCATCTGGGCAAGGGCGGCCCATCGGACTTTCTGAGTCGGGTTCAGGTGCCGCCGGATATCCGACCTGGCGAGAAAAGAGCGGTCGCTTTCCGTCAATTCGCCTGCCAGCAAACGCTTTTCAACAGAGGCCAGCATCAGACGGAAGTCGGCGGCATCCGAGGACTGTTTTTTGAGGTCGGGAAGGTTCAAGATTGTCCCCTTTCTTCAGACGTTCACGTCAGGCGTGATTTCAGCTTGTCGAGCCCAGGGTAGTCGGGATGCTCCGTTTCGAGCTGACTCATCAGGGTCCGGGCGTTATCCGGAGCGCCGGACCGATAGGCCCCCAGGATCTGCCAGTACAGTCCTTCGGCATACACCTGGCCCCATTTCTCGATGAAAAAATCACAGGCGCTTTTGCCGTGCTCGATGACCTTGTCGTACCCGCCGAGGAGATATTCAAGCCTGGCCAGCCGGACCAGCGTCTTGTGGCGGGAGCGGTTGTCGCGTTCGACGGCGTTGAGCAGAACAGCCCTGGCGCCGGCAAAATCCTCGAGGCTGATGCGCAGATCGGACTCGGTCCAGCGAACATAAGGCCTTCGGATTCTTTCAGGAAGTTTTTCGATTTCCTGAAGGCCTTTGGCTGGATTGTCCAGTGCGAGATAGGTGCGGGCCAGAAGTTCCCGAATAAAATCGACCGGCCCCGAGGAGCTGCATTTCAATGAAAACAGAAGCGCGTCCCTGGCCTCGCCAAACCGGCACATACTAAAATGGACCTTTCCCAGAGCGAAATACTTGAAGGTCATGGAAATGTGGTCGGTGCCGTTGTCCTCCGCAAGGCACTGCTTGAGCAGATCCAGGGCCTTCTGGGGTCTGCCGTTTTCCAGAACGGCCGACGCCCCCTGATAAAGGGCCTTGATGTAGTTCTTGCGTTCCTGGTGCCTGGCCTCCCGGTCTTCGGGCGAAAGGCTTTCCCAGTTCGAAATCGCCTTGAAAAACAGCGGCAGTGCCTGGGACGTTTTCCGTTCGATCTGCCGATACAACATGCCCTGGCGATAAAAGTTGGTCACGCCGTCCGGCCGGAGCGCCTGGGCCGCCGCAAAATGCCGGTGAGCCAGGTCGATGCGTTCATGTCGATTTTTGCCGCTCAGGAAGATTTCCTTGTTCTTCGCCGCGTAAAGGGAATTGTACGCTGTATAGGCTAAGGAGTTGTGCAGAAAGAAATTTTCGGGGTCGGCCTGAATACAGGCGTCCAGTTCACGGATAGCATCGTCAAAGCGGTTGATCTGTCCCAGGGCAAAGGCGATCTTCCGGCGGATGGATCCATCCCATCCGCTGCCGATCGTTTCGGGGACCTTCTCTTCGATGGGGTGGAAAAGAGTGATCGCATCCTCCCAACGCTTTTCACGAATCATGACCTCCAGCTCCGCAAGCACGCCTTTGGCCGCCTTTTTGGCTGCATCTTTTCTGACGGTCACCAGATCGTTCACCTGCAGGAATTCGTCTTCGACAATCCCGGTTTTTTCGTCATGGACCACAACACTGTCATCTGTTTCGGATGCTTTGTTCGGCACGTTCATCGAGACCTCCGTCGGGAATGGTTTGTCATTGTCGTTTCTGTATACCCTAACGGCATCACGGTGACTTTTTTCAGAAAATCCAAAAAAAATGTTGAAATGTGTTGTGGAGGACGCTTCGAAACCCGCCGGTTTCGAAGCGTCTTTGCGTTCAGCGCCGCGGCATCGGAACAGCGCCTTTTCCAGGCGGTTCAATCCCAACGTTTCAACAGCATCCAGAGTTTCTGTTCATTCCTGGAATACAACTTTCCAAGAAAGATAGCCGTTCTCAAATTCGGGCGGCACAGCCGAACCAGCTCCCTGAAATACAACATCGTCAATTCCCGGCCTCCTCTCCCTACCTGCTTTCACCTGCTTGAACATCGGAAAATGGATGTCCGTGCAGTCAGTCTTTCTATCGTAAGCGTCGAAAGACGTGCACAGGATCAGTAACGGTGTGACTGGTGGATTTTTCAGAATAGTCCGGGAAAAATTTTGAGAGGGGTGGGGCAGGGTGAACAAAATACGCAGTTGTGCGCTTGGGCAATGGTTCAGACGGCGTCGCCGGATGTCTATACAGGAAAGAAGGCGACAAGTCTCAATCCCCTCGAATCGGGGCAGTGGTTCAGACTCAGGCGGAACATGGTGGAAAAGGAGATATTTATGAAGTCTCAATCCCCTCGAATCGGGGCAGTGGTTCAGACCAAATTGAGCCGAAAGATAGCCCTTGCCGCGTTGGGGGTCTCAATCCCCTCGAATCGGGGCAGTGGTTCAGACCAAATTGAGCCGAAAGATAGCCCTTGCCGCGTTGGGGGTCTCAATCCCCTCGAATCGGGGCAGTGGTTCAGACAAGATGAAAGTCTATAAAGCGTCAATTCCCAAATCTAAGTCTCAATCCCCTCGAATCGGGGCAGTGGTTCAGACCTTACTCAGTAATAAAAAAAGGAGGCGAAAACGTGATGTCTCAATCCCCTCGAATCGGGGCAGTGGTTCAGACCGAACGTTGAAGAAAACTCAGGAGAATTCACGATCCTCGTCTCAATCCCCTCGAATCGGGGCAGTGGTTCAGACTATATCTCTGCGGAACAATTTCTAAAGATCGAGGGGTCTCAATCCCCTCGAATCGGGGCAGTGGTTCAGACACGTTAATGGTAAGGTGGAAACAATCAACGGTCTCGTCTCAATCCCCTCGAATCGGGGCAGTGGTTCAGACGGTTCCGCGGAAATCGTTTTCCCGGAAAATTGCCCGGGTCTCAATCCCCTCGAATCGGGGCAGTGGTTCAGACCAAAACAAAATAAGGAGACTAAGCACAATGAAAATGCAGTCTCAATCCCCTCGAATCGGGGCAGTGGTTCAGACAACATGGTGCCCTTATACTGCTGCGAAGTATGTTCAAGTCTCAATCCCCTCGAATCGGGGCAGTGGTTCAGACAAAGTCGCTGACATGCTAAGCTGCATCGTTGAATACGTCTCAATCCCCTCGAATCGGGGCAGTGGTTCAGACCGAATCGTGAGTATGAATTGAAAAGAAACGCTCTCATCGTCTCAATCCCCTCGAATCGGGGCAGTGGTTCAGACGCTAAGTCTATTCTTAAAAAGGTTGAGGGTGAAAGCGGTCTCAATCCCCTCGAATCGGGGCAGTGGTTCAGACGTGATGAGCAGGTGAGAACCTGCGCCCACTGCGGGGTGTCTCAATCCCCTCGAATCGGGGCAGTGGTTCAGACAAATGCTGAGGCAGTTGCGGTTGTTAATGAGGCTGTTGTCTCAATCCCCTCGAATCGGGGCAGTGGTTCAGACTGCATCATCTGCGAAAATTGCCATGACTTCTACTTCAAGTCTCAATCCCCTCGAATCGGGGCAGTGGTTCAGACTCTGGCTGTTTTTTTAGCAAATTTTTCTTGGGGTTGCAACAGGGTTTCCGCACATCCCCCCAAAAAACGTGTTTGGGAAAATTTTCCCCACCTCCAAAACGGCACAAATTTCATGTAACTCTCTTTGAATATTAACCATATTGTTCCCCGCACATCTCCCTCCCGCCGCGCATGAGAAAAAACAACCCAACCCATTGTGTTTTAAAGTTATTGTAATCAGTTGGCTGGTGTTTCGGGAAAAATCGTAAATTATGTGCGGGGAAAAACCTGTTCGGGCCGTTCTCTCTAATCCTATCCTGCATTATCGCCGGACCTCGCTTTTGTAGAAGAAGCTTTCAACCATCAGCCGCGCCCGATCGGATTGAACGGCGTCGTCAATGGTGCTTTTGAGCCGGACAAAGTGACGGCACTGAAGTTCGCGGCTTTGATCGAAAATGCCCTGAACGCGACGGATAAAATCGGCGTTGGACAGGGGGGGATCGGATAAAATCCCTTCAATGCCGGGAAGTGCGCGTGCCTCGATTTCACGGTGTTCGGGCCAGGCAGGCAGAACGACGACCTGGTCGGGTTTCACTTCCACGTTGAACAAAAATTCGACTTTCCCGGTTTTCTCATCTGCCCAGCACGGTGGGTAGTCGAGACCGCCGCGGTCTTCCATTCTGCGTTTCATGTAGGCGATCCGGCCGCGAAGATCCGCGTTTTCCCGCTTGACCAGGTCAATGCCCGCGTTGTTTTCGGAGAGTCCGTCAAAACGTTCCATCGCGGCAACCATATTTCGGATGATGTCGGGCTCCCGTCCGGGTTTCAGAGGCGTATTCAACCGCGTCTCGAGCTGTTTTTTCAGTTCGCACCCGGCCACCAGAGCGTTCTCGACCTGACGTATCAGATCTTTCTGCAGCACCGGACCGGCGTTTTGCCTCCTGATGGTGGTTTCAGCCAGAGTCTGAAGCGCCATCGCATCGGCTATCCTTTCCAGTGCGGTATCCGGGCGGCTCGTCCGGGCCACTGCTTGAATCCGCTCCTGCATCTTGCCGAGCGCCGTCAGGCGGCTTTCAAGATCTTTAATTCGTTGCAGAAAGCAGTCCCGCTCTTTGTGGACATTTTCCGCGGCGACGAGCCGTGTGATGATTTCTTCGGGGGTGGGCTTCGCGGAATTGCCGACCCCGTCGGTCATGACGTTCCCGATCGCATCAAGGGCCGCCGACGCGCTTCGTTCGGTGGATTGGATGTTCTTCAACGTTTCCGCCAGGGCCGCCTTTTCGGCCTGAACCCTGAACACCAGCCAGCCCAGCAGAAGCAGCAGCAGAAAGCAGATCGTAAACGCGATTTCGGAAAGCGACAGATGAAAGACCGTATCGTTTCGTTGTGTCATATCGGATCCTCAGATTTGGGTTTCTGACGGATCAGGTGCCGTCATCGAGCCAATAGATTTCCGCACGAGATGCTCCGTACTCCGGAAGGGCCTGCTTTCCCCGATCTCCTGTTCCGTCGTTTCGGCACTGGTCGCATGCCCGGTATTCATGCGGGACAGGAGTTCCGACAACATGGTGCCGGCGGCGACAAGGGTACGCGTCAGCCGGCGCATTTCGGCAGACTGATCGCTGAGACCGTGAACCGCTGTTTTTCTCGCAAAAGCCGCATCATCCAGCTTGTTCGCAACCGCCTCGACAGCCGCTGCGTTGGCCGTGAGCCGGGCGACAACATCTTTGAGGGTGTTCCCCAGGCGCTGTTGAGACACGGCAAATTCCGAAATCAGGGCTTCCATTCGTTTCGACAGGTCTGCGGCAGCGATGTTGCCGGCGGCGATGCCGGCGTGGGTATGGGTCATTACCGTGCCAAATTCGGAAAGGGTGCCTGTCAGCCTTTCCAGCACGGTCAACTGGCCTTGAGCCGCGTCAAGAACAGCGTGCTGCCGCGCCGTCAGGTGGAGGACCCTGTCGAGGGCGCATTCGGCGACATCCGCTTTTTTTCGCAGCGTTGTCAGGGCGTCAGAAAAAACCGCTGTCGATTCGCCCACTGTCGCGGCCGCCGTTTCGATGTTCTCCGAGACGATCCCGGTGCTTTGTTTCAGACGGATCAGGGGGGCCTCGAGATGACGGACAAAATAGTCGTCCGGGAAGGTTGTCGTTTTCAACCGTTCTGTAATCGCGTCGGTGAATGCCGTCACGCCGGCTTCAACATTCGTCAGGTGTTTTTGAATACCCTGCGTATAACCGTCAACGGTTTCCGAGAGCCGGCGGCTTGCCGCGTCGATCCCATCGAACGTGCGGCTGCCGGCGGCCTGATGTCGCTCGGTCAAATCGGCGAAAAAGGCTGCGAGCCTCTCGGAATGGTTTTGGGAAAGCCGCTCCATCCGCATTTCAGCCTTTTCGACGGATTCCGCAGCGGCGTTGTCCACCTTGGTTTGAAAAGCGAAAAACCTCTCGGCGGCGATGTCCAGCTGTTCGTGAAAACGTTGCGCCGCAGCGACGACGGCATCCTCCACCTCGACAACGGCGTCGGCATAATCTTTTTTGAAGCTGACCAGAATTACCCGAACCGTCAGTCCGAACACGGTGCTCACCATGGCCGCCCCGAACCGAACGGAGATGTCCTGAATGCGTGTGCCGATATTCGGCAGGTCAAACAGGCTGAAAATGATGGATGTGATGGTGAAGATAAAGCCGAGGTAGTAGCAGGTGTCGGCAAACTTCTCATCGCTCAGATCGCTGTCCCGGCGGTGGATGCCGATAACGATATAGGCCGACATGACCGCCAGAGGCCCTGCCGTACCCAGAACCCAGGGATCCTGGAACCGCCATCCCAGAAAGGACAAGCCGATCTTCAGAAGGATGGTCGTGATGAAGAGTCTTTGAACGTTGATACCGATCTTGCGCTGCATGGTCATCCTTCCATGGGTCGGACGGCGACGATTTGTGCGCCGGTGCTGTTGAAATGGTTTTCCCAGAATGCCAGGTTCCGTCGAGTCTGCAGTTCGGGGGTATTGATGAGGTAGTGGATTTCCACCTTGACGCCGGTGAGCTCGGCATGGACCTTTCGGGCATACCCGGAGGCGGCGAAGGTTTCGTAGTCCACAATGCCCCGGTACATGCTGAACCGAGGGGTGTGATGCAGCATGTCGGACACCATGATGAGGCGCCGCTCCCCCTGGACATCATGCCTGCGGAAGGCGTTGATGCCGACCATCTGCAGCGTTTCGAGAATGGGAGAGATTTTGGCCGGTTTTGAATCGACGAGCGTCGCGGCCTGATCGAGAAGCACCTTCCGGAAGCGTTCTTCGTAGCGCCGGCGCAGCCGCTCAAGATTGGCCGTCCACTCGCTTTTGTCCGCGCCCCTGCCGGGATTGCAGATCTCGATCAGAGGCCGTGCGTTGGCCCTGACGTCTTCCCCCATGACGAAGATGGAGAGCAGATAGCCTTCGGGCATACGCTTTTCGATGATATCGCGGAAGATGACGTCGAACGCGAGCTTCTGCGCGAAACGCATTCTGTCCGTCGTGTCCACCAGGAGTACGTAGTGTCCCCGGGGGCCGCCTGCGGGGCAGAGGGTTTTGGCACCGATGACGTCATCCCTGTTCAAAAAGACATACGTCATGGCTGATGCGAGTATTCCCAGCGCCGTGATCAGTGCGACAGCGCCCCAAACGATCTCTTTTTTTCGTTGTTTTCTTTCATGCCGGCTGATTCTGGCCATCAGACACGTTCCTTTCTCGGGAAATGAGCGTCGAGGGGTTCGAACACGTCGAACCGCTGGTTGAAGGCTTCCTGGATGCATGCCCGGATTCCCTGAATTTCCCCCAAAAGCGTCTTCAACGTGTAACGGTCTTCATCGAGGAGCGCCTTGTCGGCGGTCGTGTCGAAATCGGGCACCTTAACCGGGCGAAGTTTGGGCCTGATGTCAAAACAGGTCGGCCGCGGCGTTCCGTTTCGATGCAGTTGATTGGCTGTACGAAATAGGCTCAACAACGCATCCAGGGCATTGTCCGCATCCTGAAGGGCGTTAGAGAGGCGCAATGCGGTGGCGGCCTTGTCGTCGATGAGAGACGCGAGGGCAGCCACGTTGGCCCGGGATTCGGCTATGATCCGGTCCAGAACCTCGAGCTGATCGTCCTTTTTCCGTTCGAGGTCGGCGCGGAGGGCGGCGATTTCATCCTCGTGGATATCGACGGCCTGCTGGGCCCGCCGGTATATCGGACCGTAGCCGGGGTAGGGGTCGTCGCTGGTCATCCCGTCCGCGAGGGCCAACCCCCCGCCCAGAACGCTGACGGCAAAGAGAAGCCAGGAGAAGATGTCACGCAGCCGCAGGGGGCTGTCTTTCATCGCCTGCAGGGCCGCCGCGGCCGGTTCCACAGCATCCGCCGTGAGGCTGTCTCGCAGATGGGCGATGCCCAACCCCATTGTTGTCATGAAAACGAGAGTCGCCAGCAACGAAACGACGCCGGCAATTTTCCAGCGGACCTGATTGCGGCGGATGTAGCAGACGAGGTGTTTTCCTGAAAAGAATGTCACCACTACGTTGATGCCCGCCGGCACGACGGCGTAAAAAAATCCGCCGATGAGACCGGTGCTTACCCCCTGGGCGAAAAACGAGGCATTCAGCACGCCCTCCACCACGATGAGAAAAATCAGAAGACCCCAGGTGAGAAGTTTGTGTCTCGGGGTTCGTGCGTCCCGCGCAAGGCTATGTCGGGCCTGGAAAGCGGCCAACTCGGCAAGCTGGTTTACGGCTGAATCCCGCAGGCGACGCACGAGACTTTCCCGACCGGTCAGGAGCGCATCGGCCGTTCGGTTGAACATCTTGTGGGCCTGCAGTGCCTGATCGACGGTTTCCCGGGTGAGACGACGCCGTCCCAGATCCCGATTGTGGATATTGAGGCGGATCACCGCCCAGTCGATATAATCCTGCCGTGCTTTTTCAACCTTCTGAACCACGGCGGCCTCCGGTCCGGTCAAGGTTTTCGCATCGGATTCGGGAATCCCCGCCTCTCCCAGGCGCCGACCCTCATCGACAAGGTTGAGTTCTTGAGCCAGTGCCGCCACATTCAGGGGATACAGGTCCGGGTGCCCCTTTCTCGCGGCCCGTGAGGATGAAGCCGTAAGCCATTTCCACATGCGTTTCAGGAGCGTCATTGAGCCTTCCTTTCTTTGGGATGTTGGGGCGGCAACATCCGATCGAGATCAATCGTACTGATCGTGTTGGTTTGCTGTTATGAACCGCCGTCTACGGGCGGCATTCCGTCCTCTGTTCTCAGCAGTTGATAGCGGGCGCTGCCGCCGGCAATCTTGGCGCCCGGCGGCAGCGCCGACAACAGGGATAACGGCCGCGCCGGTGGCGGCAACCGAGGCAGGAATCATCTTCAATTTATCGCGCTAAACGGCATTGAGGAGGGATTTTTCAAAAGCGGGAGAAATTTTTTAGAAAAGAAAAGGCGAGTCTCAATCCCCTCGAATCGGGGCAGTGGTTCAGACACAATGCGAGTACTCTCCGATATAGAGTGCACAGGCATGTCTCAATCCCCTCGAATCGGGGCAGTGGTTCAGACTCGTGCGAGCCCTCGCCAGGATGGCGTGGAATCACATGTCTCAATCCCCTCGAATCGGGGCAGTGGTTCAGACCGAGCCAGATACACAGTGCTTTCAACGGGTTATAGAGTCTCAATCCCCTCGAATCGGGGCAGTGGTTCAGACTCGTGCGAGCCCTCGCCAGGATGGCGTGGAATCACATGTCTCAATCCCCTCGAATCGGGGCAGTGGTTCAGACCGAGCCAGATACACAGTGCTTTCAACGGGTTATAGAGTCTCAATCCCCTCGAATCGGGGCAGTGGTTCAGACCAATCAAGGAAGCTGTCTTGATGGCAATGGAGATGTGTCTCAATCCCCTCGAATCGGGGCAGTGGTTCAGACCTACGGTCAAGTCGCGGACGCCTGCGCCTTGGACGCGATGTCTCAATCCCCTCGAATCGGGGCAGTGGTTCAGACGCAATGGTTATGTTTTATTGGTTTTGCATTGTCTGTTGTCTCAATCCCCTCGAATCGGGGCAGTGGTTCAGACTCAATATGTTGAGAAACATATTGATAAAAACAATAAAGTCTCAATCCCCTCGAATCGGGGCAGTGGTTCAGACAGATTTATGGGATTCCATGTGATTCAACGGACATCTTGTCTCAATCCCCTCGAATCGGGGCAGTGGTTCAGACTGATCTTGGTCCAATCAACATGGACTGGGCCATACCAGCAGCACCTTTAGCGAAAGCCATGAAAAAGGGACTGACAAGTCTCAATCCCCTCGAATCGGGGCAGTGGTTCAGACACAGTGTGGCCTACACAAGAACTACTCGTGGTCACAGTCTCAATCCCCTCGAATCGGGGCAGTGGTTCAGACTGTGTCATCGAATGTGCGCACCTCGGACATACACTCGTAGTCTCAATCCCCTCGAATCGGGGCAGTGGTTCAGACCTACTATGATGAAGAGGGTGATGATGAGGCGTACCTCTGTCTCAATCCCCTCGAATCGGGGCAGTGGTTCAGACCAAGGAGTAACCTATGATGCTACTGTATTCACCGAAGTCTCAATCCCCTCGAATCGGGGCAGTGGTTCAGACTAAAAAAGATTGGTTCGGGCATCTGGGCATTAGCACAGAGTCTCAATCCCCTCGAATCGGGGCAGTGGTTCAGACAATTCAGATGTGGAAGATTAAAATTAATTGAACGAATTAGTCTCAATCCCCTCGAATCGGGGCAGTGGTTCAGACCCTTTGATGGTGAACGGTTTGAAGAGTTAACGCGGTGGTCTCAATCCCCTCGAATCGGGGCAGTGGTTCAGACGAATGCAGGAAAAAGACATAATTAAGATGGCAGCTTTGAGTCTCAATCCCCTCGAATCGGGGCAGTGGTTCAGACAAAATTCAACGGGCTGCCTTCGGGTGGCCCGTTTTGTCTCAATCCCCTCGAATCGGGGCAGTGGTTCAGACCGATTCAGATGGGTACTGCGGTTGCTGAAAGGAGGAAGTCTCAATCCCCTCGAATCGGGGCAGTGGTTCAGACATAAAACATAACCATTGCTTTAATTCCTAATAATTCCGTCTCAATCCCCTCGAATCGGGGCAGTGGTTCAGACCGATGCGTGTGAAGAAGGCGTAGAGTGGGCAACCAATGTCTCAATCCCCTCGAATCGGGGCAGTGGTTCAGACTCAAGTCCATTGGTCTGTTTTCCACTAAACCCGATAGTCTCAATCCCCTCGAATCGGGGCAGTGGTTCAGACTCGCGGCGGCGCAGTCGGGCTTTAATGCCGATCATCTGTCTCAATCCCCTCGAATCGGGGCAGTGGTTCAGACTTGAAATTTTGGAAAAAGAATTAGGTTGCAAGGTTGAGTCTCAATCCCCTCGAATCGGGGCAGTGGTTCAGACGAGCTGCCTGCATGGGGGCCGGGTTGTACGCGGGAGTCTCAATCCCCTCGAATCGGGGCAGTGGTTCAGACCATTGGGATGTCCCGATGGAACTGCCCACCAACCTCATGTCTCAATCCCCTCGAATCGGGGCAGTGGTTCAGACTGCAATGTGCAGGCTTCAAGATGATGGACCCAGTCAAAGTCTCAATCCCCTCGAATCGGGGCAGTGGTTCAGACCAATCAAGGAATCGGGGTTCAGGGCCTACGGCCCACGTCTCAATCCCCTCGAATCGGGGCAGTGGTTCAGACGCAAAAGAAAACAATATCGTTGCAAAGGCCACAGTTAGTCTCAATCCCCTCGAATCGGGGCAGTGGTTCAGACACTTATATGATGATGGGCGATTAACCGCCTATCAGATAGTCTCAATCCCCTCGAATCGGGGCAGTGGTTCAGACAAAGGAGAAAAACATGGCAGATCAAGCCCGTAAGTTTGTCTCAATCCCCTCGAATCGGGGCAGTGGTTCAGACCATATCCTCATCCTCCGCAGGAAACATAACCGCCCTTGGGGTCTCAATCCCCTCGAATCGGGGCAGTGGTTCAGACCATCATCATATAAGTATGATGATGGGCTAATCGCCTAGTCTCAATCCCCTCGAATCGGGGCAGTGGTTCAGACCATTGGGATGTCCCGATGGAACTGCCCACCAACCTCATGTCTCAATCCCCTCGAATCGGGGCAGTGGTTCAGACTGCAATGTGCAGGCTTCAAGATGATGGACCCAGTCAAAGTCTCAATCCCCTCGAATCGGGGCAGTGGTTCAGACCAATCAAGGAATCGGGGTTCAGGGCCTACGGCCCACGTCTCAATCCCCTCGAATCGGGGCAGTGGTTCAGACGCAAAAGAAAACAATATCGTTGCAAAGGCCACAGTTAGTCTCAATCCCCTCGAATCGGGGCAGTGGTTCAGACACTTATATGATGATGGGCGATTAACCGCCTATCAGATAGTCTCAATCCCCTCGAATCGGGGCAGTGGTTCAGACAAAGGAGAAAAACATGGCAGATCAAGCCCGTAAGTTTGTCTCAATCCCCTCGAATCGGGGCAGTGGTTCAGACCATATCCTCATCCTCCGCAGGAAACATAACCGCCCTTGGGGTCTCAATCCCCTCGAATCGGGGCAGTGGTTCAGACCATCATCATATAAGTATGATGATGGGCTAATCGCCTAGTCTCAATCCCCTCGAATCGGGGCAGTGGTTCAGACCGGCACGAAGAGCACCCACACCGTGGGTGTTGCTTATGGTCTCAATCCCCTCGAATCGGGGCAGTGGTTCAGACGCAGGTAACGTAAGCCTCTACTTAAAGCGGGCAAACAAGTCTCAATCCCCTCGAATCGGGGCAGTGGTTCAGACTTTCACGTTCGAAACGGATTCCTTTACCATGATAAGTCTCAATCCCCTCGAATCGGGGCAGTGGTTCAGACGAAAGGGGATTAGCATGAGAGAAGTTTATTTCAACGGTCTCAATCCCCTCGAATCGGGGCAGTGGTTCAGACGCGATGGCATGGATTTGGTCTGGGGCTGAAATAATATGTCTCAATCCCCTCGAATCGGGGCAGTGGTTCAGACTCAGGGGATCGCCGGATCCCCACGAGGGGTTGAAGTAGTCTCAATCCCCTCGAATCGGGGCAGTGGTTCAGACAAAATGCTGCTTCAGGAAATAGGCAGGTGTGTGCTTTGGTCTCAATCCCCTCGAATCGGGGCAGTGGTTCAGACCAAAGACAGGGCCGTTGATTTTTTAACTGACGACACTTGTCTCAATCCCCTCGAATCGGGGCAGTGGTTCAGACTCTGGGTGTTTTTTTAGCAAATTTTTCCTGGGGTTGCAACAGGGTTTCCGCACATCCCCCCAAAAAACGTGTTTGGGAAAATTTTCCCCACCTCCAAAACGGCACAAATTTCATGTAACCATCTTTGAATATTAAACATATTGTTCCCCGCACATCTCCGCACCGGCCAACACGACAAAAATCGTCTTAACCTACTGCATCTGTTTGGTATTTTATCGACCACATCCTTCGACCGACAAAAATCGAAAATCATGTGCGGGAAAGACGGATTGCCTCTCTCTCCTGCTTGATCGATCCTTCAGGTCGCCGCAACCTTCGCGCCATAAGCAGATGGAATGACATAAACTTCACTTTTTCCACAAGCCTGTTGAGGGCAGTGTGAACACGATGCCGATACGGCGGTTTGCCAATCAGAACTGATCCTGCTTTCAGCCGCCTCCCATTGCATTAAAAGCCATGAGAGTTCCCCACAGCTCACCGTGTTGGTATTGTCCTTATTTTTGACCCAAAATGGTTTTCGAATCCATTATTGTCTTGAACTCCGGGGCTAACTCCGCTGAAATCACCACCCCACCGGCTTTATGGGCCGCCTTGATGCATACGGCGTCCAAAGGGCTGATATTTGCGAACCCAAATGGTTTCATCAATTTTTGGACCATCTCGAGTTTGGACAGATCAATGGTGACCCATTGCGTATGCGGGGAATAGGAGGCAATCTCTGAAATCTCCTGCCGTGAGATCACTTTTTCGACGATATCGTCGACGGTGACCTTTATGATGCCTGCGCTTATGATTCCAAGCACATTGTTGCCGACTAAATTTTCATTAAGAACCTGACAGACGGCGACCTGGCGGTGCTTGCCGATTACAAACTCCCGAATCCGCAGCACCACCCGGGCGTTGTTGTCTGTCAGCCTGGTTTTGATATTCAAGTCGATCTTGATCTGCTCTTCCTCGCACGTCAGGCTGGTCAGGGTGGTTTTGATCCTGCCGTCCTGCTCCTTCAGGAGCTCAGCGATCTCGTTTTCCAGGATTGCTTGGGGAACAAACACTTCACGGTTCTTGACAAGATTTCGGTTGAGATTGGCCATCAATAAACTCACGGTTCGTCCTTCAATATCTATTTCACCGATTTTCGACGATACGGACTTCCCGGCTTTCTTGAACGTCTCAATCCATCCCATAAGATTCTCCTCCCGTGCGAACATAATTTTTGATCTCTCCTCGTACAGCCCCCCGGTTCCCACCGTTCCTCACGGGCAATAATTCACTGTACGGAACCGCTTGCGTTTTGAACGGCCGGCATCAAAAGCCGTGCATGTTTTTAAAACAGTTTTTTTCAGCAGGTCAATGCATGCAAGTCCCTGCAACTTGCCCCCTGGGCAGCGTCAGGTTCAGTCATCGGATCTCAGCATCTGATAGAGGCCAAAGCCGACAAGAGCCAGAGCCCCGGCGGCAGCGTCGAACAGGAGATTTTTCAGAGTGAAGTCGTGCCCTTCGCCTTAAAATGTGACCTGTCGACAAGGGGCCTGGAGTCAACATTCATACCGGCGAAACCGCCGGTGTTTGAAATGATGCACCATTTTGACGGTGCCGTCGGGCTGGGGGGCCTCCACAGCCTCCCGGCGAGTGGTGGCATATACGGGGATCAGACCTTGTTTAAAGGCCTCTTGAACCATAAGGCAGCAGGCCCCGAAATCCCCTTGAATGAGGACGTAATCCCCGGACGCTGCCGTTTCCGCCAGCCATTCCCGAACCGGAGCGAGATAATCGGAAATGGCCGGAAGATCGGCCGGTATCTGCCCCCAGACGTTCCGGACATGTGCCGGGGGCCGGACAATCCTGTCCACCCCCAGCGTTGCCAGGGCATCGACCTGCTGCGCTTCGGTAAAGGTGTGGTTGAAGATCAGGAAGAGGGTGCGGGGCATGGCAGATTCCTATAATGGATTCAGTTGAATCAGCGCTGCAATTTTGGGAAGCGATTCTCTCAGCTTCTCTTCGAATTTTTCGGCTTTCTTGCAATTATCCCTGTATCCGGCATGAGCCAGATCGTTTCGGAACGGTGTCAGTTCCCTGTAAATATCCGAAAGCGGCTCCATGGCTTTGGATATGGCGATATATTGTTTTGTCAGAATCTTATTTTTTTGGGCGTGGCCATGCCATTCGTTTTCCGGCGTGCCGTCTTTTGCGATCCAAATCGCAGATGAAGCAATATTTCTATACACCAAATCATTTGCATTCTGACCGTTCATAGTGACAAAGTAGGTGATCAATGTTTCCTGCAGAACCGTGAAGCCCTGCTGTATCAGATTGTGATCCAGGCACCATTTCGCGGCCTGAATCCCGTCGTGAACATCGTCGCCTCTAAACCGCGACACCCCCTGGCGGATATGATCAAACAAGGGCACGAGCGGTTTGACACCTTCTGCATGTATAGCTTTGTTCAACTCACATTTGAGATATTCGGCAGACCTCACAATTTCAGGACCCCGGCAGGTGTATAAATTTTTCGTGAAGAATGCCAGGGCATTGGCAATATCCCGCGTGGCAGATGCGCTTTTGTCCTTGCCTCGGGATTCTTTGAGCACCGGGGCAACAGCATCTCGAGCCAGCCGGCTTACCTCCTTTGCATCTCCCGATTCCATAAATCGGTCCACGGCAACGGTCCATTCCATCAATCGGTTGAACGATATGAGATTCAATAGTGGCGCTCGGCGCTTTTGAACCGGCATTCTGGCGACTTCCCAGGCAGGGCCGAGAGCTTCAAAGGCGCCGTAATAGATACCCTCGAGTCTGATATTCTTGAGTACCCGGGCGTAGTTGAGAATGACAATCGCCAGCATGGGGATGGAACGAAAGGCATGAGTGATGTCAAAAATTACGTCGTCTCCCTCATTCAGCACGCAATATACAATATCGAAAATATCCCATATTTCTTTTTCGCTATGGCCTTCGGGAATGAAAACAGCCTCAACGGGAAAAGGCAACTTCAACAGGTCGATGCGGGTTTTCAGTCCCTGACACGCCTTATTGCATTTTTTTTCTCTATCCCACTGGCCGTTGTCCTCCCAGTTTTTTCTGCGTGCTTCGTCGGTAATAAAAATAAAACCACGGTCATCTGAGCTTGCAGTCTTTGAAAATAGACTGAGTGTCGTTTCCTGAATAAACCGTACCGGTGTTTCAACATCAATAGTGTCGGAATCGTAAAAACATTCAACATAATCGTTGGTTCCAAGAAAAGAGATGTAAACCCTTGCCATGCTCACCTCACCCGTTTTCTTCACATATCCCGAAAAGTTTGTGATAGTTATGCCTGATGGTTTCGTCAAATGTCAGAATAGAATTGCAGCCTCTGTAATGGATCCCATGTCATCTGTAATTGTTACGACATGATTGAATGCCGGAAACAGCCGATTTTTCCCAGACCAAACGCGGTATTCTTGCCGATATTGAGTTTGCTGCAGATGTCGATAAACGGCATGAATTCGTCGAGTTCTCCCTCGTAGACAATGTCTCCGGCGATGCCGCTCATGGGCATTCGCTGCTTCTGTCGGTTGGAATAGCGTTCCCAGTCGTGCCAGAAGAGGTGCTTTTTTGCGGTACGAACTTTTTCGGCGCGTTCCAGGAGGCCTTTGTAATCGAGATTCGGCTCCCCGTCCGCGTAGGCGATAAACAGGGAGGAGATCCGCCTCAGCATGGCCCGGACCAGGAGGTGAAAAGGAAGATCGCGTTCAATCCGGTTTTTGAACTTGAAACGCAGGGGGCTCTTCAACGTCAGATGCACACGGTCTGTCTTTTCAGATGTTGAACCGCTGGTGACGGTCAGCCATTCAACGCCGTTTTCGTTTGTCGGCAACCCGGTTTCCGAGGCGTAAATCGACTGCCCCCCTGAATGGATATCGATGATGTGAAACGAAGGGCGCCGGCCGTTGATGCGCTTCCCGATGCCTGTCATGCCGGCTTCCTGAAATGCATGAAAAAAATAACGGAACTGCGCATTGACCTCGCCGAAGAGGAGCAGGGTGAATTGGAATGCATCACCTTGGGCAAAATTTTGCTTACGGGTCTTCGGCGGCTGCAGCACGAAAGGGTGGGGGCGTTGCCGAAACCCTGAGGTCCGATTTGGGCGATACGGCCAGCGGTGTCTCGAAAACAACCGTGTAAAGACAGTGCCGGCGGAGCGGACAATCGTCGCAAGTCGGATGTTTCAATGCACAGACCGCATGTTTGAATGCCGTGCCGAACACCCCCCGAAACGTGGACCCCTTATATTCTGGCAGGATCGCCGGTGCGTCGAGTTTGCAGGTGAATGTGTATTTGCCGTATTGGAGACCTTTCATGACGCTCCCTTTGAAGTTTTTATTTCATGAGGTTGAGGCTTTGATAGTGGGTTACGGCATTGCTTCGCCCTTTTTCATTATTTTCCGCAAAAGATTATCGGTAGGTAAAGGGAAACAGGCGCCGGGGGTGCTGCCGGATATTTTCCAGCGACGTCTCTGGATCGGCGTTCTGCAATGGACGAAAATGGTCGGCATTCAATTTCACGGCCGATGGAATCACCTCGGAAAGCGTTTCCGCCAGGCCGGATTCGTCAACGGCCCTCAGGTGCCGGAGTTCCGACAGCGGCAGGAGGGCCATGACGTGGATGGTGGGCCGGTTTTTCTTTGCCAGGCACAGATCGAGACTTTGCCGGAACCATCGAGGGGCGTCGGGCATTCGATGCCGCGCGGCGATACGGCCCATGTTGCATGCCCAGAGCTGCCCCGGATGATCGTTGTTTTTGAAAAACGGATTGTTTCCGGCACACCATCTCAGATATTCCAGGCTTGCGCCGTCTTCGTCCGTATCCGCGAAAAACCTGGCCACGGCCGCATGATGCCAGAGATTCAATCGGCCGGCGCGGCACTTTTCCAGGATGTCCCGCCAATCCCTTGCCTCGGTAAACGCCATCAGGCATGCTTCCGCCCGGGAATACTCCCCGGCATCCAGGAAGGCATAGGTGAGGTAGTTTTGCTGCCGAAGCGACTCCGGGCGGAATTCGGGCACGGCACCGCCGCCGAAAGCTGCCATGGCCTTCCGGGCATAGCTTGTTGACGCGTCCAGGAAATCCGGGCCGCAGAAGGCGAAATTCTGGGCGATGGTCCCCCAGAGCCTCGCCAGAACCGGGTCCGTGGGACAGCCGCCCCTGCACACCGCTTCATGTCGGCACTCCAGCGTATCCAACAGACGGGAAAGGTCTTCGGGAAACAGCGGATCGAATTGATATTGATTGTGGCGGGTGACGAACCGGTTGTTGATGAAGTCGGCGCACAGATCGAGGCTGCCCCGGAGTGCAGGCCGGTAAAGCTTTTGAGCTTTTTCGGCCCAGTTCCGGGCCGCTGTGACGTCTCCCCTGTGGTTCGAAAGGGCGATTCTCTGGGTGTGCAGCCGAAATGCGGACAGCGGCGAATGCCGGCCGGCAAGCGTCAGGTCTTCGGGCTGCACAAGATCCAGATACAATGTCGCCGCGTCGAGGGCCCATACCTGGAGCTTCCGATCGATCCGTTCGACGTATCCGGCAAACAGGGCGGGATTCGCGGCGATTTTCCGGATCACGTCGGTGCAGCGGCCGCGATGGGCCTCGTATTGGACCCAGGCGTCGTCGACCCGCTCCATGCCGGCGACAAAGGCGGCGGGGTCCTTTATCATCCGGGCGAAGGCAAGCAGCTCGCCCCCGTTGCCGGGGGCATGCCGAAACACCGCGCGCCAGGCTTCGTCCAGATCGGTGACCGGGAAAAGCGTTAATTCGGTTTCTCCCGGCATCGATTCGCTTTCCTCAGGGTAAATGAAAAGGGAAAACCGGCCGTCTTTTTTTGCAAGTTCCAGCTTCCTCGTCAAACCGTCGACTTTGCCGACACGTCCGTCTTTCTGAATGGTGCCCGTGGCCAGTTGCCGATTCGGGATGTTCCGACCGGAGAGCAGCTTCATGAAGGCCAGGGCCGCGGGAAGACCGAGGGATGGGCCTTGCAGGCGTTCATGGTTCCGAGGAAGCGGTAACGCCAGTGGGAACACGTACGGAAAAGAGTCTGGGGGATTCGGGTGCCTTGACAATGCCGCTTCAGCCGCATCCAGAAATGCCTGAAGGGCAGCCTCGTCCATCATTTGCCGGGCCCACGGCGGCAGAAGATCGTGATCCGGGGAACCCTTCAAGAGCCCGGCCATGAAATATTGAAGATGGGTTCGGTCGCCCTTGACCATGGCCGCCGGGAATATCGTCCACTGACCTGACGTCAATGTATCCCATGAAATCGAAGGGAAAAGGGTGTCAAGATCGATGTTGCGGCGCGCGAACGGCAGTGCCCAGATCGGTGCGGCGGCGTTGTCGAGCAGATGGGTGATCAGGTAAAGCGACAGTAATCGGTCAAGGTGGCGGTCGGGCGCCAGTTGCCGTTTCAGCATTCCAAAGGTGGTTTCAAAACAGGCGGCATCGAGCTCGCCCCAGGGGACGAAATCCGGCCGGGTGAGATAATCGATGAGAAGCGACTTTTGATCCGGGGAGGCAAAGTATTCCAGGATCCGGATATCGAAACCTTTCATGGCCCTGCCTCAACAGCTTCGTAGAGAACGGCCACCCGCAGCTTATGCCGGTCTTTTGACGCGGTGTCGAAGACAACGGCGAAAGCGCCCGTTTCCGGGTCCCAACGCGGTTCGGCCGCCGGTTCCACAAGAATGCCGTCCGACGCGGCGAACCGGAAAACCAAATCGACCGGGCGAATGTCCGGCGTCACGGGAACGCGCCCACTGAATCCGACCTTGCCGTCCTCCAAATCATGGATACTGAAAACGGTGATTTCCATGGGATCGAAGCCGGCGAGCAGGCCGTCCTTGAAGATCACCCGTTTGCCGGTGATGGTATTTTCCATGGTGTCGGCGGCAGCGAGGGGCAGCAGGTATTCCGGAAACTCCGGCATTGTCAGGGCTTCTTCAAATGAGTTCGGTTGCACGGGGAAACGGATGTCGGGAACCTTTTCGCCGATGTCCCGGGTGAGCTCGGCGGGGGATGCGTATGCCAGGCGCAGCCGGGAGGATTCCAGCTCAACCATTAATTCGCCTGCGGCCTGAGCGGAAAAAAAGAAGGCCGTCTCCACCTCCAGTTCCCGGAAATGAATCCGGGGGTCGTCTGCCGTCATGGGAAAGGGGAGGGGCGCCCACGAGGCGGTCTCTTCCGCGTTCTCCGCCATCCAATGGATCGCTTCAATGACTTCCGGGCCCACCTGTCCGACACCGGCGCCCAGGTGTGAGCTCTTTAAGGTATAGGTGTTCCAGCACTCCACGAAAAGGTCGCCTGCGCCGGACCGGTCGTCGTCTAAAATCAGGTCTCCGGGGGCCGCCAGCACGATGTCGTCGTAAACCTGGGCCACGCGGATATCGTCCGAGATCCGGTTTCCGATCTCAAGAACGACGACCATGGGTGGATTGTAGTGGTATCCATCGAGCCACCCGGATCTTTCGGGGTGTATATATCGAAGCTGCCCCACCGCCGTTTCGATGCCTGCCGCGGTCTTCATCCCCATGTCCGGTCCGGCCAGTTTGTTCGCCAGCACCTCCATGGATGCCGTTTCCAGGTCTTCCCGACAGTGGGGACATATATTGAGATGTAACTTTAACTCCGCCGAGTGATGCCTGCTCTTCAGCAGGGCAGAGGGCGGGCATCTTCTGATCTGACGGGCGTGGGCCAGGGCAATTTTCCGGCTGTACATTGAACGAATCCTTTGCTGTATCTTTTTAAAAAAGGTTACGGTGTCTCGAACCGTTTTTTCAAGATCTCCGTCAGGGTTTCCTTGAACAGACGCTGGGCGAGCCGGTTGGGCGGCGTTTCTTCATCCGGTGAAAGCCACCTGAGATCCGCGGCAAAGTCATGGAGGGTTTCCCTCACGTTTTTGAGATGTATAGAGGGGCCGGAAGGGCCGCTGTATCCCATCCGCTCGGCCACGGCCTTCAAAGGCATCTCTTCGCCGTAGTGAAGATGGAATGCCAGCGCCTCCTTTTCATTCAGCAGACCGGAAAAACATTCGGCCCATCGGCTGACGGCCGCCGGATCGAAGGCGTGGTCATGGTCGGGTTCAAGGGCGGGTTCTATTTCATGCGGTGCGTTTTGGCCGGTAAGGTTCAGGACGTGAGGCGCATCCCGATCCAGGGGAACATAGATGCCGATCCATTGGATGAGGTCCCTGAGCTCGATCCATACCGGGCGGTTCTGGAACAGGCGGCTTATTTCGCGCCAGAACCGGCGTGCCAGCCGGATCAGAATTTTCCTGCCGGCTATCGTTTTCATTGACAGGCGGTCGGCCATATCGTCGGGAAGCGGAAGGGCGGCATAAGCCTCCCGGGGGAGAGGGCCGATGAAGCGGCTCTCTTTTTCCAGGCTGTACAATGAGCCGGCCCTGCCTTTGGCTGAAAGATAAAAGCCTTCGGTTTCTCTGACGGCGTCCACGGTCATTTTATAAAGATATCGGAACGGATCGTTTCGGGGGGACCAGCGGGCCCGATCCATGAGGCGCTGAAACATGAACCGCGTGAGCACCCTCACGGGGTCGGTTTCGGAAGACGTCAGCTTTTTTTGAATCTCGGATCGATTTTCAAGGAGGATGAGGCTTAATTCGGAACGGATCTCGTCGATAACGACCTGATTCGAGGCGGAAGCGGGAAGGCCCATGGCCGAGAAGGAAAGACCCATGGCCGTCATCTTCCTGCAGATCCTTTCGGCTGCATGGATCAGGGCTTTCCGGCCTTCCTCCCCCTCCAGCCAATCACGGATCGTATCTTCATCGGTGTTTTGTTTCACGTCGGACTCCGTTATTTCCATTATCAGGGTTCAGTGCCTGCGGCGCTTGACCGAGGTTATTCGGGAGACGGCTGATGAGTCCTTTCAGTTTGTCGTTTTAAAGCACTCCAGGGGCACTTCACCTTTAAAGACGAGTTTGGCCCCTAGTCGCGCGGGGAAAGGTATCTCGATGTGTTCGACGATAAAGGAGTTCCGGTCCATCTCGTAGCCGGTGTGCTTCAGACGGCAGCCCTTCGGGATGAAACACGCATGCTTCAATTTCCAGGGCCGGACGGAGGAGCAGGGGTTGACCTTGTAACCTGTATTATCGGACAGCGGTTTGAGCGAGATGACGGGATGGCTTTTCCCGGGTCGGGTGGTTTTGGGAAACCGACCATCGGTCAGTGTTGTGAGGGATTCGTCCCTTGCGCCCATGAAGAAGAAGAGGGGCTTCCAGTAAGGCATCGGCAGGTTCTTCACAGCGCCGAGGACGGATGATAGATTTCGATCAGCCGTCAGTGTCCGGCGACGGCTTTTCCAGAGGTCGAAGGTGTTGGACGGGGTGTGATCTTCCTTTTCCATTGCACTATGATTCTCTCTTCAAGTCGTTTATTCCATATGATTTTTTCTATAGATATAAGAAAAAAGTCGATATGTCTACAGTAGATTTTTGTGAACAGGTTTTGAAAAAGAGTGGTGGGGGTGCGGGAGCGGTGGTTTCTTTCCCCTGGTTTCTTTTACTGTTTTCTTTTACTGGGTCAAATTTTTTTACCGGATCCGGTCAAATTTTTTTCCCCGTTCCGGTCAAAATTTTTTCCCGATCCTGCCGGTTGACGGGGTAAAATTTTTTCCCCCACTCCCGTTCGATTTTTCGCCTGAGACACAGTCGACTTGTCTATCTTCGTCTAGGTCTTCTCATCCTTCTCCGGCGTTTCCAGATCGATCACGAATCGTCGCGTGCACCTCAATGATCAGCAGAAAAACCAGATCAAGTTTTTTTTTGAAAATATCTTCATAACGCCGTTTAGATCACTGAAAGGGCCCAATCATGTTGAATAACGTCCGGATCTTTTTGGGATGAATATACAATAATTCCGAAAAAAATAGGTTAATAGGTATTTGTACCTATAGACAAAGGAATTCAATTTCTATAAATTATATTATAAGAGTATGAACGATATACCCGGCCCGTAAACTGCGACAACGGCGGAGCCCTGCCGCTGAATTGGAAAGAGAAAGGAAAACGGATGAAACTGTTTCTGTTGAACGCGCTGATCAACCCGTATCAGGGGGACCCGGATGAGACTGCGGTGTTCATCACCCGTCGGATCGACCTGCCCCTCTATGAACAGATCCTGAAGATCGCCGTTGAAGACGGGCGGGACGTGGTTTCAGCCCTCGGCCACGAGTCGACCGTCGATTTCCTCAAAGGGATCCTTGCGCCCGACGCGGCAAAACACCTCGTCTTCAACCGGGAATCCATCTTTTTCGAGCCCGGCGACCTCGGCCTGGTCTGTCGGGTGGCGGAGAGAGGCGATTTTATGAAAGAGTGGTCTCTTGCGGAGCTGATGGACCTGCACAAAAATGGCAGGATCGAATTCTTTCTGGTGACCCGCGTGTTCGCACCGGAGTTGATTCTGGACCCCAAAAATTTTTTCGCGTCGATGGAGGCATCGGATGAACATTGATGAACTGTTGAAAACATTTTCCTGGGGAAAAACGGTGAGCAGCAGCGACCGAGGCAGCTTTTTCATAAAAATGGCGAATCTTGTCGGCGGGACGGACCTCGAGGTCCTCTGGCACATCGTCACCCACCCGAGCTGCGCAGCAGAGGTTTTCGGGTTCGTGGAGATCGCCAAGATCACCGCTGCGGTGGCCTATGTGGTCATGCCGCTGGACGCCGTCCCAGACGTCCTTCCCGTGCTGGGTCTGGCCGACGACGCTGCTGTGATAGCCTATATACTGAGCAATCTGAAGGATGTAATGAAGCTCTATCGAAAATCGTGCATGTAGGACGGCCGTACCATACGTCGGTTCGGTCCTGTGGCCGGGGGCTCCCCCTTCCTGCCGGAAAGGGGATAAACATCTTTGACAATGCGAACATCTTGCGAATTGGAGGAGCAGATGGGGTTCAAATTATCGAGGTACGGCAGTCGAATCCACAAGGAATTCGAGGTGGAAGTGGTAACGCCCATGTTTCTGGGCGGGGCGAACGTCACCCGGGCTGAGTTACGGGTCCCTTCCCTCAAGGGGATGCTGCGTTTCTGGTGGCGGGCAACGTCGGGAATCAACGATCTCGGGGCCATGAAAAAAAGGGAAGGCGAGCTGTTCGGGGATACCTCGCGCAAGGCGCTTTTTTCCGTGAGCATTGAAAATTTCGAAGACACCGACCCTGTGCTGGCAAATTTGCCCAAAGGAAAAAGTTTCGAGGTCAGGAGCAGGCGACGCACGTTCTATCTCGGTATTATCGATTATCTGGCCTATGGCCTGCGGGACCACAAAAACGGCTACCATCGGCAACACTTCCCGGCCGGTACCCGATTCGGGGTAAGATTTACCTTTTCCCGAACGGCCGACGCGGACGAGATCCTGCGCGCGTTTTACACGCTGGTTCATTTCGGCGGCCTGGGGGCCAAGACCCGAAACGGGTTCGGATGCATCAGGATCAGCAATCCGCCCAAGCCCGCCATCGCCTTTGGCGGTCCTTTGGGCGTATTTTCAGCTGCAAGTGAAGCGTCTAAGTTGTTTATTACCCCCAGGACCGATTACGGCCGTTGGGAAGACGCTCTTTCAGCCGTCGGAATGGCTTACAAGGATGCCCGTCTGGACTTGGACCCCAGGCACTTTTACGGCAACCGTTCCCTGCTCGCCAAACCCATTGTTCAGGACCCAAACGCCAACCCAAACGAGCGGCACGCCAAGCCCTATTACCTTCATGTCGGCTGCCTTGGCAACAAACGTTACTATGGGCAGATTCTTCACATGCCATACAGATACATGGCGGGTCGACCGGAGTATTCCGACACCGTGTTGGAGCGATACCAAATTGCGTGCCGTAAAATGGACCAGAAAATCAAGCAGCTGCTTGCAGGAGGCTCAAAATGACTTTCCCCAGACCCGATGCATCCTACTGGAACGACAAACTTGCAGCCTATCTGCACGATCCTCCGGACAAGGCCTTTTCCATCCGGGGTCACGAGGAACGATCGGCGAGGCTGCTGTCCGTCCTGGGACTTCAGCGGCCCAACGAGGCTTTCTGGAAAAAGGCCGACGGCATTGCCTCGGGCTTTGAACGGGGTCAGGTTCCGTCGTACAGTTCGGACCCGGACCGGAACGGAGCGGTGGATTTTGCCGAGAATCCGGTTATTACCCACCCCACGGCCAGGGATGGACGCCTAAGGATTGATCTGCCCTTCGGTGAAGGTGAATCGGCGGCGGATATTGTCGCCCGTCAGGTTGAAAGCTTCCTTGAGAGGGAGATCGGCATGAAGCCCGGCGACGGCGGGTACTCGGGCAAGCCCGTTTTCGCGAACGACGAGGATGCCTTCGCCTTCGCCCGGTTTCTCTACATCCACCACGGCATGCGCTTCAAGCTGGCGGAGTCCGACGTGGGCGGGATAGGCGGGCTTTGGCATCGGCTTCCGGCGGACACCCGGTTCCCCGATCACACCATCTGGCAGCACAACGCTCTGACCTCGGCCCTTTACTCCTGCATGGCTATGGCCGGTGACATGCGCCAGGTGGGGATTCTGGCCTTCTCCATCACGCCGGTCCAACCGTTTATTGCAAAGGCGCGCAAACTGCGGGACTACTGGACGGGATCGGTCATTCTTTCCTGGCTCGCTTTCGAGGGACTCCGCTGGGTCATGGAACACCTGGGTCCCGACCATCTCCTTTACCCGTCCCTGGTGGATCAGCCTCTGGTCAACGAATACCTGCGAAAAACCTGGGAAATGGACGATATCGCCTCCCTGAGCCGGGAGAAGAAGATCGCGTCGCTCCCCAACAAGTTCCTGTGCCTGGTTCCTTTGGAGCAGGCACGGGAAATCACCGGAAGCATTGAAGCGCACATCCGGGAGAACTGGTCCGAGCTGTGCCGCAAGGTTTTCCTCGAGGTCTGCGAAAGAACGGCAATCCGGGGCGATCACCTTGGGGACATGTTCACCCGCCAGACCGAGCGCTACTGGGATCTTCGATCTACTGTCGTCAAGCTCCTGGAAAAGACCGACATCCCTGAGGCCCGGGGGCTTCTCCACGACGGGGCCATGAACGCGGCCACGGGGATGGTGGATGTCTTTTCCAGCCTGGTTCGGGAAAACTGGCACACGGAGATGGACGCCCGGGGGCTGCTTTACGCCAACACCCACCAGTTGGTCCAGACCGCCCTGGCTGCGGGCAAGTCTTTGAATGCCGTGACCCGGTCCGAAGAGCCCGGCCGAAAGTGCCGTCTGTGTGGCGAGTTTGAGGCACTCCACGACTCTCCCTATACCGGGGCGGAGGCCGCCTCGACCTACAAGACCGGCCTGGAACGGTTTTGGAACGCTCTGACTGATGCATGGCAGGCGGAGGCGGACCTGGACGGCAAGGAACAACTCTGCGCCCTCTGCCTGACCAAGCGGATTGCCTATCGTATTCTCAAGGAAGACAAAACTCATATCCTAAACGGCTGTTTTGACGACGCGGAGGGATTCCCGTCCACTACCGAGATGGCTATGTATGGGGAGTTCCGACGGAGAGGGATCACCACCCGGGAGGAGCGGCGAAAACTTGCCCAACGGATCTATGACAACGAAGCCGAGGACGCGGTAGACACCCCGGACCGCTATTACGCCATTCTGGTCATGGACGGCGACCACATGGGCCGGCTCATCAACGGTGAGACAATCGGCGCTGCCTGGGCCACGTCCATGCATCCGGAGATGCGGCGTCGTCTCGAGTCCCCCTCGTTTGATGCCCGTTACCGGAAGGCCTGGGCGCCGCTACTGGCTCGAAATGAAAAGCGCCTGATCACCCCGTCGATTCACGCCGCCATCAGCGAAGCCCTGGGGGATTTTTCCATCCACGGGGCCGCGAGGATCGTAAAAAGGCATCACGGCCGCCTGATCTACGCGGGTGGCGACGACGTCTGCGCCGTCCTGCCGGTCTCCACCGCAGTTCGAGCTGCAAGGGAGATCAGCGAATTCTATACCTCCGGCTTCAATCTTATCGACGCCGGCGAGGTTTGCTCCGCAGCGGACCCCTGGGCTCCCGAGCCGGGAAAACTCGCCATCGGCTTGGGCGCTAACGGCGACAGAATATCCATCTCAGCAGGCATCCTGATCTGCCATCACAAGGCGGGGCTGAGCCAGATGATCGCAAGAGCCCATGCCCTGCTCGAGAACCATGCCAAGGAGGGTGCGGGGCGGGCGGCCTGTGCCGTCGAACTCTCGAAGCGTTCAGGCGGTTCTCGGTTTTTCACACGCAAATGGAAAGACCCCGCCTGGGAATCGTTCCAGAACCTCGGTCGCTGGATCAGCGCCGGTGAAAGACAGCAGGTCTCCAGGTCTCTGGCCTACCGCCTGAACCTGTTTCGGGACGGCGTGAACGCTATGCTGCAACGGGACGATGGTAGGGGAATGCTGGTCCGCTTGCTGGAAGCTCAGCTGGAGCGCTCGGGCATCCGGCCGGTCGGAGCCGAAAAACGGGTGGTCGCCGAAGGGATTGTCGATATCGTCCTGGCGCCCGGAGACGACGGACGGCCGATCTTCCGGCCCGAGGGATTGATTGTGGCGGCTTTCGCGGCCGATACGGAAAGCGAGGTGAGTTGATGCAATGGTATACGTTCGAACCTGCAGATACCCTGCTGGTCAAGGGTGCCGAGCCCATGGAGATGGGGGCGGACCATCTCTCCTCTCATCTGTTTCCGCCGCCGCCCGGCACAATCGCCGGGGCCCTCAGAACGGCGGTCCTGATGCAGAACGGCATTTCTCTTGCGGACTATCTCTCCGGGAAGAAAATTCCCCAGGAGATCAGTTCCGCCATCGGCGAGGCCGGCAAACCGGCGCCATTCGACATCATGGGCCCCCTGTTCCGGGTGGACGGTCGTTTTTTTCTCCCGGCTCCCTATACGTGGTTCGCCGCCAAGGCGGGTCTGAAAGAGTCGCCGGGTCGAAAAATCGACATCGTGAAGGCCGCTCCCATCGAAAGTCCGCTTATTCGGGGAAAACAAGGACCGCTACTATGGGCCAAGGGAAAAAGCGGCGAGATGAGGAGCATCGGCGGGTACTGGATTTCCATGGAAGAACTGTTTTCGGTTGATCTTCGGAAAAGGGTCTACCGGCCGGAGTCTTTTTTTACGTCCGAGCCCCGCACTGGCATCGCTCTCACCCGGGGTCGGCGGGTGCGGGAGGGGCACCTCTATACCTTCACTCACGTTCGGCTCAAGGCTGGTGTCAACCTGGCCTTCGCCGTTTCCGCTCCTCAGCCGTTGGCGTCCTCAGGGGTGCTTCGGCTCGGGGCCGAGAAACGCTTCGGCCGGTACCGGGAAATTCAGCCACCCTTGCTGTCCGGTGGATCATCGGGTACCTTCCTGTCCCTGTCAATGGAGCCCGGCACCGACGCTGTCAACGGGGCCGTGATGGCGACCGGAAAGATTCGGTATATCGGCGGGTGGGATCTCAAAAAAGGCTTTCACAAACCCATGCGTGGGCATTTTCCGGCAGGAAGCGTATTTGTTCGGCAACTCAAGTCTCATTGGATTGAACTGTAAGGAGGGAACATGCTTAAAAAAGAACTGTGCGCCATAGGCAAGCTGTATGCGATTTCACCCGTTCATGCCGGAAGCGGCGCCGCCACGTCCGCAGTGGATCTTCCGATCCAGCGCGAGCGGCACACCGAGTGGCCCCAGATCCAGGCCAGCGGAGTGAAGGGCGCCCTACGGAGCCATTTCCGCAGGTTCGCCAACGGCGGCGGCACTACACTGATCAACCTGATCTTCGGATCCGACGAAGGCAATGACGGCTGGAAAAAAGAATGGGATTCATTGCCCGGTGCGATGAGCATTTCTGATGCCCGGCTTCTGGCCTTCCCCATGCGCTCGAACATCGCCCCTTTTGTCTGGGTCACCTGCCCTGCCGTACTGAAGCGTCTTGATGCGGACCTGACCTATGCGGACGTCGGGCAAAACATGGATGTCCCGGAGGTCCGGGGCGACGAGGCCTTCTCCATCGGCGGGGCTCCGGTGGCAGCCGGTCAGGTCGTCATTGAGGATGCTGTTGTCGATGTGGCGAATCACCAGGGGAACGCCTGCATCAAGACCCTTTTTCCCGAACTGGAGCGACTGATTCTGGTGTCAGACGAGATGTACAAATACGCGGTGACGTGCTGCACTGAAATCCAGACACACATCAAAATCGATGCCGAAAAAGGCACCGCCGACGACGGGGCGCTCTGGTATCAGGAATATTTACCGGCCGACAGCCTCCTCTACACCGTGGTCCACTACAGCCACCGGGATGCGGGGGAGAGTGAGCACGCTGAGATCCAACGGGCCCTGGCCGACCTCAAGGCCCAGACCATAAAACAGCATGTGGAGGAAGCCCTCCAGGGGTTTATTCAGATCGGCGGGGACGAGACCCTGGGAAAGGGCATTTTCAACCTGACCTGGATTACGGGAGGTGCACAATGAGAACACTTGGGCAGAAACGAGCGGCCTTCGCCCTTGAAAAAGTGACGACTATCTCATGTGATAACCCAAAGGAGTTCAAAACATTCTCTGCGGGTGCGCCGTCAATGATCCTCCAGAACGGGTTTGGCCAGGCACTGGCCTTCTGGTATGCTAAAGGAGGGCAAAACCAGCGGGACAAGCACCGGGTACTGCTAGATATTCTACAGGAGTGGCTCTGCCTCTGCAACGGCGATGTGAGAAACCGGTTTATTCCGCCCTGCACCACCCCCAGGGAGATGGTAACGGCCCTTGCCGCCATGAGCCAGGATCAATATCTCGCCGCCCAGAAGGAGGCTCTGGCTTTGCTCGAATGGATCAAACGCTACGCCAACGCCCTCTTGAAAGGAAAGTGATGCCATGGTTTATCCCTTTTCCACAAACCTGCAGGCGGCTATGAATCATTACCCGGCAGGCAATTTCGGCCTGTGGTTCAACAAGCTGATCCCCGTGAACGACGATGCGGGTTTCAAAGCCTGCGACAACACGGGCGGTACCACCAATGTCGCAAATTTCTACAAGCGCAACTATGACGCCGTGACCCGATCCGACGTGCTGCGGGACGCTCTCTCGAAACGGCACCAGGCCCAGGCGGCCTTCTGTCGACGATACGGTTCCGCAGGGTTCCAAACGATAGCGTACCGGGCGACTCTCCGCGCGCCTTTTGTCACCGGCATCGGCCGGAGCCACCCCGGCGAAACGGGGATGACCTTCGATCACACCCTGGGAATCCCGTTCCTCCCGGCGAGTGGGATCAAGGGGGTGGTCCGACTGGGCCATATCCTGAACCTGATCGACGATCCCAAGGCTGCCGCATCACTGATTCACGGCGACGAGTTGGATGACACCGATCCGGTATCTATGGTCCCCCAGCTTTTCGGGGGGGACAAACGCAAAACGGACGACGTCGAAAAATGCCGGGGGGAGGTCATCTTTCTGGATGCCTACCCGGAGAAGGTGCCCTCTCTCGAGGTCGATATCATGAACCCCCACTACCGCGATTACTACGACGACGACGAGGGTCGAACCCCGCCGGGAGACTACCTGGACCCGGTTCCGATTCAGTTCCTGACCGTTCCCAGGGGCGAGGTCTTCATATTCCGGGCGGTTCTGCCCAGGGACGAAATCCTGAGCAGCGCCCTTGCCGCCGCCTTCATTTCGGCCCTCACCGAGCTTGGGTTTGGTGCCAAGACGGCAGTGGGCTACGGTCGGTTTAAGGTGGACGAAGCATCCCTGACGAAAGACACCTCGGATCCCGGCAAAGCCGGCGCGGATACCGCCGGGCCGAAAGGCGAGGCTTGGGAAAATGCGAATCTTACCTTTACCCCTGGAAACCAGGAGGTCACGGCCAAGGCCGACGGCAAGACCGCCGTCTACAAGGGAAAGGAGATCATCCCCGATGCCATCGCCAAAAAGTTCTTCAAAACTAGAAAGGCAAGCGTCAAGCAGGTGATGGTCGAACCCATCGGCAACCGCTATCGGATTGTTGCCATCATCCCATAGAAGCAATAAAACGGGGTCGGGTCACGTCAATTATTTGACATAAAACGATAACGCTCCTATTTCATTCTCCAAAAAATGATCTCGATAGGCCATTTCCGGGGGGTAAAACAGGGCTGGTTCATGACAGGAAGGGCGAACGTCCGGCCCGTCATGAACCCCGTTTGCGAAGAGAATTCCGATGCAGAAGAACATCATCCTCACCACCATGGGCACGACCTGGCAGATTCCGCCGGAGCTGTACGGGTTCACCAACCCGGCAGCCCTCGATTTATACCGGCATCACCCGGAGCGGGTTCGCATCGAGCAGCTCCGGACGGAATACGGCGTCGCGCCGGTCGAAGAACTCTGGGTCGTCACCACGGGCGGCAGCCGGATCGACACGGTCATCGGCAAGCTGATTTCATGGCACACCAACGTACATCCGGGGCTTAGACCCGTCCTGCGGATCTGGCGGCTGAAGGATGTGAACGACCTCGTCGATGCGCGTGAATGCGGCCGGATGCGGGAGGTCATCTTCCGCCTGGCGCTTATGGCCGCTGCGGCCTGCGGTGACGACGGACCGCTCTTTTCCCTCACCGGCGGCCGCAAGACCATGAGCTCCGATCTTCAGGAGGCTGCCGGCTGGTTCGGGTGCCGGGCGCTGGTGCACGTGATCGACAACCCGGAATACGGCAATGCGCTACGCGTCCTGGAGCCCCCCGATTTCGCCGGGCCCCTGCCGCCGGAGACGGCGGGCGGCGCCATGCCTCTTGTCACTCTGGGTAGATGCGAGCCGAGCGCCCTTCTGGAGATGGATTCGGACGGCGCAGGTGCTGTCCGCGCCGATCAATGGCCCTTGCCGCTTGCCGAGAACAGCGTGCCATCAGAGATTGAAGAAGGGGACCTGGAAGGGCCGTGGCTGTCCGAGGTGCTCGCCGCCCGACGCAGAAAGGCGGGCTACCATTACAGCCAATACACCGTCGGGCTGATCAAGGGGGACGAGACTACCAATTTCCTCGCCCTATACAGCCTTCCACCCCGCGTGGTGCGGCGCCTGAAGGAGGATCGTTTCGGTCTGGATCCGGCGAGGGTCGGCGCCGAGCTGGCCTGGTTGCGGCGGCTCCCCAAGACCGACCTCCACTGCCACCTGGGCGGGATCGCCGATGCGCAGGGCATGATCACCGTGGCCGCAGTCGAACGGGGCCGGGTCGAGGCTCACCGTTCGAGGCTCGACCCCTGGCTCGCCGATTGGCGGAGAAGGTTTGAGGCCCAACCCGTCGAGGAACTCCGCGCCGCGTTCAATGCCAAAGACCTTCGCAATGCCGTGCCGGGCGTACCCGAGCCCTTGTGTGTAGCGGCGTTCGTTCTTCTGTTCGAGGAGGATCCCGACCTGCTCGACGCCTTGATTTTCGGCCCCTTTCGGGACGAAGCTGCGTTCAGCGGCATCGCATTCGACCCCTATGAACGGCTTGGGGACCTGCAAGGCTCCGGCCTGCTTCAGAGCGAGGCCACCATCCGTGCCGCCTGCCGCATTCTTCTCGAAAAGGCGGCGGCCGAAAACGTCCGGTACCTGGAGGTGCGGTGCTCGCCGATCAATTACACCCGGGGCGGTGTCTCCGAGCGTCGGGTTGCGGAAATCATCGCTGATGCCCTTACGGGAGCGGACGGGATCGATACGGTCCTCATTTTTACCGCCAGTCGGCATGCCGAGATCGAAAAGGTTCGAAGGCACGTCGAGCTGGCCGGGCGTCTGACAGCGTCCGGGAACGGGTTTCCGATCCTTCGCGGCTTCGACCTGGCCGGCAGGGAATCTGCCTGTAAACCCGCCGACATGCGAAGAGAGCTGATGCCCATGATGGAGCGCTGCATTCACTTCACCATTCACGCCGGCGAGAAGGCGGATGTCGGGAACATCTGGGAGGCGGTTTACCATCTCAACGCCGAACGTATCGGCCACGGCCTGACCCTGAAGGACAACCCCAGCCTGATGGAGCGGTTTGTCGACCGCCGTATCGCCCTGGAGATGTGCCCGTCGAGCAACTTTCAGATCATCGGGTACCGGGACAATTTTCTCCCCTCCACCCGAAACCTGGAGCCGTATCCCTTGTCGCTCTATCTCGAGGCAGGGCTCAGGGTTACCGTCAACACCGACAACCCCGGCATCTCGCGCACCGACCCCACCCGTGAACTCCACCGTGCGGCCCGGCTCACGGAGAATGGCCTCAGCCGCTGGGACATCTGCCGGATTATCCGCAACGGCTACCGGTCGGCCTTTGCCGACAGCGGCATGCGACGACGCCTCCTTCACCAGGCCGAGAAGGTTCTGGTGGATGCGGTCCAGGCTGAACCGGCGCCGTGACGGCGATGGATCGCACCGGCCGAACACCCGAAACCAAAGGAGTGAAGAAACCATGACGGAGCAGATCCTGTGCGTCGAACGCACTGCACTCCCTCCCAACTGGACCGGCGAGACCGCGGTCGTTCCCATGGGGTTCGAAGATTTCCTGAGCGCGGTTCGGGGTGTCCGCCCCCACTGGCTGCCGCGCCCGGAGGCGGAACTGAACCCCGCCTACAAGCAGCTTATTCCTTACGTGGTGCTCCGGGCCGACAACAGCCGGAAAATCGCATGCTATCGCCGTCGGGGGTCGGAAACCCGGCTCCACGCCTTGTGGTCCTGCGGTATCGGCGGCCACATCAACCCCGTCGACGCAGCCGATACAGCATGTTCCTTCGGTGTCGCCATTACGCACGGGGTCAACCGCGAGCTTGACGAAGAACTGCCTCGACGCCCCGGAGATGCCGTGCCCCGATTCAAGGGCGTCATCAACGAGGAACGGACCGAGGTCGGCACGGTTCATCTGGGACTTGTCTATTCTTTGGCGGTTCCCAGCGCCGATCTTTGCCGGCCGGGCCGTGAACTCAACAACTTTTCCTGGATGTCCGCTCCCCAGGCTGCCCGCCTGAACCTCGAGCTCTGGTCCCGGCTGGCCATGGCGCTCCTGTAAGGTGGGACGGCATTCGGCCGGTAGAGAACAAGCCGGCCCGAATGCACCATGGCTACATCACCTCTCCACCGTGGGGCTTGTAGAAGATGTGCTCCCCCACCTCTGTCGTTTTCAGGTATTCAGCGGATCAGTCGGGGTTGACTCTCTGTTCCTGATCGGCCGATATCGGCCCTGTTGCGAGAAGGATGATCGCAAGACAGGCCGCAATCCACATGTAGCGCATGATCAAACCTCCTATATGAATTAACTTTTCAACTTTCGGCTTTTATGATGGTTGCGGTGCCCCTGATAACCACTTGGCTTGTCGCTTAACCTGGTTCTAAAACTGCCCTGACGATTGGGTCCAGCGCCGTTAACACTCATTTGATCCTTTCTTCACGTTTTTTTGACACGCCTTCTGTCAGTTTAACCCCATCACTAATTTTCAGGCTCCGTCTGTTGGAGACAACAAATGGATAGGTAAAACTACCACAGAAAAGGAAATATAAATGAAAAAGCAAACAGTTATGGTTTTGGGTGTGTCTATGGCGCTGTGCCTGCACCTGATGCTGGGAGTCGCCGTTGCCGACAAGGGCAAGGATTTGCCGGAAGCTGTCAAAAGCAGCATTGAAAAGGCGTTTCCCGGTGCTGAAATAACGGAAGTGGAAAAAGAAATACGGCAGGACGGGGTTGTCACGGAAGTTGAACTGATATCCACCGATGGCATTCATCATGAAGTGTATGTGTCTGAAGACGGGCAGATTCTGAAAGTCGAAGAAGAAGAGGGTGAATTGCCGTGGATCGGCGGCGAGCTGTCCATCGGTATGTTAGTCCGCGGCGAGCGGGAAATCTATAAAGACGTGGGCAGCGAATTTGAGCCGGCACCCTTTATCAGGTATGAAAACGGGCCCTTTGAAATCGAAGGATATGATGGGCTGGACGCTTCGTTTACGCTGTTTGGCTCCGGTTCTTATAAAATCGCTTTAACAGGATCTGTTGATTTCGAAGACGGTTATGATCCTGATGACAGCGACTATCTTGAAGGCATGGATGACCTGGATACCCTTTACAGTGTCGGGCTTAAATGTGAAACCAATTATGCCGGCTGGGAGGCAGAGCTGGAATTTGAACAGGATGTCAGTGGCGAACATGACGGCCAGAAAGTCGAGCTGGCGTTTGGGTATCCGTTTATGGCAGGCGATTTTGAATTCCGGCCGACGTTGAATGCCACGTGGCTGAGTGAAAAGACAGTGGATTACTTTTACGGGGTTTCAGTAAAGGAGGCAAGGCCGGATCGTCCAATCTATTCTCCTGGTGCAAGTTATGAAATCGGGGCAGAGGTCATGATCCTGCGGCCGCTGTTTGGAAATTTCACGGCGGTGGGAATTGTTGAAATCTCAACATTTGGAAAAGACATAACCGACAGTCCTCTGGTGGATGAGGACTATGAAATCGAAGGCGGTCTGGGCATTATGTATACGTTTTAACCCTATAGCATTCAAGTTCGCTTAAGTTCGGGCTTTGAAATCGGTCTCGCTATCGGTATCGAAATCGCAATCGAACCCGATCCCGATTTTGCTAAAGAGAAAAAATACAACCACTTGAATGAAGTAGATAATCAGATAAAAAAATATAAAGACACCATCGTTATGGCAAAAGGTTCTAATTGCATAAGATTAAATCAAATTCTGCTTTTGGGATGCCTGATTCTGCTTTCTGCATGCACGGTTGTCCCGGTCGAGGACCGCAAAGACATTCCCGCAAAACTGCCCGCGCAATTCTTTGCCAGTGATATGTCGGAATGGGAAATCAGCCTGACCTGGGAGCAGAGTTTTCCGTCCGCGAGCCTGAAATCCGATGTTCGGGCGCTTCTTGAAGCAAATTTTGAGCTGGAAGCTGCCCGTGCCCGCGTGGAACAGGCTGCCGCCGCCTATGGCATTTCAAAATCAGCGCTCATGCCGTCTGTGGATGCAAATGCCGGTTTTGAACGTTCGCGGGAGGAAGCAGATGATGACCCCGATTCAACCGAAACGGACAGTACCATTTCCTTTGGCGCGGCATTGTACTGGGAGCCGGATATCTGGGGCCGCCTGCGTGCCAGGAAAGAAGCGGCATCGTTAATGCTCGAAGAAAAACAGGTGCTGGCGGACCAGGTGGCCCTGGAAATGCAATTCCTGCTGGTGGAGACCTGGATCACCTGGCATGCTTCGCGCAGGCTGGAAGATGTTTTAACGGCCCAGCAAACAACTAACATGCAGATACTGGAATTAACCGAACTGCGACTGGCCCAGGGCGACGGCAATTCTCTGGATGTGTTGCAGCAGAAGGGCCGCATGGCCAGCGTGGACCGGGAAATGCCCGGTGTGGTTTCGGAAAAACAAAGCGCAGCCAATGCTTATGCGGTGCTGATGGGGAGTTTCCCGGGTGAGGGCGTCCGTCCGGCGGATGATTGGCCTGTTTTAAAACCCCTGACCACAGTCTCTTCCCCCCGTCAGCTCATGGCAGAACGGCCGGATCTGCGGGCGGCTTTGCTGGCGCTTCAGGCCGCGGATCATGAACTGGCGGCCGCCATTGCCGACCGGTTGCCGAGGATATCCATAGAATTGGCATATACGGAAAGCGGCAGCCGCGTGTCTGAAATCGGCGGTCAGACAGCGCTGCGCTTTGCCAGTGGATTGTTGGCACCTGTCTTTGATGCGGGGCGCCTGAAGTCAAAGGCGGATCAGCGCAAGGCAGAAGTCCGTGAATCATTAGCCATTCTTGAGCAGGCGATGTTGACGGCCGTCCGGGAGGTGGAAGACGCACTTATCCGGGAAAAGGCATTGTTTGATCAACGTATCCTGCTGAAAAAAGAAATTGAAATTGCAGAGCAAACCGTGGGCAAAGCCAGGCTGCGGTATGTCAACGGCCAGGAAACGTTTTTGCCTGTGCTGGCAGCGTTAGCCAAGCTGCAGACATTGCAGCAGGATGAAATTACATTGAAACGGGATATTCTTACGAACAGGTGCCGTCTTCTCAGGGCCCTTGGCGCCAAATGGAGTCGTGATCGTGAAACGTTTTAAAAAGAAAAAACTCCTTCCCGCTTTGATCGCACTGGCAGGATGTGCCGTCACCCTATTGCTGGTTGCCCTTGGAGACGAAGCGGAATTTCAGGTTGTTACCTCAATGCCGCTGAGCGTGGAAACGCTTTTTGTAAAAAAAACGGATTATCAAATCCAAGTGCCGGCATGGGGATTTGTTGCACCAAGGGAAACTCTTGATATCTGTGCAGAGGTACAGGGAAAAGTTGTTCAGGTGCCGGATAGTGTTTTTGCCGGTGCCGGGGTGACGGAAAATGAATTGTTGTTTAAGATAGATGATCGCACCTATCAAAACACACTGGCAGAGGCCATTGCCGAAAAAAGCCAGGCGCAGCAGGCTTTGGAGATTGAAAAAGGGCGCCAGATCATTGCGGAAAAGGAATGGGAGTTTCTGGAAAATTCAAAATGGCAGGGCAGCAAAAATAAATCCCTGGCATTGCGCATACCCCAGCTCAGAGAAAGGGAAGCCGCCCTGCAAATTGCTGCTGCAAAAGAGGTCCGGGCGGCGCTGGATGTTGAGCGGACACAAATAACCGCGCCGTGCGATGGTGTGATTCTCAACGAGAACCTTGCTTTGGGGCGGTTTTTTGAAATCGGAGACGCGGGACTGCAAATTGCCTGCACCGACTGCTACCATATCACGGCATTTTTTTCTCCGGAATATGCCATTGATTCCGGAGCAAGCACGGTATCCGTAAATATCGGGTCAAACCGCCATGAAGGGGTTATCCGGTCGGTATTGCCGGAGATTGATCGAAAAACACGCCATAAACAGGTGCTGATTGAATTTTCGGGCAGCCAGGTTGTCTTGGGGGACTATGTCGAGCTGATGCTGCCCGGTCCTTGTTTTGGTGACGTGACTGTGATTCCTAAAAAAGCGCTGAGATCCGGCAATACGGTTTGGGTGTCAAGTGAGAATCGCACGCTGGAAATCCGGGCGGTAACGGTTTTGGGCCAGGACATGGAAAATGTGGTCGTTGGGGAAGGCCTTTTTAAAGACGATCAGGTTGTGCTTTCCCATATCGCCAGCCCGCTGGCCGGCATGAAGCTGACTGCTTTGCAACAGCAGCCTGAAAATAACTCCAATACGCAAAAAAATGGAGAACCGGCCAGATGACATCTTTTCTTGAGTTTATGTTAAAACGGACGGCTTTTGCCAATGCCATGATGGGGGTGCTGATTTTCGGGGGGCTGTTTGGCGCCATGACGATCCGGCAGGAATTGTATCCGGCCCTGGAAGAACGGAAAGTGGAGCTGGCGATTGACCTGCCGGGGGCATCTCCGGAAGAAATTAACAAATCAATCCTGACGGTGGTTGAAAATGCCGTGCGCGGACTGGATGGAATCAAGCGTGTTGATTCAGAAGCAAGCGAGAACACCGGTCAGGTGACCATGACCCTTCTGGATAACGCCGATCCGCAGCAGACGCTTAATGATATCAAGAGTGCCGTGGACCGGATTGAAACGTTTCCCCAAGATGCCGAAAAACCGGTTATTACCATCCCGTCTCGAGTTGAAAAAGCGCTTTCCATTGTCGTTTATGGCGATCAGCCCCTCATATGGCTCCGCAAAACCGCGGAAATTCTGCGCGATGATTTGCGCACCAGTGTGGGGCTCCGGAAAGTGGAACTGGCCTTTCCCCGCGACCAGGAAGTTTCAATTGAAATCCCGGAGAAAATACTGCGTCAATACGGATTCACATTGGAGGAACTTGCCGATAAAATACGGCAGAGTACACCGGACTTACCCGGCGGTACGCTTTATACAGAAGAATCGGATATCGTGTTGCGAACATCCGGGCGCCGGGAATGGGCGGATGCGTTTCGCGATGTGGTGGTGGCGGAGACGCCGGCCGGTATTCCGCTGCGCCTGTCCGATATCGCGGTCTTAAACGACGGTTTTGGGAAATCCCCCATTGAATGCTGGTTTAACGGCCTGCCTGCCATCCTGATCGATGTGTTTGCAGTGGGCAGTGAAACCCCCATATCGGTTGAAGCCGCGGTCCGGGGGTATCTGGATTCTGTTGCAGAAAAGAAGTTTTCAGGCGTTGAAATAGTCATCTTTGAAAATCAGGCAGCCGCCTATCGCAGCCGAATGGCATTGCTCGTGGAAAATGCCGTTATCGGACTGGTATTGGTTCTGATAACTCTGGGCCTGTTTCTCACGCCGCATCTGGCGTTCTGGGTCATGGTCGGAATTCCCACGTCGCTGCTTGGCGGCCTGCTGTTCCTGCCGCTGTTCGGCGGATCACTGAACATGATTTCATTTTTTGCACTTATCGTGACCATCGGCGTGGTTGTGGATGACGCGATTATGATCGGTGAAGCCATTTATGTGCAACGGACCAAAGGACTGGGGCCCCTGGCCGCTGCGGTTCAGGGATTAAAAGAGATGGGCGGGCCGGTGCTGCTGGCCACCACGACAACGATCATTGCATTTACACCCATGTTTTTTGTGCCCGGCGAAATGGGGGGGGTTTTCTGGCAAATTCCGGCAGTGGTGATTGCCGTGCTTCTGGTTTCCCTCTTTGAATCTCTTTTTATTCTGGGCGCCCATATTGCGGCAGAACACCCGGATCGCCCGTGGCTGAAAGTGCTGGCCCGGCCCCAGCAGAAGGTGAATGAAACATTGACGTCGTTTATTCACCACCGCTTTCGGCCGTTTATTCAGGCAGGGTTACGGCGGCCATTGACTTTGCTTGTTACGGCGGTTTCTTTTCTGTTTATCACTGTGGGCGCAATGACAGGCGGCCTGCTGAACTTTGCGTTCACGCCCACTATCGATTCAGACACGGTGATTGCCCAGGCGGCACTTCCGTACGGGGCTCCCAGGCAAAAGTCCATTGCCGTTGCCCAAAAACTGGTCGATTCGGCCAACACGGTGCTTGGGGAACACAACATGTCCTCGCCGGGTATTTTTTCTCTGATCGGGACGCGGCTGGAGGAAGGAGAGGTTGAAGTGGAGACCCTGGCCGGGTCCCATTATATCTCGGTGCTCATGGCCCTTCCGCCGGAAGCGGAACGCACGCTTTCGGGACGGGAATTTGCCGCGGCATGGCAGAAAACGTTTGGATCGCCCGGAGAACTGGAAGCGCTGAATTTTACAGGAGAGACCACCGTTGCCGGCGGCGAGCCGATTATGCTGGAGGTGTTCCATCCGGACCCGGATGTTGCGCAAGCCGCCGCGCTCTCCCTAGGTGAGCGGATGCGCCTGCTGGCCGGACTGACATCCGTGGATGACGGTGTTCGTACCGGAAAACCGGAACTGACGATTCAATTAAAAGACAGCGGCCTGCACATGGGCCTGACCGCCGAGGAAGTGGCAAAACAGGTCCGGCACCGGTATCATGGGGCTGAAGCATTCCGGTTTGTGCGGGACGGGAATGAAATTAAGGTGATGGTCCGTTTGAGTGAGGAAGGACGCAGCCGGGAAAGCGCGCTGGCGGATGTGCAGTTGAAAAGCCCGGCAGGCGCACTGATTCCGCTTACAGAAGTGGCAGATATCACCCAGACCCGATCGTTTACCAGCCTGGCCCGGCGTGACGGAAAGCGGATTTATCCGGTCACCGCAGACATTGCGTTCGGCATTGATGACGATGACGTGGAAGACGCTCTGGAAGACGCCATTGTGCCGCTGGTGCTGGCTGATTTTTCCGGCGTGTCGGTTCATTTTGGCGGCGAGGAAGAGGAAAATGATGAAGCGCTGGCTTCTTTAGGGTATGGATTTTTGATTGTTTTAGGAGTGATGTATCTGCTGCTGGTGTTTCATTATAATTCCTATCTGCAACCGGTGCTTATATTGGCGACGATTCCGTTCGGCCTGATCGGTGCGGTCTGGGGGCATATCCTGATGGGCTGTGATCTTTCCATTGTATCCGTGATTGGGATTCTTGCCATGGCCGGGGTAGTGGTGAATGATTCCCTGGTTCTGGTGACCACCTGTAACCAATATCAAAAAAACGGCATGCCCCTGCATCAGGCGATTGTGGATGCCGCATGCAACCGGTTCCGTCCGATTCTGCTGACGTCGCTGACCACGTTTTTCGGCCTGGTGCCCCTGCTGCTGGAGACGTCGGAACAGGCCCAGTTCCTGATTCCGGCAGCCGTTTCCATCAGTTTCGGGCTTGTGTTCGGGACAATGATTACGCTGGTGCTGCTGCCGGGACTGCTACAAGTCTTTTTGAAAAACTAATACAGGCTGATTTTTCCGGCAAGCCTTATTTTTCAATGTAACTTTCCAGTGCATTCATATTGATATCAGTTTCTGGTTCATTACTGATAATTACAGAGTTTCCCAATAATTATAACGGATTAAACTGGTTGTTTGTTGTTGCGTAGGATGTTGATGCATCAGAATACATTCAGGAAGAAAATATCAGGTCCACCCGGGTCCCTTTTCCCGGGGTGCCGGAAATGGTGAACTGCCAGTTCATGCGTTCACACAGGCGTTCGACAATGGTAAGCCCGATTCCGGATTTTCTGCCGGTATCATCCATTCCCGGGCCGCTGTCTGAGACGCTGATCCGGTCGGGCGAGACGATAATTTCGACGCTGCCTTCCATGGTGTAAGCAAAGGCATTGCGCACGAGGTTTCCCAGGGAAATGGTTACAAGCGACTCCGGGGCCTTGATGGAAAAAGCATCCGGTGCCAGAATATTCACTTCCACGGGTTTTGATTCCAGCAGGTAACGGTAGGTTTCCACAACATGTTCCGCAACCTGTTTCAGGTCGCTGGCCTCATCACTGTCCGTGCCGTGCCCCTGCCTGGCCAGCATCAAGAATGTGTTGATGAGCATTTCAATATCTGTGACGGACCGTTCAATACGTGCCAGGGGCTGCACAATCCCGGAGTCCGATTCCTTTGTTCTTCGGCGCAGAATCTCAACCGCGGTTTTGATGACGCTGACCGGCGTGCGAAGTTCGTGACTGGCATGAGAGGTAAACTCCCGTTCACGGCGGGTAAAATCTGAAATCCGTTTTAACAGCTGGTTGATTTTTTCCGACAGCATACCGATCTCATCCGGCGAGTTGAAGGCGCTCAGCTCGCTGGCCGGTTCATCCGGAGAGATGGACTGAACCGCTTCCGCCAACTCGGAAAGGGGATTGAGAATACGATTTGACAGGGACCGGGTCAGAAGCCAGCCTAAAATAAAAATACCGGCTCCGATTCCGATTAATGCTATAAGTATATAGTACTCAAACCAATCGTTTGTTTCAATGGATGACACATCATAGAAGACAAAGAGTTTTTGGCCGGTTGAAAGGATCGGAATAATGGCCGCATGATAATCTGTATCATCCGCGACCTCGAAAACACCGGGGCTGCGGTGGGTCACAAATGCCTTCAGGGTCTGTGGGACGGTGGATATGTCGATGTATGCTGAAATGTGAAACGGGAGATGGGCGGGAATTTCGCCATGTTCTTCAACATGCCGTGCGACTCTGTCGGCGATTTCCGAAAGCTGCCGGTTGAACGCCAGGTCTTCAGAAATTTTCAGCATTCCGGATATGCCCGCTGAATAGACGATCAGCAATACGGCCAGGTAACCGCAGACATAGAAGACAATTCTGGATCGGAGGGTTTTGGACCTTCTTGTCATTGGCCTTTTATCCTGAAACCGATGCCCACGACAGTTTCAATAAGTGACGGCCTGCCCGGTTCATCCAATGCTTTTCGAAGTGCGTAAATATGCGTTCGCAGGGAATCGCTGACCGGCTTCCAGTCGCCCCACAAATGGTGTTCCAGGTCTACCCGCGACACCACCTCAGGGGCGGACTGCATCAGTTTTACAAGGATCTTGAAACATGTCCGGTTCAGCCGGACCGGGGTTCCGTTTATGGTTACCTGCCGCTGTCCGATATCAACACGGACAGGGCCGGATTCAAGGATTTTGGATGCATCATACTGGGGGGATCGGCGGACAAGGGCCATTAAGCGAGCTTCAAGTTCTTCAAGTGCAAAGGGCTTTAACAGGTAATCATCGGCGCCGGCGTCAAACCCTTGGAGCTTGTCATAAAGCGTATCTCTAGCCGTGAGCATCAATATGGGTGTCGGTTTTTCCGATTCTTCACGAAACCGCCGGCAAAGGGAATATCCGTCAATGCCCGGCAGCATGATATCCAGAACAATCACGTCCACCGGCTGGGTGACGGCCAAGTGAAGTCCGAATATCCCGTCCATTGCATAATCAACCACATGCCCGCTGTCTTCTAAAAAATCGCCGATATTGGCGGCAAGATCCTGGTTATCTTCTATAACCAGAATCCTAATTGATTGGAAAAAAGGATAGCCATGCTTTTTATTCATGTTTTTATCATTTTTTCTCAGAACCGGTACAAGTGAGACATCTGTTTCAGGCGTATACGGTTAAAATATAAGGGTTTCTCTAATCAGCAGCAAGCCGGCAGGCGGCGCGCACCTGCTCAAGGGGATCTGGGATCGCCTGAACATCGGCTCATGCCTTGCGAAGGCCCTCGAAGACCGCTCTTTTACATCACCTGTGCGTCGACCTGATCTTCTTCGATACCACCAATACCTGTTTCGAGATGGAGGATCCCGGCGACTCGGAACTCCTCGCCTTCGGGAAATTCAAGCACAAACGGGACGATCTCCCCTATGTCACCATCGGTCTGGCCGTCACCCGGGAGGGGAGGCCGTTTCAAGGTGGTCAGCGCAAACCTTCACATCAAGGCGGTGCATGCCGGCGAAGGAACTGCTCGGAGGCGTTTCATCATCGCCTACAACCCGGAACAGGCCAGGCATGATCTCCACACCCGCGAAAGATATCTGGAACGCATCCAGGCCGAGCTCGCCGCCTTTGAAGAGCTTCCCGAACGCTATCGGGAAAAAGCCAGGCAGCGCCTGCTGTCCCATCGATTCATGGGGCGTTATCTCAAAGAGCTGAAGTCCGAAAAGCTTCGCATCGACAAGGCCATGGTCAGAGAAGACCGGAAGCTCGACGGCAAGTACCTGCTGAGCACCAGCGATGAAAGCCTGTCGGCCGAGGATGTCGCCTTCGGATACAAGCAGCTGCTGGAGGTCGAGCGGGCATTCCGAACATTGAAGAGTACGCTGGGATTGAAATTGAAGCCTCATGAGAGCATCCAGAAAATAGAGCTGCACCCCTAAAATCTGTAGGCACCACACGTATTTTGCGTTTTACCATAACCCGCTGAAGTTATGCCATATTGATATTTTTGTGAATCTACGACTGTCGAACGCAGGTTTCTGACCGGGAACCAAGCTCGGCTTTTCATGGTTATCTTTTGCTGCCCGGTCAGATCAGACCTTAGGGGTTGTGCTGGTTTTTCGAGGCTGAGCGTAGTATGAACGAAGGCGCCAACCAACCGTTAATACTGCCAAAGCTAAGAAAAGGGCCAACACAAAATGCGCGAAAAATGGAACCGGCAAATGCCTCTGATGCCCGAAATCGCCAGTCATGTCCAAGCCAAAGAGTTGGAAGCCGTCTCCGGCATCATTGACGGCAAACCTATCATATGCCGGTTTGTGCTGCAAGATCTTTGCAAAGGATGTTCCGGCGCGAGTCGCGCCGGGGCAAAAGGCATGAGCGCCGAATAGGTCCTCGGAACGGCGGTGGTATTGCGGCTGTTCGGTTTCACCTATCAGGAACCGGCCTTTCATATTTACCGGCGGCCGGTCGAATCTGATCCTCGATTGCCGGATCGTTGAAGGCAACCCCGCGGATGTCACCCTGACAGAGATGATGCTCGATCGGCAACAGCAGATCTATGGGCGCTACCCGCTCAAAGCGGCGCTGGACGGTGGATTGGCTTCCAGGGAGAATCTGAAGGCTGCAAAAGGAAAGGAGATTAAAGACGTATGCTTTGCCAAAAAGCGCGGCCTGGAAATGCTCGAGATGTGCCGGAGCGAGTATGTCTAAAGCGTCTGCGTCGATTCAGGGCGGGCATCGAATCCGGAATATCCCGGCTCAAGCGCAGTTTCGGAGTGGACCGCTGCACCTGGAAGGGCCGGCGCTCGTTCAAAAGCTATGTCTGGGCGTCGATCGTTTCGGCCAACCTGCTCACCATTGCACGGAAACAGTTGGCCTGACGGTTCCGCACCGGTTTGATGCATGGAACCAACAGGCAGCCGTCATGGTCGTCGGTAAAATCGATGGAAGGCCATTTCTCGAGCGCCCGTTTGATGCCTGATCCCAGGCCGTGATACGGTAGTAGGGGCAGACCTGTGTGTCTGCCCATCATTGTTGTCAGGGCGGACACGTAGGCCCGCCCCTACATCGCCTCTCCACCGTGGGGCTTGTAGAAGATGTGCTCGCCCACCTCTGTCGTTTTCAGGTATTCAGCGGACCAGTCGGGGTTGACTCTCCGGTGGTGGAAATACAATGCCTCGCCGGTTCGGTCCTTCAGCTGCCGGTTGAGGGCTTTTCGAGCGATTTCCTTGGCGATCTCGTAGGATTTTTCCTCTTCGGCGTCATCCGGACGGCCGTCGCACCACCACGAGAACTGGCAGGCACCCTCTTCGCGGCCTTGCGTCACAACCCCGCAAATCGTGTTTGGGAAGCCTTCATGGCCAAGCCGGTTCATAACGACGTTGGCGATGGCTTCCATGCCGGCAACCCCTTCACCCCTGGTCTCCCAGTAGATGGTCCGGGAAAGGCAGGTGACGGCATCGTCCAAGCGCTCCTGTCCGGCCGGATCGACCGCCTGCGCTTCAGGCTTCGTGATAACTTCGGATGGCATGGGCGATGCTTTGCCGCCCTCGGCCGATGCCTTCTGCTCCAGCACCGCCGCCTTGCTCTCAGCGGTTTCCGCTTTCTGTTCCTGATCGGCCGATATCAGTCCTGTTGCGAGAAGGATGATTGCAAGACAGGCCGCAATCCATATGTAGCGCATGGTCAAACCTCCTGAATGGATCAACTTTTCGACTTTCATGATGGTGACCGGAAAAAGGTGCCGGGCCGTATCCTCCCGGCAGCGGCCCGTGAAAGTCGAAAGTCGGGTTAACTTCACAACGGTATCTGGAAAGTAAAGCCTCGAGGGGCATGAAAGTTCCCATAGCCGTGGATACATCCCTGAAGCCTTCGGCATGCCCCTGCAGAGAAAGATAGAAACGGCCGAATTCAAATTCAACCGTTCCCATTTCCGTTTTCGGCAATATATTAGTTTATCTCGGATCTCCCGCCGGGCGATGGATGGGCTTGGACAAAGCCGTCCTGCCGGTGGGAGAGGCTTCAGAAACCGTTTTTCAACCCATGAGCGAAAGGAGTGTGTCATGAACAGGAAATTTACGGCAGTGTCTTTCATCCTTACGGTTATCCTCTGGACGGCGGGGGTTGTGATGCCTCACGGGGCGTGGGCCCACTGTGAGATTCCCTGCGGCATCTACGACGACGGGGCGCGGATTCAGATGATGCTGGAGGATGCGACGACCATCGAGAAATCGATGCAGCAGGCGACCGAACTCTCCGGAAAGACGCCGGTGAACTATAATCAGCTGGTCCGGTGGATCAACAACAAGGAGCTCCACGCCGACAAGATTCAGCACACGACCGCCCAGTATTTCATGACCCAGCGCATCGCCCTGGACGCCAAGGATTACGACAAGAAGCTGGCGGCCCTGCACCAGATCCTCGTCTACGCCATGAAATGCAAGCAGACCATGGATCTGGAGAATGTGGCCAAGCTCCGGGGGGCCATCAAGACCTTTTCGGACCTCTATCTCGGGCACACCCATGAAAAGGAGTAGCGGCATCGGGCGATTTTTCGACAACGGCATCACAAGACGATGCAAACATGGGAGGACAGCATGAGCGACAACAAGAAAGCAGCGGTTCTGGCGTCATTCGCGGCGGATTCCCTGGCCCTTGGCGCCCACTGGATCTACGATGTCGAGGAGATCGTCAACCGTTTCGGGCGGGTGACGACGCTCGAGAAGCCCGGGTCGGATTCCTATCACCCCAGGCGGGACAAGGGGGAGTTCACCCATTATGGAGACCAGATGCTGGTGCTGCTGACCTCCGTCGCCGAGCGAAAAGCCTTCGACCTCGAGAACTTTTCCCGGCGGTGGCGGCAGTTGTTTGAAGACTACGACGGTTATGTGGACGGCGCCACGAAAAAAACCCTGGGCTATTACGCCAAGGGCAAGACTGCGGAGAACGCCGGATCCCATACCGGTGATTTTGCCGGCGCTGCGAGGATGGCGCCTCTGGTGGGTTTGTATGGCGACGACGCCGATCGCCTGGCGGAGGTGGCCCGGGCCCAGGCCCGGATGACCCACGACGACCCCAACACCCTGGACACGGCCGAGTTTTTTGCCCGGGTGACCGCGGCAGTCTTGAAGGGTGAATCGCCCAGGGCGGCCGTGGAGCGTCTGGCGGCTTCCGAGGCTTTTGAGATGACCCCCGTGGCCATGTGGGTTGAGGAGGGGCTCAAGTCCGGAAATGAAGAGAGCGTGGCGGCCATCGGGAAATTCGGTCGGGCCTGCGAGACCCCCCAGGTCTTTCCAGGGGTGATCCATCTCATCGCGAAATACGAAACCGACCTCAGGGAAGCCCTGATCCAGGCGGTCATGGGCGGCGGCGACAGCGCGGCCCGGGGAAGCATGACGGGCATGGTCCTGGCCGCCCATCTGGGAATGGACGCCATTCCCCGGGAGTGGACGGACGGGATGAAAAAAATCCGGGAAATCCTGTCTCTGCTGGACAGGATCGTCGGCTGACATGCCGGCCCCCCGAGGATGAAAAACGCGGGGGGTCGGTCGGGATCTCCCGATGCCTTGACAGGTCCTTCAGTTCCGACGGGTCCTCAGGCGTTCGATGGCCGCCACGGCATAGGGGTAGACGGTGTCGGCGACGATCCGGTAGCCGTCGGGGTTGGGGTGGATGCCGTCCGCCTGGTTGAGGCGGGGATCTCCCGCCACGCCCTCGAGGAAAAACGGGATCAGGATCACGTCGGCTTCGGCAGCCACCGAGGGATAGATTTCCCGGAAGGCGTCGGTGAAGCCGAGGCCGAGGTTCAGGACCATCCGCATACCGGCCAGCACCACCACGACCCCTTCATTCTCGAGGCGGCGGACGATCTCGAAGAGGTTCTTCCGGGTGAGATCGGGATCGATGCCCCTGAGGCCGTCGTTGGCCCCGGTCTCCAGGATGACGATGTCCGGGTTCAGGGTCATGATCCATTGAATCCGCGACAGGGCCCCGCTGCTGGTCTCGCCGCTGATGCCGGCGTTGATCACGTTGAAGTCATGGCCCGAAGCCTTAAGCTTCTTTTCGAGGAGGGCCGGGTAGGCTTGTTCCTCGTCCACGCCGTAGCCTTCCGTCAGGCTGTTTCCAACGGCGACGATGACGCCGGAGCGTCCGGTTTCGTTCGGGTCGGGAGCGGCCGCTTCGAGGGCGCCGGACGCCTCCGGCGTCCCGGCTTTGGGCGCCTTGTCGCAGCCGCCGAAGACGGTTGCCGTCAGGACGGCGAGGAGGACTGCCGCCAAAAGAGAAGGTTTCATCTGTCGTTTCCTTATTTTGAAGTCAAGGCTGAAGGCTGAAGACTGAAGGCTGAAGGGGTGCGTTTTAACGGACGGGGCTTTTATGCCCCCTTCAGTCTTCAGTCTTCAGCCTTCAGCCTTTAGCCCCTCTCACTCCTCCGTCTGCTCCCGCAGGAACACCACCGGCTTCTGTTTGAGGATGGGCAGTGTTGCGATGCTCCCGACCACGAGCACCAGCAGGATGGTGCCAAGGACCATCAGGCCGCTCTCTGCAGGATAGGGCCGGTAGTCGATGTCCAGCATCCGGGTGGCGATAAGCCGGCTCGCCGTCTGGGATATCACGAGGGCCTGGACGGCGCTTCCGGCGCCGATGATCACGTTTTCCAGGGAGAACACCGCCATGATGAACCGGCTTTTGGCCCCCAGGATCCGGAAATAGGCGGCCTCCTGGGTGCGGGCGATGCGGGTGGCGAAGATCGCGCTGACGATGATCAAAAGCCCCGCCGCGATGCTCTGGAGGGTGAAGGCTCGAATCACCATGGAGAGGCGGTGGAGGAGCCCCGCGAAGGTGCCGAGGGTCTGGCTGACGTCGATGGCGCTGACATTGGGAAACCGGGAGACGACCCTGTTCTGGACGGCCGGGATATCCGCCGCATCGATCCGGATTGCCGTGAAGATGGTCTGGGGCGCCGACTTGAGGATCGAATCCCCGGGGAAAACAAAATAGAAATAGGGCTCGATGGTTTCCCGGGTGCGGCTGCGGATGCTCGATACTGTCGCTGTTACGGGGATCCCCTGTATCCGGAAGGTCAGTTCGTCGCCCACGGTCATGGACCGCATCTCCACCACCGTGTCCAGTACCGACACCTGGAGCCCCGGGATGTCCTCCTGGAACATCGCTTTTCCATCAACGAGGATTTCGTCCGGCAGCAGATGATCCCGGTAGGTCAGGTTGAAGGGTCGGGTGAGGTTGTCCCCCCGCCTGAGCCGCTCTGTCTCCCGGTCGATCTTTTCGCCGTTGACGGAGAGCAGCCGCGATCGGATCACCGGATAGAACTCGGAATTCCGGCCGATGACCTGGGAGAATTCAGCCACCTGGTCGGGCTGGATGTCGATGAAAAAAAGGTTGGGGGTATTCCGGGGGTATGAGCGGATGAAGGCGGCATCCAGGTTCTGCTCCACCAGGAAGATCGTGAAGATCAGGGATAGGGAGGCGCTCAGGGTGATGATGGTCGATCGGGTGGCGTTGCCCGTCCGGAACAGCCCCCGCACGGCCTGCCGGAGCGCCAGGGGGCGGCTCCCCAGTCGTTTCAACAGCAGCAGCATGCCCTGGGTGATCAGGGCGGAGAGAAGGATCAGGCCGAGGGTGCCCCCCAGGAACTTGAGGCCGGTTTCGACATCCTTGAGCTGGAAAAGAATCATCCCCGTGAAGAAGAGCAGGATCAACAACAGGGTGACGTAAAAGTCCGTGCCCTTTCGGGCGGGTTCGTTCGACTTCCTGAAAATCAGGTGGGGCCGGACGTCCCTGAGGCGGTGGATGGGCAGGAAGGCGAAAAGGATCACCGTAAGGATGCCCAGGAGGATCCCCTGGGCGAGGGTCGACGCTGAAACTACCGCCCCGCTGCCCCTGGGCATGAGATCGCCCAGCATCAAAAAGAGGCCGTGCTGGAGAAGAATCCCCAGGCCCAGGCCGATGAGGGTGCCGACAAGGCCGAAGACGGCGACGAGGGCCAGATAGTTGAGGGTGACAAAGCGTCGCGTTCCCCCCATGGCCTTGATGACGGCGATGGTCTTCTCCTTGTCTTTCAGGTAGGCGCCGAGGGCGCTTCGGATGCCCAGGCCCGAGAGCAGGAGGGTAAAGACGGCGATGAGGGAGAGAAAGAACAGGAAGTTGTCGAAAAACCGCTTGATCCGCGACCGGGCCGTCCTGAAGGTTTCCACCTGCTCCTGGCCCTCCACGGCCGCCTTCTCCAGCATCGACGCCAGGGCCTCGAGGTTTTCGTTCTCCCCGATCTTGATGAGGCGGATGTAGCGGACGCGGCTCCCTTTTTTGAGGAGATCCAGCCCTGGAATGTCCGGCTCGCTGATGAAGAGCCGGGGTCCGAAGGAGAGGAAGCCCACCGGCCGGTCCGGCTCTTTCAGGACGACATCCCGGATGGTGAGACTGGCGCTCCCGACGTAAAGGGTGTCTCCCACCGACAGGCCGAGCCGCTCCAGCAGGGCCTGCTCCGCCACGACGCTCCCGGGGGCGAGGACCCGGTCGAAGGGCCGGCCCGACGCCAGCGTCACCTCGCCGTAAAAGGGGTATGCCGGGCCGACGATCTTCAGGTCCGCCAGGAGCGAGGCATCCCCTCGGGCGCTCCGGACAACGGAATAGAACTCGTAGACGGGGGTGCTCTCCGCCCGCCCCTGGGCCTCGATATCCCGGATCGCCGCCAGAAGGGGGGCCGAGAGGGGAAAGTGGGATCTCACGATGATGTCGGCCCCGTGCAGTGCCCGGGCATCCTGGAGCAGGGACCGGTTGAGGCTTTCCCGGAATCCGTTCACCGCCACCACCGCGACGATGGAGAGGGTGACGCACAGGACGAAGACCGCTGCCTGGCGGCCGCCGGCGACGAACTGCCGAAACAGGAACCTGGCGTGGAACATGTCAGTTTCCTCTCGCGGTTGAAATCTCGCCGTTGCTGAGCAGCAGCCTTCTATCCGCCTTTTGGGCGATCTCGGCGCTGTGGGTGACCAGGATGAGGGTGGCCCCTTTTTCTTTCCGGAGGTGAAGCAGCAGGGTCAGGATGGCCGCGCTGTTGTCGGCGTCGAGGTTGCCCGTGGGCTCGTCGGCGAAGACGATATCCGGTTCGTTGACCAGGGCCCGGCAGATGGCCACGCGCTGCTTCTCCCCGCCTGAGAGCTGGTGGGGGAAGTGGCCGCGGCGGGGCAGGAGGCCGACCCGGTCGAGCAGGGCTTCGGCCTTCTTTCGGGCATGCCCGTTCCCGGAAAGTTCGGCGGGAAACATGACGTTCTCGAGGGCGTTGAGGGACGGCACCAGGTGAAAGGACTGGAACACGAATCCGAAGGCCCGGTTCCGGAAGGGCGCCATCTCGTCTTCGCCCAGGTGGGTGATCTCGCGGTCCCGGATGAAAATACGGCCCGACGTCGGCCGGTCCAGGCCCGACAGGAGGGTCAGGAGGGTCGTCTTGCCGCTCCCGCTGTTGCCCTGGATGACCAGGAACTCCCCTGGGTCGACCGAGAGGGAGACATCCCTGATGATGGTGATCTCCCGGTTTTCCACCCGATAGGTCCGGGTCAGGTTCCGGGCGTCCAGTATCGTCATCGTGGTCTTGGCCTTTCGTGGGTATCGGGGGCATGCCCCCCGGTTATGCGGACATGCCTGCCATGAGCGCGGCGGCGCACTCCCCCAGCACGTCGTGATTGTAACCACCTTCCAGAAGGGCGAAGCAGCCGCCGCCGCTCCGTCTGGCGGTTTCCCGCACCAGAAAACCGATCTCGTAGTAGTCCTCGGTCTCCAGAAGCCCGCCCCAGTCCTCCCGGTGATGATCGAAGCCGGCGGAAATGCCGATAATGTCGACCGCGATGTTGGAGAGAACGTGGGCGACGTTGCGGAGGTATTCGTGCCGGCGGCGCTCCTCGGGGTTGTGGATCCTCACCCAGTCCTCCGGATCCAGGATATTGACGGTGCCGTCTCCGTAATGGAGGTCGATGTCGAGGACAAAGGCGGTTTGGATCTTTTGCCGCCGTTTGAGGGCCGTCAGGGCCACGGCCATGTTGTTGAAATAACAGAATCCCCAGCAGCTGTCCGCGGATGCGTGGTGGCCGGGGGGGCGGATGAGGGCGAAGCAGGGCTCAACAAGGCCGATCTCCGCTGCCTGGACGGCGCCGCCCGCAGCCAGGGCGCTGATGTCGTAAAGCCCTTTTTCCCGTATGCGCATCACGTGCATCCCGGTGTGTACCGCCCGGATGTCGTCCTCGTCCGCCGGGACGGCTTCCACGAATTCGGCCTTATCCCGTATGGCCGCCACCACGGCCTCGATCCGGCCTTCAGCCGCCGCCGGCTCATTGGTGTAAACCGTATAGAAATCCTCGTGAAAAACGACTTTCATGACGACCTCCCCGCCTGCCTCTCTTTCATCAGGAGATTCGACTGAAGCCGACAGCCTGAAGGTACGACTCTGCAACAACCGCCGCCCTTATCCCCCTTCGGCCTTCAGTCTTCAGCCTTCAGCCTCCCCACCAGAACAGAACTCATCCCGGAAAAACGACCTCCCCGCCTGCCTCTCTTTCATCAGGAGATTCGACTGAAGCCGACAGTCTGAAGGTACGACTCTGCAACAACCGCCGCCCTTATCCCCCTTCGGCCTTCAGTCTTCAGCCTTCAGCCTCCCCATACATACCACGGGATCTCCCCGGGGACAAGTGCCTCCCTGCCGTCGGGTTCGGGACGCCAGGGCTGCCCCCGTCCGTCGGATAAAGGCTTGACGGCCTTGTCCTCAACCCTTAGGTTACGGCGTTATGCCTAATCGGCAAAAGAGGGATCGGCCGTCGGGCCTGATCGGTTTCCTATATTTTACAGGGTCTTACGATGCTCCCGTCAGGGAGGATCTCGGAGCGGTATGGACATCAGAACACGAACACTGAAATTTACAGGGTTTCGACCGGAGCCGCTTTACCGTTACCGTCAGGTGCTTCGGGTCAGCCTGCCGTTGGTGGTGAGCATGGCCACCACCATGATTCTGGAGGTGACGGACCGGATCTTTCTGGCCCGGTATTCCATCGATGCCATCGCCGCCTCGACCCCCGGCGGGCTGACGGCCTTTCTGTTCATTGGTTTCTTCATGGGTGTCGGCACCTACGTCAACGTGTTCGTGGCCCAGTACACCGGGGCCGGCATGGCGCTTCGGGTGGGGCGCGCCTTGTGGCAGGGGATCTATTTTTCCGCCGCTGCCGCCGCGGCGTTGTCGGCCCTCTCGTTTGTCGCCGTGCCCCTGTTCGATCTTGTCGGGCATGCCCCGGAGATCCGGCGTATGGAGGTGGTCTATTTTCGAATGCTCTGTCTCGGGGGCGGGTTTTGCGTGCTCGCTTCGACCCTCTCCTCCTTTTTTTCCGGAAGGGGCCGCACCCGGCCCGTCATGCTGGTGCATCTGGCCGGCATGTTGATCAACATCCCCCTCAATTACGCCCTCATCAACGGGCGATGGCATCTTCCCGAGATGGGCATTGCCGGCGCCGGCCTCGGTACGGTGATTTCCTGGGCCGTCATGGCATTGCTGTTCACCGGGCTGATTTTCACCCGCGACAATGACCGACGGTTCGGGGTGCGCAGCGACCGGCGGATTGAAGCGGCGCTTTTCAGGCGCCTGCTTCGCTTCGGCATCCCCGGATCCCTCCAGTTCACCCTGGATCTTTTCGCCTTTACCTTTTTCGTGCTCATCGTCGGGCGCATCGGCAGCATCGAACTGGCGGTCACCAACATCGTTCTGACCATCAACTCCCTGACGTTCATGCCGATCATGGGGTTTTCCATGGGGACCAGCACCCTGGTCGGCCAGGCCCTGGGTCGGGGAGAACCGGCGGCGGCCCAGGCCGATACGCGGGCCACGCTCCACATCATCTATCTCTATATTCTGGTGACGGGGTTCTTTTATCTGGTCTGGCCCCGATGGACCCTCTCCCTTTTTCAAACCCCGCAGCTTGCGCCGGCGGCATCGGCCCGCATGACCGAGATGGGCGTCATTCTGCTCCGGTTCGTGGCTTTCTATATTTTTTTTGACGCCCAGTACATGATCCGTACCGGGGCCCTCAAGGGGGCCGGCGATACGCGATTCATCATGTGGGCCAATGGTGTGCTGTCAATCGTGGTCATGATCCTGCCCATCTATATCGGGATTTTCTTTCTGGACATGGGGATCTATTTCGCCTGGAGCTGCGTCGTGTGTTTTATCGTCTCCCTGTTTACGGCCGCTTTCATCCGCTTCCGTCGGGGCAGATGGCTTGCCATGCGCGTCATCGAGCCTGCCGAAGCCCGCAAATGATCTTTACTCGACTTTCGAATTCCACAGGCCGGTGCCGGGAGGATAAGGCCCGCGTCCCGCGCGGTTTCGTTCAAGTGGCGCTTAAGCTTGCTCCGGACGGCCCGCGATCGTCCTTTCAGGCGGATCCGCCGATAAAAAGCTTGCCTGCTATTGCCTTAAAACCGTCAATCTGCTATAAGTAAATAACACAACTTATCTTTCGACGTTCGCAACGTTGACCGGAAGCGGGCTCAAAACTGAAGGGGCATACAAACGCCCCCTTTCAGCTTTAAGGCCAACCCCCTGATAAAACTGCGTGATGGGTGTGAATCCTCCCCCGAAGGTCCCGGCATTGGCACGTCGAAAGGTGGATATGTACAAGTGTATACCGAGCCGTCGGAAAGATACTATTAAGTGATTGATAATATATTTTTTTATTGTATTCCGTCAATGCTGCGAACACGATGACGCTCCCGCTGCAGTCGCCGGTTCATGGGCGCTGTTACACGTCTCTCCCCGTGATTCTGTTCCGAGCTTTCAGTGTCTTTTCAAGATGCATTCAAATCAGGATGCATCCAGATTTTTATGAGCGGGTGGCTGCATGCTGTTCAGAGCGGCTGAAAATACGCACGGCCGGCGCTGGATTCCGAATCTGATCTCCGATGACGGCGGTTGGTCGGCATGCCGGGAAGATAGCGCCGTAAACCGGCTTGACATATAATCGAAGGCAACCCACAGAAACATGCGGAAAGAGGAATTTATGATCGACATCATCGAGTTCAAGGTAGGGGACAAATATGAAAACATGAAAGGACCGTACGAGGTCATCGCCATTGACGGAGATTCGATGGTCATCCGCTGGGAGACCGGTGAAGAGGTCACGACGGACATCGACCTGCAGCAACGGATTCAGGAACGGCTCGATCTGGAGAAGCGCCTGAAGGCGGCCGCCCAGAAGAAGAAAGCCGCCAAGCCCCAGAAGACCAGGACCGCCTCATCCCGCTACGGCAACAAGTTCAACGGGTTTGAAGAGGGGGATTTCAAAAAGAACATCACCGCCACCACCTGGCGGAGCCGGAACTGCCTGGGCGGGGCCGTTACGGAAAAATTGCCCTCGGAAAAGTTTTCGTTCAACTCATGGGCCGTTTACCGGAAGCCCGTCATCCACTGGGCGGATGTCACTCACAAGGCGGAAGAGAATGACATTCTCCAGGCCAAGTTCTTTGCCGAGGTCGACGAAAAACGGCTTTGTTATGGTCTTTACCTCGAATATCCCCGAGAAGGCAATGATCCGGCAACCTTCATTTCATGGCTCAAGGACTCGGACAACGAGGAATGGATGTGCCGAACGGCCGCCGAGAACGATATCGTCATCTATGATCTCGAGGAGAAGGGTTTCAAAGGCGTGATCGAGGCCCACGAAGGCAAATGGCGGATTCGGCTTCACGACGGCAGCAAGGAGATCGATTCCCTTCACGCCTTTCTCGAAGACCTGCCCGAGGATCGCGGCCTGGACCTCAATATCGTCAGGATCGAGGAGAAATCGACCGTTCTGGAAAAACAGACGGCCATCGCCGCCGAAATCTCCAGCCTCTTCAAGACGCTCATGCCCCTGTACGAGGCGGTGACCCCCGATATTTCCTGATATTCCACGGCCCATTCACCAGCGTCACCGCCCTGAACATGCCGGTCTCTGAATGCCGCAACGTTCTCTGCGGACCGTGACGAAGCCGTCGCGGTCCGGGGGTGTGGCGCCGCGGGCCTGTCTTTGGCGAACTGTTCAAGGTGCGTGGAAGCGAACGGCTGTCAATGGGGCAATGACGCCTCTTTTTCGAGGGTTGCGTTGGTCAGGGTTCGAATCACGTCTTCCTTGCCGACGATCCCCACCAGGCGCCCTTTCTCCACCACTGGAAGGGTGTGAAAATTTCTGTCCACCATCAGGGCTGCGACACTGTTCAACCCCGTGTCGGGCGTGACGGTGACCGGGTTGGGCGTCATGGCGTGGGCCACGGTGACGGCCACCGCCTTTTGAATCTCCTTCTCCAGTTGTTTCATGGAGGTCAGGGGAATGAATCCGTCCAGGAAGGTGAAAAAGGAGGGGAGGGGCAGCTTTTTCTGCTGAACGATCAGATCGCTTTGGCAGAGGATGCCCACTACTTTTCCCTTGTCGTCGACCACCGGGAGGCCGTTGATGTGATTTTCCAGAAGCAGCCGGGTTGCCTCCACGATCTCCGTTTCCGGTGTCACGGTGATCACCTCTGTCGTCATGATGTCTTTTACGCTCAGCATAGCCTCACCTCTCAGATAGGACTTTTGGGATCATTCCGGGTTCAATAGAACTATAGGGAGCGGTGCCGGGAACGTCAAGCGGTAAACGCGCCCGAACCGAATCGGGTCCCGGAGGATGACGGCCGCCTCAGAGTTCCGTCCGGACGCCGCCGGCGAAAAAGTCCCCGAAATCGGCATCGTTGGTGGTGACCAGCACCTGGCGGCGGGAGGCCGCCTCTGTCAGAAGATAGGCCAGGGTCTGCTTGCGTTTGAGGTCGAGGCCGTCGGCCGGATCGTCGAGCATGAAGAAGCCGAGGTGGCCCAGGGCGTCGCCGATGGCGAGCTTGAGCATCAGGTACAGGAAGATCCGTTCGCTCTTGCTCATCTGGTTGAGCTTGTACCGGTATCCCCTGGCCTGGATCAGGGGCAGCAGCTCCCGGTCGCTGATCTCGATGTCGAACCGGTCCAGGAAAGAGAAATGGCGCGACCAGTCGCCGACGCTTTTCCGGATTTTTTCGAGGAGACGGCTTCCCAGGCTCTGGAGTGCCTCTTCCACCGCCCTGGCGGCAACGGTGCAGAGCAGCACCTGCCGATCGGCCCGGGCAATGTGCACGCGATGCTCATCAGCGCGTTTCAAATCATCCGCGTAACGTGTCAGGGTGACGCGATGTCGGATGATCTGCTCCTGGAGCTGAAGCCGCCGACTGTCCACCGCCGTCTCGGGGTCGTAAGGGGCCGGGGCTTCACGGATGCCGTCTTCCGGGCGCTCAAGCCGGTCCAGATCCCGGGCCAACGCCGTCACCTGCTCGGTCACCTCGTCGATGCGTTGTTGAATATCATTTATTTTCTGTATCTTGCCGTCGATTTCCAGGAGTCGTTCCCGATGACGGGTCGAATCCCTTGCGAGGCGCTCCATATTCTTCAGGCGCGCCTCGATGCGGCTTTTTTCGTCCTCGGCACGGGACAACTGGCATTCGATTTTCCGGACGAGACTTGCGGCCTGGTCCGGAGAGACCGCCTGATCGCAAATCGGACAGGCCGCCCGGGCTTCCAACGTTGCGAGGTGTTTCAGGCGCAGTTTCAGGTTGTCGGTTTTCTGGATGAGGCCGCCGATGCGGCGTTGCAGGGCTTCCGCATCGGCCAGGGCTGTCTCGGCTTCCTGCAGACGGGATTCGAGGTCACGTTTTTCCGTCGCCAGGGCCTTGGCTGATGGAAGTTTTTCCGCAAGGGATTTGAGCGTCTCCAGGGTTTTGGACTCAGTCTGGTGTCGGCGGACGAGAAGCTGGTAAATCGCCGGATCCGGGACACCTGCGCCTCGGTCGGTTCGGCGAATCTGCTCCAGTTCCGTAAGGGCTTTTTCGGACTCGGCCAGCTGTCGACGGGTGAGTTCGAGGTGGAGCGGGTCGACGCTTTTCCTGGGGGCGGCGTTTTCGATGGCCTTTTTAACCTCCCGCGCCCTGCCGAGAGCCTTTTTGAACCGCGTGCGAAGCACAAGGCCGTCATCCATGCCGATGAAGCTCTGGAGCAGGGTCTGGTTGTATTTCGGCATATCCTGGAGAAAATAGATCAGCTCGCTCTCCCGGAAAAACGAGCTGACGGACGCGGTTTCCGGTCGGACGCCAATGACGGCGTCGAGGACCTCGGGTGCGTGGACAGGGACGGTTTCCCAGGCCGCTTCAGGGGCTGGGCGGCGATAGAGCTTCGGTAAGGCGTCCGTTGTCCGCTGCAGCTTGTAGGCGATGCCCCCTTTCTCGAAGCGGAGGGTAACCGTTCCGGCGGCTTCGCCCTTGCGGCAGAGATCGGCGACCTTGAGGCGGTGGTTGAGGTGCGCCCCGTAGAGCGCGAAATAGACCGCATACACCAGGGTGGATTTTCCCGTCCGGTTTTCGCCGAAGATCACGGTGAGCTCGGAGAACCGAATGGTTTTCCGAACGAAACAGCCGATATTCTCCAGGGTGATCTCGTCGAGCCGGATTCTGTCCGGACGGTCCGGAGTCATGTTCAGGTATCCTCGCCGGAAAGCTTTCGATAGATGTGTTCCTCGGTCATGAAGGGGTTGGCGAGAGCCTGCCGGAACACTGCAAGGATTCTTTCCGTCTCCGCCGTCGTCAGCCCGTGTTCCGCGGCCAGCGTCTCCAGGCGTGCGGTGAAGAGATCCGACAAAAGTTCGGTGGTCGAGGTCATCATCTCGATATCGACCTCGATGGTATCAGAACGAGGCGATTTGGGCACTTCATCGCCGCCGGCCTAAGCCTTCAGGCCCTTGTGGATCACGGCGACGCCGTTGGTCAGCTTCCAGTAGGCGACATTGGAGAATCCGACGGCGGCAAGCTGTTTGGCCAATGCATCGGGGTCCGGAAACATTCGGATCGATTCGGGAAGATAGGTGTAGGCCTGCCGGGAGCCGGTCAATCGTTCGCCCAGCCACGGCATGACGTGGAAGGAATACCGGTCGTACATCCATTGGAATAGGGGTGCGGTGGGCCGGGAAAACTCGAGGCAGACCGTCCGTCCGCCCGGCTTGAGGACACGGTGCATTTCCCGAAAGCCGGCCATCATGTCGGTCAGGTTGCGAATGCCGAACCCCACTATCGCCGCATCGAAGACATTGTCCCGGAGCGCCATCCGTTCGGCATCCCCCTGAAGGAAACGGATGCGACGGCGCAGGTGGGGATGGGTTCCCTTTTTCCTGCCGGCATTCATCATTTCCCGGTTGATGTCGTACAGGACGACCTTCCCCCCGGCGCCGACCCGCCTGAGGGCCGATACGGCCAGATCTCCGGTGCCGCCGCAGACGTCCAGCACGGCGTCCCCCGGTTTCAGATCGAGGAGCGAGACGGCCCGGCGTTTCCAGAGATAATGGATGCCGAAGCTGAGGAGGGTGTTCATCAGGTCGTACCTGGCGGCGACCGTGTCGAACTGGCGGCGGACCCACCGGGTCTTCTCTTCCCGGGAGATCCTGCGATATCCAATATGGGTGGTCTCTTCTGATTTCAACGCTTCTGTCATGATGCCGGTCTTTCCGATCGTCCGCTGTTTTCGCCGCGCTTCATTCAATCCCATTGAGAAACATTCCTCAAATTTCGACTCTCATAGGCCGGTGCCGGGAGGATACGGTCCGCGCCCCACACGGTTTCGTTCAAGTGCCGCTGAAGCTTGCTCCGGGCGGCCCGGAAACTCGCTTGCGCTCAAACAGTCCGGGCCGCTGATCCGCCGCGGCGCTTAAGCGGCACTAAAACTCACTGCTGAAGGGGCGCGGACCGTATCCTCCCGGCACCTCTTTTCGCTCACTATCATGAAAGTCGAAAGTTGGGACATTAAAGTTGGGGCATTATAGAACAGAAACCGACCCGGTGCAAATCTTCTTCCACGGCCGGGACCTGCCCCTCTGCCGCCCCGAGGGGATGACTGCCGTGCGTTAACGCCTTGACCCGGCTGCAAATCATTCTTGACACTTCACAAGAGCTTTTGTTATCTCTTGAATCCTATTGTCGGCGCGGGTTTTTACCGCCGTGACAAGTCCGCCGACCCGAAGCGTCAAATCAGCACAGCTTAGAAGACAGACATGAATCGCCGGGAGCTTGCCGTTCAAGGCCCGGCATCGACACCGGACGAGGGAAACGAATCCCGGAACCGAAACCTGACATTGGATATGGGATGCCTCAGGCAGGCCTATCCGCATTTGCCCAATGGGTGGGGAGCGCTTTTCATGGATCGCCGAACTTTCCTGAAGATTGCCGGTATCGGCAGCCTTTCCGTTGCCGCCGGCTGCACCGGCAACCCCGAAAAAAATCTTTACACCCTGGTCCGTGCCCCGGACGATATGGTCACCGGGAAGCCCGCCTGGTATGCTTCCACGTGCCGGGAATGTCCCGCCGGATGCGGTCTTATCGCCAAAAATCGCGAGGGCCGGGTGATCAAGGTCGAGGGAAACCCGTTTCATCCCGTCAACCGGGGAAAGCTTTGCATGCGGGGCCAGGCGGCCCTCCAGGGGGTCTACAACCCCGACAGAATCAGAACGCCGCTGATCAAGACCGACGGCCGGTGGCGGCCCCTCACCCGGGAGGCGGCCACGGCCGTGGTCCGGGAGCGGCTTTCCGAAGCGGCGACGGCCGGCGACGGCAATGTTTTTCTCCTGTCCGAAGTCGTGGGAGAGACCACGCTTGACGCCATGAACCAGTTTATGGGCGCCGTGAAGTCCGGCCCGCCGGTGTTGTTCGAGGCCTTTGCCTACGAATCCCTGAAAGCGGCCAATGCCTTGACCTTCGGCATCAAAGGCCTGTGCCGTTATCACATCGACGCGGCGGACGTTCTTGTCGGCTTCGGAGCGGACTTCCTGGAGACCTGGCTTTCTCCGGTGGAATACGCCCGAAAATTCAAAACCATGCATGGGTATCGCGACGGTGGAAAGGGGCTGTTCATTCATGTGGGGCCGTACCAGTCCCTGACGGCGGTCAATGCGGACCAATGGTTGTCCATCCGGTGCGGTACGGAAGCCTTTGTCGCGCTGACCTGCATTCGGGAAGCGCTGGCCGCGGGAAAAGGCCGCGACCTGCCGGCGAATATCCGCGATGCCCTTGAAAAGGTGTCGCGACCCCACACGGCGGCATCCACCTGCCGGATCGCGGGCATGGATCCGTCGGCCTGCCGCATGCTGATCGACCGGCTGCTGGCGGCCAGGCGGCCTCTGGTCCTGGGGCAGGGCGCGGGAGCCGGCGCCCGGGAGGGCCTCGCCGCCAATGTCGCCGTCAATCTTCTCAATCTCGTGCTTGATCCGACGCTGTCGCGGTTCGATTTCACCTGTCGGCATCGCGTGGAAATCGCTTCGGAACGTGCGGACGTCCACCAGCTGTTCAAAACGATCGGCGCACGGGACAATGCCGTTCTGATGCTCAACAACGTCAACCCCGTCTTTGCCCTGCCCGAATCATTGGGGCTCCGGGAACTCCTGGGGCGGCCGTCGCAGTTTACGGTCAGCTTCAGCAATTTCATGGACGATACCACCGCCCTGGCCGATCTCATCCTGCCGGTGCGGCTTCCGCTGGAGCGGTGGGGTGAATACGCGGGGCGGCACGGCATCGTCTCGACCCTGCAACCGGCCATGGGGAAGCTTACGGACTTTTCAGCCCTGACAGACCTTCTGGCGGGATTTGCCGGCGACGAAACCCCGGCTGACAGCCGGGCCCGGCGCATGACCCGCGATCGGCTCGAGGCGGCGGGACGGATCGCCGACGATCGGGAATGGCTCGAGACGGTTCAGCGGGGAGGAATTTTCGACGCGGCCGCCGAGGCCTCGCCATATACGTGGAAGTTCTCGTTCGACAGCGTCAAATTGCTGGCCGGCCTGGATCCCGAACCCGGGACGGCGGCCGGGAAATTCACCTTCATCGCCGCCCCCTCCCTTCGGTTCTTCGACGGGCGCGGGGGCAACAAGCCCTGGCTGGCCGAGTATCCCGATCCCATCACCAAGGTCGCCTGGCAGGCGCCGGTCTGGATTCACCCCGACACCATGGCCCGGGAAGGCCTCAAATCCGGAGACTGCCTGGAGATCCAATCCCCATGGGGCCGTTTGAGCGCCCCGGCCTATCCCTGCTTCGGCCTCGATCCGGGCGTTCTCGTGATGACGACGGGGCAGGGGCACGAGGCTTTCGGCCGATATGCCCGAGGCAACGGCGGCAATCCTTTCCGGCTCCTCCCGGATACGGTCGATCCGGTCTCCGGCGGTCCGACATTGGTGGTGCAGGGTGTGGACATGCTTCCCGAGGGCAGGCGAATGGTGCTCGCCAATACCGACGGCAGCAAGTTTCAGCACGGCCGCAAGATCGCCCTCACCGTGGGCATGGCCGAACTCGGCGGAAAGGCGCATCCCGGCAGCCATACCGTGGGCTTCGGTATGAACGAATTCCCTATGACCCTGCCGCTTCCCGATGGATACGATCCCCACCGGGACGTGTATCCGCCCCACGAGCACCGGGATGACTATCGCTGGGGGATGGTGGTCGATTTGGATCGCTGCATCGGCTGCGGGGCCTGCGCCGTGGCCTGCTACGCCGAGAACAACATCGGCGTGGTCGGGGAAGAGCGGATTATCGAAGGGCGGGAGATGTCGTGGCTCCGCATCGAGCGGTATCACGATCCCGACCGGATGGAAAAGATGATTTTCCTGCCGATGATGTGCCAGCATTGCGACAATGCGCCCTGCGAATCGGTCTGTCCGGTCTATGCCCCCCACCACGGCCACGAAGGGCTCAACAACCAGATCTACAACCGGTGCATCGGGACCCGGTACTGCTCCCAGAACTGTCCCTACAAGGTCCGAAGATTCAACTGGTATGAATGGGATCGGCCCAATCCGCTGCCCCTGCAGCTCAATCCCGACGTGACGGTCCGCATGCGGGGGGTGATGGAGAAATGCTCCTTCTGTGTTCAGCGAATCAAGGATGCCCACGGCCGGGCCAGGGATGAGAACCGCCGGATCCGGGATGGAGAAATGGTGCCGGCCTGCGTTCAGACCTGTCCCACCGACGCGCTGGTTTTCGGAAATCTCGCGGACAGGGAAAGCCGGGTCCGAAAGATGACCGACGACCCGAGGGCCTATCAGGTCATGGGATATCTGAATACGAAACCCGCTGTTATTTATCTCAAAAAAGTCGTCCAGGAGATCTGATTCCTATGTCGAACCTCACTCCGGCCAAAGTCGATTCCATCGTTCTGAATACGCTGAGCCCGCCCCCCCGGTCCTACTGGGGCATAGCGGCGCTGCTGTTCATGGGCGCACTCATGGGACTGGGTTGCTGGATCTACCAGATCTACGTGGGCATCGGTGTCGGCGGGCAGAACAATCCTGTCGCATGGGGGACATACCTCATCAACTTCGTCTTCTGGGTGGGCATCGCCCATTCCGGGACCCTGATTTCGGCTATTCTGTTCCTTTTCCGGGCCGGATGGCGGAATCCCATCGCCCGGGCCGCGGAAACCATGACGGTGTTCGCCGTATGCACCGCCGGCCTCTTCCCCCTCATTCACCTGGGGCGCGTCTGGCTGGTCTACTACATGCTGCCCTATCCCAACCAGCGGAACCTCTGGCCCAACTTCACCTCGCCGCTGATGTTCGATATCGTCGCCATCAGCACCTACCTGACGGTGAGCGCCCTGTTCTGGTATACGGGCATGATTCCGGATCTGGCGACCATCCGGGATCGTGCGGAAGGGCTTCGGAAAAAGATCTATACGGTCCTCTCCTTCGGCTGGACGGGCAAATTCGAGCAATGGCGCCACTACGCCCGGGGGTATCTTTTCTTCGCGGCCCTGGCGACCCCCCTGGTCATCTCGGTCCACAGCGTCGTGTCGTGGGATTTCGGCCTGGGCATCGTTCCCGGCTGGCACAGCACCATCTTCGCCCCCTATTTCGTGGCGGGGGCCATCCATTCGGGTCTCGCCATGGTGCTCACCCTGATGATCCCCCTTCGCCGGATCTTCCATTATGAAGCGCTCATCACCGTGGACGTCCTCGAAAACGTGGCCAAGACCATCATCCTCACCGGGTTTATCGTGACCTACGCCTATGTCTTCGAGATTTTCATTGCCTGGTACAGCTTCAATCCGGTGGAGCAGGAAGCCTTTCGATGGCGGATCTTCGGGGATTACGGCCTGGAATTCTGGATCATGACCACCTGCAACTGCGTGGCGCCCCTCTTCTTCTTTTTCAGGAAGGTCCGTACCAGCCTGAAATGGCTCATGACGATCTCCATCCTGGTGAACGTCGGTATGTGGTATGAACGTTTCGTGATCATCGTCGGCGGCCCGGCCCACGACTTCATCCCCCACGCCTGGGGCCTCTACAGCCCGTCCTTCATCGAATTGGGGATCATGTTCGGGACCTTCTGCATGTTTTTTCTGCTTTTCATTCTTTTTGTGAAACATATGCCCTCCGTCTCCATGACGGAGATGAAAGAGGCCCTCAAACCAGGAGACGCCGATGTCCACTAACCGATACGTGATGGGTCTGTTCAAGGAGGAAAGCAGCGTGGCGGCGGCGATCGACGCGCTCAGGTCGTCGCCGTGGGAACTCTGTCGGGTTCACGGTCCCTATCCGAGCCATTCGATTCTCCACGCCCTCAGGTTCAAAAAGAGCCGGGTCGGCTACTTCACCCTCGCCGGAGGGATCTTCGGCTTTTTCTTCGGGTATGCACTCTCCATCTACTCGTCGGTGCAGTGGAACCTGATCGTGAGCGGCAAGCCGGTGGTTTCGTTGATTCCGTTTTTTGTCGTGGGCTATGAGATGACCATTCTCTTCGGCATTCTGGGGACTGTCCTGGGCATCCTGATTTACGCCCGGATTCCCGAATTCAAAAGCCTGAAAGGCATCTACGATCCCCGGTGCTCGGGTGATCGTTTCGGTGTCGTCGCCGGATGCGAGGCCGGGAAGGAAGAGGCGCTTTCGGCTTTTCTGGCGGACCTGGGGGCGGAGATCCGCCGTTTCGACGTGTCGGCGGGCAACGATCGAACCGCGGAAGCGCTTCGGACCTGAGACGGAAAAGGATTCCCGGATTGAACACCAACACTTGGCATGCAGTCGAATGCAGAGGAGCGGTATGACGCGACAACAAACGCATCTGTCGAAACGGCCTTTTGCGGCCATCCTGACCATTCTCGTTTGCGCGGGCTTTGGCAGTTTCCTGATTCTCCTGGGATTCAGGGAAGATGCCAGGGCATGGCAGGTTTATCTGGTCAATGTGCTTTTCTGTTCCGCCATCGCCCAGGGTGCTTTGCTGTTCTCCATGATCATGCACGTCACCAAGGCCCGGTGGAGCGGGGCGCTTCAGAATCTGTCGGAGGCCTTTGCGGCTTTTTTTCCGATATCCTTCGTTCTGTTTTTCCTCCTTTATTTCGGCAGGGCCCATCTCTTCCCCTGGCTGGGACAGGATCTGCACGGCAAGGAGGTCTGGCTGAACGTGCCGTTTCTCATGACCCGAAACCTGGTGGGCCTGATGGTGCTCTATGGCCTGGGCATCGCCTACGTCTACCATGCCTTCAGGTGCAAAACCATCCCTCTGGGCGGGGCGGGCGGGCTTCGATCCTTGTTGGGTCGTATTCCGGTCCGGCCGGTGGATCCGTCCGTCTGCCGGGATCGCATGACGACCCTGGCCGTCCTTTACATGATCGCCTATGCACTGGTGTTGTCGCTGATTTCCGTCGACTGGGTCATGAGCATGGATCCGCATTTCATTTCCACCCTGTTCGGCGGCTATTTTTTCATCAAGGCCTTTTACATCGGGATGGGCGGACTGATCATTCTGGCTTCGATCCTCTATCTCGTCCATGGAGAGGAGACCCGGATCGATGTCGCTCATTTTCACGACATCGGTAAACTGTTCTTCGCATTTTGCGTCATGTGGGCCTATTTCCTGTACGCCCAGGTCCTGGTGATCTGGTACGGCAACATTCCCGAGGAGACCCACTACCTTATCGAACGCTTCAAATATCAGTCATGGAAACTGGCGTTCATCATCGCCTTCACGGCCGCCTTCATGATCCCGTTTTTTACGTTGCTCAACCGGAACGTCAAGATGAAGCCCGCTGTCATGCTGATTCTCACTTCTCTGGCGCTTACCGGCATCTGGTTCGAAAACCTCGTCATGGTGGGGCCGCCGTTGCGGTTCGATACCCAATCCCTGCCGCTCCGGATTTTCGATGTCCTGATCAGCCTGGGATTTCTGAGCCTGCTGTCCGGTGCGGTGGCGTACCTTCTGAGGCTGTTTCCCGAACTGTTCCTGAATAACGGAGAAAAGATAACGAGATGAAATGGATTGAATCGATACGGAAGATGTTGAGCGCGCTCCGGGAGAATCGGATGCCGATCCTCTGGATCGGGTGTCTCGCGCTCCTCTCGGGAGGCTTCCTCTTTCTGTTCTATGCCTCTCCCGCCACCAACATCGGGCCGGAACAGCCGATCCCCTTCAGCCATCGACTGCATGCCGGGGTCAAGGCCATCGACTGCAAATTCTGCCATCCCTACGTGGCCAGATCCCGCCACCCCGGTCTTCCGCCCGTGGAGAAATGCCTCTACTGCCATTCCTACATCATTGCCGGCCATCCTCAGATTATGAAGGAACACCAGTACTTCGATACGAATACCCCGACACCCTGGGTCAAGGCCAACTTCCTGCCGGAGCACGTCCTCTTCAACCATGAGCGGCACATCAAGCGGGATTTCGCGTGTGCCGAATGCCACGGTGCGGTGGAGACGATGGATCGTATCAAGGGGGAACGGTTCAGAATGGGCTTCTGCATCCAGTGCCATCAACAAAACCAAGGACCCCTGGACTGCTGGCTGGCATGTCACAGCTGACGGAATGGAGAAGATCGCAATGATTCCGGTTTCCAAGATTCTGCCCGAGAAAAATCAGACGTCCCTCCTGTTCATCATGACATCCGCATTCTGGATGGCGGTGGCCACCTTTATCGGTCTGCTGGCCGCAACGGAGCTCATTGCGCCGGATCTTACACGGGGCATGGGATGGCTCGTTTTCGGCCGGCTCAGACCCATGCACGTCAATCTGGTTCTCTTCGGGTTCGTTACTCCGGGGCTTCTCGGTGCGGCCTTCTACTACCTTCCCCGGCTTCTCAAGACCGAGCTCTTCAGCGAACGGCTCGGCATGCTGACGGCGGGTCTGTGGAACCTGATGGTGGCGGCGGGCGCCCTCACCCTGTCGGCGGGCTTCAGCCAGGGGCGTGAGTACGCGGAATTCATCTGGCCGGTGGACATGCTGATCGTGACCGCCATGGGCCTGGTGCTTTACAATTTTGTGATGACCGTCAAAAACCGGGAGGAAAAAACCTTGTATGTCTCGGTTTGGTACGCCAATGCGGCGATCGTCCTGACGGGCCTGACCTTTGCGTTGGGCAACGTGATCTGGCGCCCCACCTCCGGGGCGCTCACCGGCATCCCCGACGCCATCATTCTGTGGTTTTACGGTCACAACATCTTCGGGCTCCTTTTGACGCCGCTGGCGGCGGGGGTCGCCTATTACGTCATTCCCAGAGCCTGCCGAAACCCGCTATACAGTCACACCCTCTCTCTTCTGGGGTTCTGGTCGCTGATCATCGTCTACACCCATGTGGGAACCCATCATCTGCTCCAGGTGCCCGTACCCACCTGGCTCAAGGTCATCGGCATCGTCGACAGCGTCGGCATGGTCATTCCCGTCATGGCCTTTCTGATCAACATCTGGTACACGGCCAAGGGCCGTTTGGGGGAGGTGCATGCGGACGTTTCGGCCAAGTTCGTGTTTACCGGCACCATCATGTATTTTTTCGTGAGCATTCAAGGGTCCATGATGGCCCTTCCCGATGTCCAGCGGATCACGCATTTCAACAACTGGGTGGTGGGGCATGCGCACATCGGCGTATTGGGATTCGCAGGGATGATCGCCCTGGGGGGCATTTACTATGTGCTGCCCAAGGTTCTCGACAGACCGCTCTACAGTCGTTTCCTTGCCGATCTGCAGTACTGGCTGGTGCTGATCGGCGTGACCGGATTCACGGTGGTCCTCACGATCGTGGGGCTGATCCAGGGCACGGCATGGCTGAACGGAGAGACGGTCTACCGGGTGCTGCCGGAGCTTCACGTGTATTATGTCATCCGGGCCTCCCTTGGCGTGATGATATTCACCGGCGCGCTGATCGGTCTGTATAACGTCCTGAGAACCCTGTTTTTCAACACCGGAGAAGCTGCATCATGAAGATGACCCCAAGAGTCGTTCTCATCGGTTCCGTCGCGATACTGACGACCATCGTTCTGATCATGATCGTCACCCCTTACTTCACGGTGGACCGCACGCCTTCCGAGATCTTCCGATCCCGTTCGGAGATCGAGGCCGCCGGTCGGGAGCTGTACATCGCCAACGGGTGCGTCTACTGCCACAGCCAGTCGATCCGCACCATCGACTGGGGGCACGGCGCCGAGCGGATCGCCCAGGCAGGGGACTATGTGGGCGATCATCCGATCCTGCTCGGCTCTCAGCGTACGGGGCCCGATCTTTCCCAGGAGGGCGGGGAACATCCCGACGACTGGCACCTGGCCCATTTCATGAACCCCCGTTTCACGCGGCCGCTTTCCATTATGCCCGCATTCGATTATCTGGGTCGGAAGAACATCGATCTGCTGATCACCTACAAGCAGAGTCTGGGGTTCAAGGAGGCGGACGATCGGATGACGCGTCAGCGGGAATGGAAGGAAAAACTGATCTCCGCCTACGAGTCCGGTCCGGTGGAAAACGTGGCGTTCCTTCATGCCCAGGTCCCCGAAGGGTGGCGCAACATCCCCAATCCCTATCCGACGAGTGCCGCCGGTTTGGCCCGCGGACACAAGATCTACCAGGACTTCTGCATCGGCTGTCATGGCCCGGTGGGGGACGGGATGGGACCGGCACAGCCCTTCCTCTATCCGCCGCCGCTTAATTTCACCCTGCTCAAAGATCGTGGGGTCACCGGCGGTATCCTCTACTACCAGATCATGAACGGGATTGCAGGTTCGGCCATGCCCTACTTCAAAAAAGAACTGGAATCCGAGAAGATCTGGGATGTGGGTAATTTCGTTGCGGTCTATTTTATCAACCAGAGCGATGCCAACACACCGCCCAGAGGCATCGACGCCGCCTACGAACCCATTGTGCCGTAAGGAGGACTCGTGTATTATCCATACTTTATCAGCTACATCGTCCTGGGCTTCCTGATCACCATTCCCGTCTTCCTGTGGGCGGTTGGCAGCGGACAGTTCCGGGACCAGGATCGTGCACGGTTTCTGCCTCTGGAAGATGACGGAGACGCTGCCCCCGTCCACCTGTCCAGGGCAAGCCGATACGAAGTCGGGGTGCTGATTTTTCTCGTTGTCACCGGGTTGATTACGAGCGGAAGCGTCGTTGTCTTTGCCCTGACGGTCGCGGGGCGGTAGAGGAGGTCTCATGCGTTTCTATGAACTCTTGAATTTTCAGCACGTCATGCTCTATCTGTTTCCGGCGCTGATCTTTATTCTGGTGTTCGGGCTTTTTCTGGGATTCACGCATTTTCGCGGGAAAGATTCGGAACGGCGAAAAACGGCGATCATCGAACGCTTTCCGGGAGGCATCGAGGGCCGGGATGCACCGTTTCCCCTGGCGATGACGCTGACCATCGCCGGCACCCTGATATGGGGATTTCTGTATATCTGGTTTACCGGAATACTGGGGGTAAAGATCTGAATGGAACAACATTACGAGACATCGGAATTTCGATCATGGGTGATCATTACGCTGATTCTGGCCTTCATATTGACGAAAGGCGTCTTCGCTTTCGTGATGGTGGGGGACCGGGGACAGCCGGACTGGGCGTATCGGGCCGTCAGAGACGTGCCCGGAGAGTCTCCCTATGCCGTTTACGAGAAACTGCCGAATCCCCAGCATGTCCGGGGAAGCGAGGGGGAATAGGGGATGCGCCGGATTATTTTAGCCCTGTTCTGCGCGCTGGTTGCGACGGGATGCAACGACTGGCGCATGTGGGAAACACCGGCCGTCAAGCCCCACGAGGTCCCGCTGTTGGTCATGGATGGCCAGACCGTTCCCCTGGCGGATGCCGAGGCCGTTTACCGGCTTACGGACGGCAAGGCGCTCCGTTCCCCTGTTTCGGCTGAGGATCCGGAGGTTCTCGCGGCCGGTGAGGCGGGGTATCAGATCTATTGCGCCCAATGTCACGGTAAGTACCATGACGGCAACGGCACCGTCGGTCAGAGTTTCGAGCCCCTGCCGACCGATTTGAGAAGTGAACGGGTCCAGTTCCAGACGGACGGGGAACTTTTCAAGACCGTCAGCTATGGGCTTGTCGATGGCCGACAGCCTGCTTTGGCCACCACCATCGCCATTCCCGAGCGGTGGCAGATCGTCGCCTACGTCAGATCCCTGGGCGTACGCTGACCGCGGACAAGCCGACAACGTCGGCCGCCCGGAGCGCGTGCGATCTCTGCGGGTTGCCCCTGCGGCAGGGCGCTGTCCGGGCCGAAGTGTCGGGAGCAATGCAATTCTTCTGTTGCGAAGGCTGCCGGCAGGTGTTCCGGATGCTGACGGAGGCCCGAGACGCATCGGACGGCGCCGACCCCATCCCGTTTCAGGAAACCGAACTGTTCAAGGAATGCCGACGGATGGGGATTATCCCCCAGGCCGGGGACGACCCGACGGCAGCCCCGGCGAATGCACCGGAAACGGCGGATACGGCTTCGAAAGGGTCCGAACTGTCCGAAGATGCGGCGGATCTTCTTGGGCTTTCCTTCCGGGTGGAGGGGATGTGGTGCCCCGCCTGCGCCTGGCTCATCGATGAAACCCTCAAGAAACTGCCCGGCGTTATCTCCCCCGACACCCGCTTTTCCACCGATACCTTCCAGTGCCGATATCACCCCGTACGCACCTCGCCCGACCAGATTCGCCGCCATATCGAGAAACTCGGCTACCGGCCCGTGGACGATCACGAGGGCGGTGCATCGGAACACCGACGGGAAATTTACCGATTTGCCGTATCCGCTGTCTTTTCCGTGAATGTGATGATGCTCTCCTTTGCCCTTTATTCGGGATTTTTCACGGATCTGTCCAAAGACGCCGTAACCTATCTGTCATGGCCTGTTTTCATATTGGCGAGCGTCCCTTTTTTTTACGGGGGCCGGCGTATTCATCAAAAGGCGTGGGCGGGGGTGCGATCGGCCGTTTTCACCATGGAAAGCCTGATCAGTATCGCTTCGGGGAGCGCCTTTGCCTACAGCGTCTATAACCTGATCCAGGGGAGCATCCACCTCTATTTCGACACGGCGTCCATGCTGATCACCCTGACACTTCTGGGCAAGATGCTGGAGCGGAACGCCAGAAACCATGTTTCCAGGGATCTGGCGAATCTGTTCGCACTGAAACCCACAAAGGTGAAGCGGATCTGCGACCTGTATCCCAAGGGGCGGTATGTTTCCGTCGACATGCTCCAGAAGACGGATATGTTTCTTGTGGAGGCGGGCGACATCGTTCCCGCCGACGGCGTGGTGGTTTCGGGGGAGGGCCTTCTGGATGAAGCCTCCCTGACCGGAGAGGCCGCGCCGATTCGAAAATTGCCGGGACACCACATCCACAGCGGAACTACCGTAGCGCGGGGGGTTTTCAAGGTGAAGACCGAGGCCGTGGGGGAAGATTCGACCATCGGTCGGATTATCCGGATCATCCAGCGCAGCCTCGATGAAAAAACGGCTTTTGAAGGCAAAACCGACCGGCTTCTCTTTGTCTTTGTCCCGCTGATTCTGGGCCTGGCGCTGTCCACCGGTGCCTTCTGGTGGATGCGGGGGGTGGGATTTGAAACCGCCATGGTCCGGGCCATTACGGTAATGGTCATCTCATGTCCCTGTGCGCTGGGGATCGCAATCCCTCTGGCCAGGGTCGCCGGCATCTCCGTTGCCGGCAGAAACGGAATTCTGGTGAAGGAGTTTTCGTGCTTTGAGAAAGCCGGTGGAGTGGATGCCGTGGTGTTCGACAAGACCGGGACCTTGACCGAGGGGCGTTGCGAGCTGCGGGAGGTGGTGTCCTTCGAGCCGTTTCAACGGGCGGATGCTCTCGCCCTGGCGGCCGGGCTGGAGCAGGCGTCCGATCATTACCTGGCGGTGGAGATCCGTCGGAAATGTGCCGAGGAAAGGATCTCAGCC